>DASYQM010000023.1:0-21714 GCA_036005525.1 Streptosporangiaceae bacterium
TTGCCGAACGCGGTGCTCGGGGGCCGGTGGTCCTGATCGGCGGACCGGTATGTGTGTCTGGCCCACCGCCGCGGCCCAGAGGCTCTATAGTGCGAGCGTCCTAACCTTGCCTGGCCGGCCCCTGGTTGATCGCCGCCCAGGCCTGGTGCTATGCGCCGTCATGCACGGTTCGATCGTTTCCCGGAGGCACACCGTGGTTCAGCAGGGGCCTCCGCCCCCCGGGTCCGGCCGGTTGCCGGCGTCAGGCCGCCCTCCTCGTGGCTGGTCCGACGGCGACTACGCCGACGATGACGAGGAGTACCCGCCGTGGGCGGTGCCCGGGGCCGGCCCCAGCCCGGCGGGCCGTCCTCACCGTGATCGTCGGCGGCTCCGCGACCGGCCGGGCCCTGCCGCCGAGGAGGCAGAGGCCGGGCGGTATGCCAAGCCGCCCGGGCACGCGGACGGGGCAGACCCAGCAGCCCCCCCGGGTCGGCGGGGCCGCGATGGCCACGGGCGGCAGGCGGCGGCGCGTGCCCGGCGGGCCCGCCGGGCGACATTCATCTGGGGCGGCGCCTTTGTTGCCGTGCTACTCATCGTCGCGGGGGTGGGGTATGTGTACTTCCATCAGCCCAGCCCCCCGCCGGCGGCGGATTCACTGGTCACCACGTTCCAGCCCGGTGAGTTCAGGACCGTGCCGAACGCCTGCACGGCGGTAACGGCGGCAACGCTGGACCAGTACCTGCCCGGCAAGCGGCGCACGGTTGCGCCGAAATCGCTCTACGGCGGCGCGCAGAGCCAGTGTGACTGGACGGTTGACAACAAGCCCCGGTACCGGGTGCTGCAAGTGACCGTGCGGGCGTACCCCCCCAGCGGGCTGGCCAGCGGGAACGGCGGTGCCACCTTCGCCGCGAAGGACGCCTACCAGCAAGTCAGCCGGCTGAAGGCGCACCCGCCCAAGACCACCCGGCTGCCCAAGGCGACGATGAGCCAGGTCCCGGGGCTCGGCAACAGCTCGTTCGCCGCGCTGCAGGTGCCGTCGGCGGGCGGGATCACCACCAACCTGCTGACGGTCGTGGTGCGGGAGCGCAACGCGCTGATCACGGTGGTCGCCCAGGGCCCCGCCCAGCCCGGTCGCGGCTACACGGCCGAGTCCCCGCTGCGGCTGCGGGGAGCCGCGGTGGCCGCTGCCCGGGACATCCTCGCCCAGATGCACTAGGCGGGAGCCCCGGCCCGGCCGAAGACCTCCTGCGCATGCCCTACGCTGGGCAACCGTGCTGCTGCTTGCGTTCGACACCGCGACGCCAGCCGTGACGGTCGCCGTCCACGACGGAGCCCGCGTGCTGGCGCACATCACGACGGTCGACGCCCGGCGGCAGGGAGAGCTGCTGGCCAGCCACATCGAGAAGGTGCTGGCACAGGCGGGCGTGAGCCTGGCCGGGCTGACCGCGATCGTGGCCGGCGTCGGGCCGGGCCCTTACACCGGACTGCGCACCGGGCTGGTCACCGCGCGGGTACTCGGCGCCGCGCTCGGCATCGACGTGCATGGCGTGTGCACGCTCGACGTGATCGCGTCCGACGCGGTCGCCGCGGCGGCCGGCCGGCCGTTCCTGGTGGCGACGGACGCCCGGCGCCGCGAGGTGTACTGGGCCCGCTACTCGCCGGCCGGAGAGCGGCTCTCCGGCCCTGGCGTGGCCGCTCCAGCGTCGCTGCCGGCGGGCCTGCCCACGGCGGGCGAGGGCGCGGTCGCCTACCCCGGCCTGGGCGAGCCGATCGCACCCCGCTTCCCTTCCGCGGCCGCGCTCGCCGGGCTGGCGGCGCGACGGCTGGCGGCGGGGGACGGCCTGCTTCCGCCGGAACCGCTGTACCTGCGCCGGCCCGACGCCCGGGTGCCCGGCCCGCCCAAGAGCGTGCTCACGGCCACGGGCCGGGCTTCGCGGGCCGCCTCGGGAGCGACCCCGGCATGAGCGTGGTGCTGCGCCCGATGGCCGGCGGCGACGTGCCGTCCGTCGCGAAGCTCGAGGTGGCGCTGTTCGGTGAGGAGGCGTGGTCGCCGGACATGCTCGCCAGTGAACTGGCCGGGGAGCCTGGCAAATACTACCTGGTGGCGGAGGACGAGGGCGTGATCGCCGGTTACGCCGGGCTGCTGGCACCCGGTGCCGGCCAGGCGGATGTGCTGACCGTGGGGGTGGCGCAGGACCGCTGGGGTGAGGGAATCGGCGCCGCGCTGCTGGAAAACCTGCTGGCCGAGGCCGCCCGCCGCGGCTGCACGGAAGTGTTCCTGGAGGTCCGGGTCGACAACGATCGTGCGCAACGCCTCTACCGGCGGCACGGGTTCGCCGGCGTGGGCCTGCGGCGCGGTTACTACCAGCCGTCGGGCGCGGACGCGCTGGTCATGCGCCGCGAGATCGAGCCGGTCCGGCCGCTCCGCGGCCGCCGCCGGCGGCGGCTCGGCGGTGCCGCATGAGCCAGCCACTGGTACTGGGCATCGAGACCTCCTGCGACGAAACCGGCGCCGGCCTGGTGCGCGGGCACGAGCTGCTGGCGGACGCGATCGCCTCCAGCGTGGCGGAGCATGCCCGGTTCGGGGGCGTCGTGCCGGAGGTGGCCAGCCGTGCCCACCTGGAGGCGATGGTTCCCGCCGTGGACCGGGCGCTCGCGGCCGCCGGAGTGGGGCTGAGCCAGGTGGACGCGATCGCGGTGACGGCCGGGCCGGGCCTGGCCGGCGCCCTGCAGGTCGGCGTGTGCGCGGCCAGGGCGTACGCGCTGGCCCTGGGCAAGCCGCTGTACGCGGTCAACCATCTCGCCGCGCACATCGCGGTCGACCAGCTCGAGCATGGCCCGCTGCCCACGCCGGTGGTGGCGCTGCTGGTATCGGGCGGGCACTCCTCGCTGCTTTTGGTGCCCGACGTGGCGGGCGACGTGCGGCCGCTGGGGGCGACCATCGACGACGCCGCCGGCGAAGCCTACGACAAGGTGGCGCGCCTGCTGGGGATGGGCTTCCCCGGCGGCCCGCCGATCGATGCGGCCGCCCGGTCCGGGAACGGCGCCGCGATCGCGTTTCCGCGCGGGAAGTACCGCGACGCCACCCTCGACTTCTCCTTCTCCGGCCTGAAGACCTCGGTCGCCCGGTGGGTGGAGGCACGGCGGCAGGCCGGGCTTTCCGTTCCGGTGGCCGACGTCGCGGCCTCGTTCCAGGAGGCGGTCGCCGACGTGCTGACCCGCAAGGCGATCGACGCGTGCCGCGCGCATGACGTTAAGGACCTGATCATCGGCGGTGGGGTGGCGGCCAACTCAAGGCTGCGGGCCCTGGCGGCGGAGCGCTGCGAGGCGGCCGGGGTCAGGTTGCGGGTGCCGCGGCCCGGGCTGTGCACCGACAACGGCGCGATGGTCGCGGCGCTCGGGGCCGAGCTTGCGGCGCGGGGTGCGCCCGCGTCGCCGCTCGAGGTGCCCGCGGATTCCTCGCTCCCGGTGACCACCGTCCTGGTGGGCCAGCCCGTCTCAAGTTGACGGGGGCACGCGCCCGGGATACTGTTCGGAACTGGCACTCGGTAAGGTAGAGTGCTAATGCGACGAGGCTGGTCTGGCACCCGCGACGACAGGCCGCCGCGGTCGCCTCTCTAGTCCTTGTCAGCCCGCCTTTCCGGAGGGGGAGGTCAGATCGTGACGACCGCCACCAAAGTTGTTCTCAAGCCACTCGAAGACCGCATTGTTGTCCGTACGCTCGAGGCCGAGCAGACGACAGCGTCGGGTCTGGTGATCCCGGACACCGCCAAGGAGAAGCCCCAGGAGGGCGAGGTCCTTGCGGTAGGCCCGGGCCGCTTCGACGACGCCGGCGCCAAGCGCGTGCCGATGGACGTCAAGGTCGGCGACGTGGTGCTGTACAGCAAGTACGGCGGCACCGAGGTCAAGTACCACGGTGAGGAGTACCTGGTGCTCTCCGCCCGCGACGTGCTCGCCATCATCGAGAAGTAACCGCAAGATCCAGGCGGCGCGGCCGGGGTTCCGCATCGGGACCTGGCGCTGTGTGCCATACCGCCCCGGACGCCCCGCCGGCGCCCGGGGCGGTGGCACGAGAACCGGCGCGCTGCACCAGCCTGCCAGACGTAATCAGAGGTGCTCATGGCCAAGATGCTGGAGTTCGACGAGGAGGCACGGCGCGCGCTCGAGCGCGGCGTGAACAAGCTCGCGGACGCCGTGAAGGTGACGCTGGGGCCGCGCGGCCGCAACGTCGTCATCGACAAGAAGTGGGGCGCTCCCACGATCACGAACGACGGGGTCACCGTCGCCCGCGAGGTGGAGCTTGAGGACCCGCATGAGAACCTGGGCGCTCAGCTCGCCAAGGAAGTAGCCACCAAGACCAACGACGTCGCGGGCGACGGCACCACCACGGCCACCGTGCTCGCGCAGGCGATGGTCCACGAGGGCCGGCGCAGCGTGACGGCGGGAGCGAACCCGATCGCGCTCAAGCGGGGCATCGACGCCGCCGCGTCCGCCGTGTCGGAGCTGCTGCTGAAGGCCGCCCGCGAGGTTGGTGAGCGGAAGGAGATCGCGCACGTGGCGACGGTCTCGGCCCAGGACAGCCAGATCGGCGACGTGATCGCCGAGGCCTTCGACAAGGTCGGCAAGGACGGCGTCATCACCGTCGAGGAGTCGCCGACCATGGGACTCGAGCGTGAGTTCACCGAGGGCATGCAGTTCGACAAGGGCTACATTTCGCCCTACTTCATCACCGACCAGGACCGGATGGAAGCGGTCCTGGAGGACGCCTACGTGCTCCTGCATGCCGCCAAGATCTCCGCGATGCCCGACTTCCTGCCGCTGCTCGAGAAGATCGCGCAGGCCAAGACGCCGCTGCTGGTGGTCGCCGAGGACGTCGAGGGTGAGGCACTGTCGACCCTGGTCGTGAACAGGATCCGCGGGCTGCTGTCGGTCGTGGCGGTCAAGGCGCCCGGGTTCGGCGACCGGCGCAAGGCCATGCTGGCCGACATGGCCATCCTGACCGGTGGCGAGGTGATCAGCGAGGAGCTCGGGCTCACGCTGGAGCTTGCCGACCTCGACAAGCTCGGCAAGGCGCGGCGCATCGTGGTCACCAAGGACACCACCACGATCGTGGACGGGGCCGGTGATCCCGAGGCGATCGCGGACCGGGTCCGGCAGCTGCGGACCGAGATCGAGGACACCGACTCCGACTGGGACCGGGAGAAGCTGCAGGAGCGCGTCGCCAAGCTGTCCGGCGGCGTGTGCGTGCTGCGGGTCGGCGCGGCGACCGAGGTCGAGCTGAAGGAGAAGAAGCACCGGCTGGAGGACGCGGTCTCGGCCACCCGCGCGGCGATCGAGGAAGGGATCATCGCCGGCGGTGGCAGCGCGCTCGTGCACACCGCCGCCGAGCTCGGTGATCTCGGCAAGACCGGGGACGAGGCGAGGGGCGTCGCGGTGGTGCGCGCCGCGCTGAACGCTCCCACCTACTGGATCGCCGAGAACGCGGGCGAGGAAGGCGGCGTCGTCGTCGAGAAGGTGGCCGCGCTCGGCCGTGGCCATGGCTTCAACGCGGCCACGCTGGCCTACGGCGACCTGATGGAGCAGGGCGTGATCGACCCGGTCAAGGTGACGCGTTCCGCGGTCGAGAACGCGGCCTCGATCGCGGGCATGCTGCTCACCACCGAGGCGCTCGTGACCGACAAGCCGGAGAAGGAAGCGGCGGCGAACGGCCACGGACACGGCCACGGGCACGTGCACTGACCTTTCTGGTCGCCTGCCCGTGTGAAGGCGGGTGAAGGCGGGTGAATGCGCCGCTCCGGGGGAATCATGCTCTCGTGACGGAGCGGCGCCTCATCCGGCCGGTGGGGGGCGAGGGATGGGCACAGGGCCGTGCTCAGCCGCGCCGCGGGCCCGCGGCGGCAGGCCTGACCGGCGCCGGTGACCGGAGAAACGGCCGGGCCCGTGCGGGCGGCGGCAGCCGGGCCGACGGAGCCGGCCTTCGTGATCTCACCAGCCGGGCAGCGCTCGGCCAGCCGGCCGCGATCGAGTCGTTGCTGGTACATATCCGGCCGATGATCGTCCGGTACTGCCGGGCGCGCCTGGGGCGAGTCGCCGGCCATTACCACGTCGCAGACGACGTGGCGCAGGAGGTGTGCATCGCCGTCCTTTCCGCGCTTCCGCGTTACCGGGACATGGGGCGGCCGTTCGCGTCATTCGTGTTCGGCATCGCCGCGCACAAGGTGGCGGACGCGATGCGCAGCGCCGCCAGGCTGGCGGTGCCCACCGAAGACCTGCCGGATGGTCCCGATGAGCAGCCAGGCCCGGAGGAGACCGTGGTGGCCTACCTCGAGGCGGAGCGAGCCAGGGCGCTGCTGGCGCGGCTGCCGGTCCATCTGCGTGAGCTGCTGATCCTGCGGGTCGTAACGGGACTGTCGGCGGAAGAGACGGGTAACGTCCTGGGCATGTCGGCTGGAGCGGTCCGTGTCGCCCAGCACCGGGCGCTGGCCCGGCTCCGCGCGTTCGCGGTCGAGGAATCGATCGCCTGATCTCGTTCCGGGCGTGAGGCTCATGATCGAGGTGGACCCGGCCCGGTTCGAGGAGATGGTCGGGGAGGCGCTGGACGGCCTGCCGGAGGAACTGGGCCGCCTGATGAGCAACGTGGCGGTCACGGTCGAGCATGACCCAGGTCCGCCGGGCCTGCTCGGCCTCTACGAGGGAATCCCGCTGACCAGCCGGACGACGGGTTACGCCGGGGTGCTGCCCGACCGGATCACCATCTACCGGCTCGCGATCTGCGCCGTCTGCCAGACCGAGCGCGAGGTGGTCGAGGAGGTGCGGCGCACCGTCGTGCACGAGGTCGGCCACCACTTCGGCATCGACGACGCCCGCCTCACCGAGCTTGGCTGGTGACCCGGCCCGCCGGCTCACCAATCCGGCTGGTGACCCCGCCCGCCGGCCGCGCTTCGGCGCTGCGGGCGAGCCGCCGCCGCGGTCGTCAATAGACTGTCTAGACCGGACTCCCTCCCGGGAAGGTGCCATGACTGACGAGACCAAGTTCGGTCCTCCGGCGTTGACCTTCGACGACGTCCTGCTGCTGCCCGCTCACTCGGAGATCGTGCCGGGGGATGCGGACACGGCCACCAGGCTCAGCCGCAGCATCACGCTGCGCCTCCCACTGGTCTCCTCCGCCATGGACACGGTCACCGAGGCCCGGATGGCGGTGGCCATGGCCCGCCACGGCGGCGTCGGCGTCCTGCACCGCAACCTCTCGGTCGAGGACCAGGCGCATCAGGTCGACATGGTCAAGCGCTCGGAGGCCGGCATGATCACCAACCCGGTGACGTGTGGCCCGGACGCCACCGTCGCCGAGGTGGAGGCGCTGTGCGCCCGGTACCGCATCTCCGGCGTGCCGGTGACCGGTGACGACGGCGTCCTGCGCGGCATCGTGACCAACCGCGACATCAGGTTCGAGGCCGACCACGGCCGACCGGTATCGGCGGTCATGACCCCGATGCCGCTGGTGACCGCGCCGGTCGGGGTGACCAGGGAGGTCGCGCTCGACTTGCTTCGGCGGCACAAGGTGGAGAAACTTCCGCTGATCGACGATTCGGGCAGGCTGTCCGGCCTGATCACCGTCAAGGACTTCACCAAGAGCGAGAAGTTCCCCAGCGCCACCAAGGACGCCGCGGGACGGCTGGTGGTCGGGGCGGCCATCGGGGTGGGCGAAGACGCCAAGCACCGGGCGCAGGCCCTGGCCGAGGCGGGCGCGGACTTCCTGGTGGTGGACACCGCGCACGGTCACGCCCAGGCCGTCATCGACATGGTGGCCCAGGTCAAGGCGAACATCCGGGTGGACGTGATCGGCGGCAACGTGGCCACCCGGGCCGGCGCGCGGGCGCTGGTCGACGCCGGCGCCGACGGCGTCAAGGTCGGGGTCGGGCCCGGATCCATCTGCACCACCAGGGTCGTGGCCGGCGTCGGCGTGCCGCAGGTCACCGCGATCTTCGACGCCGCGCGGGTGGCCCGCCCGGCGGGGGTGCCGGTGATCGGGGACGGCGGCGTCCAGCACTCCGGCGACATCGCCAAGGCGATCGCGGCCGGCGCGGACACGGTCATGCTCGGCAGCCTGCTCGCGGGATGCGAGGAGGCGCCGGGCGAGATGGTGTTCATCCACGGCAAGCAGTACAAGCAGTATCGGGGCATGGGGTCGCTGGGGGCCATGCAGGGCCGGTCCTTCTCCAAGGACCGCTACTTCCAGGACGACGTGCTGCGCGAGGACAAGCTGGTCCCGCAGGGCGTCGAGGGCCAGGTGCCCTACCGCGGCCCGCTCTCGGCGGTCGCCGACCAGCTCGTCGGCGGGCTGCGGGCGGCCATGGGCTACTGCGGCGCGCGGACCATCGGCGAGCTGCAAGAGGCGCGGTTCATCCAGATCACGGCCGCCGGCCTGACCGAGAGCCACCCGCACGACATCCAGATGACCACCGAGGCGCCCAACTACTCCCGGCGGCTGACGTGACCGTCGAGATCGGCCGGGGGAAGAGCGGCCGCCGCGCCTACAACCTGGACGAGATCGGGATCGTGCCCTCCCGCCGTACCCGCGACCCGGAGGAGGTCTCGACCGCCTGGCAGATCGACGCCTACCGGTTCGAGCTGCCGCTGGTGGTCTCCCCGATGGACAGCGTGGTCTCGCCGGCCACCGCCGCCGCCATCGGCCACCTCGGGGGGGTGGCCGTGCTCGACCTGGAGGGCCTGTGGACCCGGTACCCCGACCCCGAGCCGCTCCTGGCCGAGGCTGCCGGGCTGGGCGAGGAGGCAGCCACCCGGCGGCTCCAGGAGATGTACTCCGAGCCGATCAAGGAAGACCTCATCGGGCGCCGGATCGAGGAGATCCGGGCGGCGGGCGTGACCACGGCGGCTCGGCTCTCGCCGCAGCGCACCGTCCGCTATTACAAGACCGTCGTGGACGCGGGCGTGGACATCTTCGTCATCCGCGGCACCACCGTGTCCGCCGAGCACGTCTCCGGCCAGTCCGAGCCGCTCAACCTCAAGCAGTTCATCTACGAGCTGGACGTGCCGGTGATCGTGGGCGGCTGCGCCACCTACACCGCGGCGCTGCATCTGATGCGGACCGGCGCCGCCGGGGTCCTGGTCGGTTTCGGCGGTGGGTCGGGGCATACCACCGCAGCGGTGCTCGGGGTCGCGGTGCCGATGGCCACCGCCATCGCCGACGTGGCCGCCGCACGGCGTGAGTATCTCGACGAGTCCGGTGGCCGGTACGTCCACGTGATCGCGGACGGGGGGATGACCCGCAGCGGCGATATCGCCAAGGCGCTCGCGTGCGGGGCGGACGCGGTGATGGTCGGCTCGCCGTTCGCCCGCGCCGAGCAGGCGCCCGGCCGGGGCTACCACTGGGGGAGCGAGTCGCATCACCCCGACCTGCCGCGCGGAGCGCGGGTGAAGGTCGGCACCATCGGCACGCTGGAGCAGATCCTGCACGGCCCCTCGACCGTCGCAGACGGCCAGCTGAACCTGGTCGGTGCGCTCAGGCGCACCATGGCCACCTCTGGTTACTCCGACCTCAAGGAGTTCCAGCGAGTGGAGGTGGTGGTCACCTCCAGCGCCCCACCGAAGCGCTGATCGGTGGGTGCTAGCGTTCCGCTTGTGAGGGCCGTGGGGGCGGAGACGGCCCGGCTGGATCCTGATTCCAGGTCGGCGGCGCTCGCCGCGCTCGCGGGGGCCGAGCTCCAGGTGCTGGTCGTGGGCGGCGGGGTCGTCGGTGCCGGGGTGGCGCTCGACGCTGCCACCCGCGGGCTGTCGGTCGGCCTGGTGGAGGCGCGCGACTTCGGCGCCGGCACGTCCTCCCGCTCAAGCAAGCTCATCCACGGCGGCCTGCGTTACCTGGAGCAGCTCAATTTCGGCCTGGTCAGGGAGGCGCTCGCCGAGCGTTCGCTGCTGCTCGGAGTGATCGCGCCGCACCTGGTCCGGCCGGTTCCCTTCCTGTTCCCGCTCACCCACCACCTCTGGGAGCGTCCCTACGTCGGCACCGGGGTGACCGCCTACGACGTGCTCGGCTTCTCGCTCGGCCACAGCAGGGGCCTGCCGGGCCACCGCCAGCTGTCGCGGCGCGGCGCGCTCCGGCTCGCGCCGGGGCTCAAGCGCTCGGCGGTCACCGGCGGCGTCGCCTACTGGGACGCGCAGGTGGATGACGCCCGTTATGTGCTCACGCTGATCCGCACCGCGGCCGGCTACGGCGCGCAGGTGGCCTCCCGGGTCCAGGTGCGAGGGCTGCTGCGGGAGGGAGAACGGGTCACCGGGGTCCGGGCGGTGGACCTGGAGACCGGCAGCGAGATCAGCATCCGGGCCCAGCAGGTGGTCAACGCGACCGGCGTGTGGACCGATGAGATCCAGGCGATGGTGGGCGGGCGCGGCATGATCAACCTGCGCGTCTCCAAGGGCATCCACCTGGTCGTGCCCAAGGACCGTGTTCATTCCTCGACCGGGATCATCGCACGCACGCCGGACAGCGTGCTGTTCATCATCCCCTGGGGGCGGCACTGGATCATCGGCACCACCGACACCGACTGGGTGGGCAGCAAGTCGGAGCCCACCGCCAGCCAGGCCGACATCGACTACCTCATCGGCCAGGCCAACCGGCTGCTCAAGACGCCGCTGACCCGGGATGATGTCATCGGCGTGTACGCCGGGCTGAGGCCGCTGCTGGCCGGGGAGTCCGAGTCCACCTCCCGGCTGTCCCGCGAGCACGTGGTCGCCAACCCGGTGCCCGGCCTGGTGCTGGTGGCGGGCGGCAAATACACGACGTACCGGCTGATGGCGCGGGACGCGGTGGACGCGGTGGTGCACGCGCTCGACTGGCGTGCGCCGCCCTCGTGCACCGACCGGGTACCGCTGGCCGGGGCGGACGGGTACGTGGCGTTGTGGAACGCCCGGCACCGGCTGGCCGTGTCGTCGGGCCTGCACGTGGCCCGGATCGAACACCTGCTGCGCCGGTACGGCTCGCTGACCCCGGAGGTGCTTTCCCTGGTGGCGGCACAGCCGGAGCTCGGCAGGCCGGTGACCGGCGCGGACGACTACCTGCGGGCGGAGATCGTCTATGCCGCGTCCCATGAGGGAGCCCGCCACCTCGACGATGTGCTCGGCCGCCGCACGCATATCGCGGTCGAGACGCCCGACCGCGGGATGGCGGCGCTGGCGGAGATCGCCGGCCTGATCGCCAAGCCGCTGCGGTGGGACACGCGCCAGGCGGCCAGGGAGGTCGGGCATTACCAGGCGGGGATCGCCGCCGAGCGGGCGTCGCAGGAGGCGGGGACCGACGCCGACGCCAACGCGATCAGGGAGGCCGTGCCGGACATCGTGCCGGTCCTGAGCGTCGGCGAGGCCGGCGGCAACGGCGCGGCCAGCGTAGGCGCACGGGGGAGACGCTCCTGGAGGGGCACCGGTGGCAAGGGCGGCGTGGCCGACGGCATAAGGGACCGCAGCCACTAGACTGCGCCCATGTCCGCGCCACGCGTGTTCTCCGGCATTCAGCCGACCGCCGACTCGTTCCATCTCGGCAACTACCTGGGTGCCGTGCGGCAGTGGGTGGAGTTGCAGGACTCCCACGACGCCGTGTACTGCGTGGTGGACCTGCACGCGATCACGCTGCCGCAGGACCCGGCGAAGCTCCGGCACCGGACCCGGATCGCGGCCGCGCAGCTGTTCGGGGCCGGGCTGGACCCGGACCGCAGCATCGTGTTCGTCCAGAGCCACGTGCCCGAGCACACCGAACTCACCTGGGTGCTCGGGTGCCTGACCGGGTTCGGTGAGGCCAGCCGGATGACCCAGTTCAAGGACAAGGCGGCCCGTGGCGGTGCCACGCAGGCGAGCGTGGGCCTGTTCAGCTACCCGGTGCTGCAGGCCGCCGACATCCTGCTCTACCAGACCGACCAGGTCCCCGTCGGCGAAGACCAGCGCCAGCATCTGGAGCTGAGCCGGGATCTGGCGACCCGATTCAACCACCGGTACGGGCCGACCTTCACCGTGCCGTCCGCCTACATCCTCGCCGGGGTCGCGAAGATCACCGACCTGCAGGAACCTGCCGCCAAGATGAGCAAGTCGTCGTCGTCCCCGCAGGGGATCGCCGACATCCTGGACGAGCCGGACGTGATCCGCCGTAAGATCGCGCGCGCGGTCACCGACACCGGCTCGGGCATCGAAGTCGACGAAACGAATAAACCGGGCATCACGAACCTGCTACGGATCTACTCGGCGCTGGCCGGCGAAACCGTTGCCGACCTGGAATCCCGCTACGCCGGCGTGGGCTACGGACAGTTCAAGAAGGACCTGGCCGAGGTCGTGGTTGGCGCCCTGGCCCCCATCCGGGAGCGGACCGAGAAGATGCTGGCGGATGAGGCGGCCCTGGACCGCTTGCTGGCGCACGGAGCCACCCGGGCCCACGCCCGCGCCCGCCCCACGATGGAGGCGGTCATGGACCGTGTGGGCTTCCTGCCCGGGCGTGCGCGCTCGCTGAACTGAGGCGCCGGGTCAGCCGCCGGGCCGGTTTCCTGCCCGGCGCCGCCGCCCACCGATGATCATGATCGCGGTGCTGGTGAGCGCGGCGATCAGCAGCGCAACCAGGCCGACCGTCAGCGGGACGCCCGGGAGCCCGGAGCCGGCGGCCCGGGCCGGGCGCTGTTCGGGCAGGACGGGCCGGTGGTGCCGGGCCACGACCGCGGGCAGCGGCCGGACCAGATGCCCAATGGGCCTGACCTTCCCGTCCATGGCGAAACCCCAGTTCAGCAGGCGGGCAGCGTAGGTCAGCTCGGCCAGCGGTCTGCAGTGGAGGATCGTCACCACCAGCGTGGTGTGTCCCCGCCGGGCCCATCCGATGAACGTCGCCTTGGCCGGGGTGGTCCAGCCGATCTTGCCACCGAGGTCCCCCCGGAACGTGGTCAGCATCGTGTTCTGGGTGTAAAGGGTGACCATGCGGTGGCGGTGATGCCGGGTGCGGTGCGGCCGGAGCGGGAAACGGAACGTCAGCTTCCGCTCGTCGTGCATGAACGCGGGGATGGCCAGCGCCTGCCGGGCGAACAGCGCCTCGTCGTATGCGGAGACATGCTGGCCCCGGGCGTCGAGCCCGTTCGGTGTCACGGCCACCGTGTCGTCCGCGCGCAGGTGGCGTGCCTCCGCGTTGATCATCGCCATGCCCCTGGCGTAAGACCCGGTCGCTTGCACGAGGGCGATCGCCGCGTCGTTTGCGGAGATCATCAGCAGCGCCTTGAACAGATCGGAGACCCGGTAGCGGTCGCCGGCGATCAGTCCGACCTTGCTCGGCTCGACGGCGGCGGCCCGGCGCGATGCGATCACGGTGGCGTTCGGCTTGAGCGCCTTCATCAAGG
The DNA here is from genome assembly GCA_036005525.1 of Streptosporangiaceae bacterium. GTDB lineage: Bacteria > Actinomycetota > Actinomycetes > Streptosporangiales > Streptosporangiaceae > UBA9676. The sequence continues at coordinate 13,353 of DASYQM010000023.1, forward strand.
TGATGGCGGTGAGCACCTTCAGCGTGCTGGCCGGCCGGTAAAGGCCGTGCGGGTCCTTGGCGGCCAGTACCTGGCCGGTGCCCGCGTCGGCGATGACGTACGCGGAGGCCCGCACGTGGGGGAGCCGCCGCCCGCCGCGGGCCGGGTAGTTCACGATCACTCCCCGCCCGGCCAGCTGCCGGCCGCCGAGCGGCGCCAGCCGCGGGTTGCCGCGCGACGCCTGCCGCGCGCCGGCAGCACGGTGCGTCGTGGTGCCCGGGTGAACGGCGGCCGTCGAGCCGGCGTGCCGGCTGGCGTTGGTGCCCGCGTCCGGTGCTCCCTGGCCAGGTTTCCCGGTATGTCCCGCCCGCGGGTGGGCCAGCGCGGCGGGGCGGACCCGTGCCGCTGGGCCGGCCTGCGTTCCCGGGCGGGCTGGTGGCCCCGGGTTGGCCCATGCGGCCGGCGCGGTCAAGACGGCCGCCGCGGTGACAGCGAGGCACACGGCGGCGGCGCGTGTCCGCAGGTCGGCCAGCCAGGCCCGCCCGGCCCGGCCCGGCTTGCATCCGCTCCCGTGGTCCATCACAGCGAGTAGTTAATCACCAGTAACTTGTAGTTGGCCCGCTGGTTTCCCCAACACCAGTTGTCGGTATATACCCGGCCCGGTGAGCAACCGTACGCCAGCCCGTCAGATGACCCATGCAATCAGCCCGTGGCTTGCCCGCTCCGTCAGGCGCGCGCCCGCGTCCGCGCGCCCCATCCAGCGCCCGCGCGGCCCTGAGCCCGCCTGCTCAAAGGCCGCTCATCACGCCCTAGTCTTGGCACATGGGATGTGAGTCGGAGTCCGGGCTGCCGCTGGAGTCGGTGTACGGGCCCGGCGACCCGCCAGGATTCGACCCAGCGGTGAAGCTGGGCGAGCCCGGCCGGTACCCATTCACCCGCGGCATCTATCCCGGCATGTACACGCAGCGGCCGTGGACGATCCGGCAGTACGCCGGGTTCGCGACCGCCCAGGCCTCCAACCGGCGCTACCACCAGCTGATCGCGGCCGGAACGACGGGGCTGTCGGTTGCCTTCGATCTGCCGACCCAGATGGGCTACGACTCCGACGCGCCGATCGCGCACGGCGAGGTCGGCAAGGTCGGGGTGGCGATCGACTCGATCGAGGACATGCGGACGCTGCTGCACGAGATCCCGCTGGCTACGGTGTCCACGTCCATGACGATCAATGCCCCGGCAGCGGTACTGCTGCTTCTGTACCAGCTGGTCGCGGAGGAGCAGGGGGTCGCCGCCAGCGCGCTCACGGGCACCATCCAGAACGACATACTCAAGGAGTACATCGCCCGCGGCACCTACATCTACCCGCCGCAGCCCTCGCTGCGGCTGGTCGCCGACACCTTCGCGTACTGCCGCCGCGAGATGCCGCGCTGGAACACCATCTCCATCTCCGGCTACCACATGGCCGAGGCCGGCGCCACCCCGGTGCAGGAGGTCGCTTTCACGCTGTTGAACGCCAAGGAGTACGTCCGCGCCGCGCTCGCGTCGGGCCTGGGGGTCGACGAGTTCGCGCCGCGGCTGTCCTTCTTCTTCGTGGCGCGGACCACCCTGCTGGAGGAGGTCGCGAAGTTCCGGGCCGCACGCCGGCTCTGGGCGCGGATCATGGCCGAGGAGTTCGGCGCCGCCGACCCGCGCTCCCAGATGCTGCGGTTCCATACCCAGACCGACGGCGTGCAGCTGACCGCGCAGCAGCCCGAAGTCAATCTGTCCCGGGTGACCATCCAGGCGCTGGCGGCCGTGCTCGGCGGCACCCAGTCCCTGCACACCAACGCCTACGACGAGGCCATCGCCCTGCCCAGCGAGAAAGCAGCCCGGCTCGCGCTGCGCCCCCAGCAGGTGCTCGCGCACGAGACCGACCTCACCGCGACCGCCGACCCGTTCGCCGGCTCGTACGCGGTCGAGTCGATGACCGACGACCTGGAGGCCGCCGCAAGCGAGCTGATCACCCGCGTCGAAGACCTCGGCGGGGCGGTCGCCGCGATCGAGCGCGGCTTCCAGAAGGCCGAGATCGAGCGTTCGGCGTACCGGATCGCGCGCCAGATCGACGACGGCGAGCGCGTGGTGGTCGGGGTGAACAAGTTCACCTCGACCGGCCAGGAGCCGGGCGAGGCCTACCAGCCGCTGCGCGTGGACCCGACGATCGAGCAGGATCAGGCGGAGCGGCTCGCGCGGCTGCGCAGCGCGCGCAACGCCGGCGAGTGGCAGCACCGGATCACCGATCTCAAGAAGGCCGCGGCTGGCTCGCAGAACGTTCTCGTGCCGCTCCGCGAGGCGCTGCGCGCCCAGGCGACCGTGGGGGAGGCCTGCGACGCGCTGCGCGAGGTATGGGGCGTCTACCAGCCCGCCGAGATCACCTGACCTGCGCCCGCCGTCCGCCTGGTGCACGAGTGTGCGTGCCCGGATTGATCTCATCGTCACAATTGCGCAACTCCAGCAGATCATCTCCCGGGCGCGATACCATAAAGACCTGCGCCGGAACGCGTCCCGGCGGCCGTCGGGACGCTCAGATGGCGGCCATTCAGCGCATGCCGAGATTCGTCGAGCAGAGGCCGTGGCGTGCCCGTAGTAGCCACGAGTGAGCGGGTGTACGCCTCGCCTAACTCGGTGACGGGAGCGGTCGGTTTGTCTGTCGTCGCGCCCGCGCTGGGCCTGCCGCGCTCCCAGGCGCTGATCTGTGCCGGGTCCGTTGCGGGGCACGGTACGGGCTCGTTTGGGCAGGCGGTCGTCGGCGGGGGAACGAACCTGCGGGCCGCGGGGGCAACAGCACCCGCGGGCGAGCTGGACCGAGTCGAGGAGTGGATGGACATGCTGGCCCGCGCCGGGCGCATCGGGTGCACCGGGTTCACCGCGGCGCCGTTCACCTGCCCGCGGGAGGCGGCGCATGCCCGTGTCTGACCTGCCGGAGGATCTGGACGAGTTCCTCGCCGGCCACGCACAGGAGCTGATCGCTTTCCGGCGGGACCTGCACGCCCATCCGGAGGTCGCCCATACCGAGCGGCGCAGCACCGCCAAGGTCGCGCAGCGCCTGATGGCAGCGGGTTTGCGGCCCCGTCTTATGTCCGCGGGTACCGGCATGTGGGCCGATGTCGGCACGGGCGACGGCCCGATGGTGGCGCTGCGGGCCGACCTGGACGCGCTGCCCATACCCGACGAGAAGAACGTGCCGTACCGGTCCACCGTCCCGAACGCCTGCCACGCCTGCGGGCACGACGTGCACACCACGGTGCTGCTCGGGGCGGGGCTCTTCCTGGCCGGGCGCGCCGCCCGCGGGCTGCTGCCCGGCCGGGTGCGGCTGCTGTTCCAGCCGGCCGAGGAAGTGGTCGAGGGCGCCCTGGTGGCTATGGGCGAGGGTGCCATCACCGGCGTCGACCAGATCTTCGCCCTGCACTGCGATCCCCGGTTCGAAGTCGGCCAGATCGGGTTGCGGACCGGCCCGATCACCGGCGCCTGCGACAAGATCAGGGTGAAGGTGAGCGGGCCGGGCGGGCACACCGCGCGGCCGCATCTGACCGCGGACCTGGTGTACGCGCTGGGCAAGATCGTGACCGAGCTGCCCGCCGCGCTGTCGCGGCGGGTGGACCCGCGCTCCAGCCTCAGCCTCGTCTGGGGCCGCATCAGCGCCGGGCTCACCCCCAACGCCATCCCGGAAGAGGGTTTCGCCGCCGGCACCGTGCGCTGCCTGGACGAAGAGGCATGGCACCAGGCGCCCGACCTGCTGAAGGGGCTGGTGAGCTCGGTCGCCAGCGCCTACGGGGTGATCGCGGATCTGGACTATGTGCGCGGCGTCCCACCCGCCGTCAACGACGGCGACAGCGTGCGCATCCTCGGCGAGGCCGCCGAACTGGCGGTCGGGCCGGAGGCGGTCGCCCAGGCGCCCCAGAGCCTGGGCGGCGAGGACGTGGCCTGGTACCTGGAATCGATCCCCGGCGCACTGGCCAGGCTGGGTATCCGGGGCCCGCAGACACCGATGGACCTGGATATCCACCAGGCGAACTTCGACGTCGATGAGCGGGCGATCGGCGTCGGCGTCCGGCTGCTGGCGGCGTCGGCCCTCATCGCACTCGCAGGCGAGTCAGCCCAACCGGCTCCCGGGGAAGCGGTCGCATCAGCCCGCGGTGCCGCCTGAGACCGGGTATGTGGGGAGGCGCCGCATGATGGAGCTTGGCCTGCGGGAAGAACTCGCGGAGTTCATGGCGGCCCGGGAAGAGGAGCTGATCGCCTTCCGGCGGGATCTGCATGCCCATCCGGAGACTGGTTACCGGGAGTACCGCACCACGGCCCGCGTCCTGCGGCGGCTGGAGCTTGCGGGGCTGCGCCCGGTGACGCTGCCCAAGGGAACCGGGCTCGTCGTGGACGTGGGCGACCCATCCGTGGGCGGGCCGGTGGTGGCGCTGCGGGCTGACCTGGACGCGCTGCCCATGTCCGATGAGAAGACCGTGCCGTACCGGTCCACCGTCCCGAACGCCTGCCACGCCTGCGGGCACGACGTGCACACCACGGTGCTGCTCGGCACCGGGTTGTTCCTGGCTGCGCACGCCGCGGCGGTGGGCCTCCCGGGACGGGTCAGGCTCGTGTTCCAGCCGGCCGAGGAGATCCCTGGCGGCGCTCTGGACGTAATGGCCGCGGGCAGCATCGCGTCGGTGCAGCGGATCTTCGCCCTGCACTGCGACCCGTCGCTCGACGTCGGGAAGGTGGGAACGAGGGTCGGCCCGATCACCGGCGCCTGCGACAAGATCAGGGTGAATGTGAGCGGGCTCGGCGGGCACACCGCGCGGCCGCATCTGACCGCGGACCTGGTGTATGCGCTGGGCAAGATCGTGACCGAGCTGCCCGCCGCGCTGTCGCGGCGGGTGGACCCGCGCTCCAGCCTCAGCCTCGTGTGGGGCGAGGTCAGCGCCGGGCTCACCCACAGCGCCATCCCGGAGCGGGGCTCTGCCGCCGGCACCGTGCGCTGCCTGGACGAGCAGGTCTGGCATGCGGCGCCCGGGCTGCTGGAGGAGCTGGTCACGTCGGTGGCCAGCGCCTACGGCGTGGCCGCCGAGGTGGAGTACATCCGGGGCGTCCCGCCGGCCGTCAACGAGCCGGTCAGCACCGCGATCGTCGAGGCGGCCGCCACTCAGGCGCTCGGGCCCGATGCGCTGTCGCCGGCCCCACAGAGCCTGGGCGCCGAGGACTTCGCCTGGTACCTGGAGTCGGTCCCGGGTACCCTGGCCCGGCTCGGCACCAGGACACCCGGGCTGGGCGGCCATCGCGACCTGCATCAGGCAACGTTCGACGTGGACGAGCGGGCGATCGGGGTGGGCGTGCGGCTGATGGCGGCCACAGCCCTCGCGGCGCTCCGGGCCGGGGATGCGGCCGCGTCCGAGCGCCTGCCGGATGTGGCCTGCGCGTAAGAGGCGCCGGGGTCTCTACGCTCGCAGCTGGGTTTACAGTGAGCTGGGGTGCCCGCCTCCGAAGCCGGCCCCGACGATGAGTGGAGTGCCCAGCGGTGTCGTCGCAGCAGGATCTGGCCGCTAACCGGGAAGTGTTCCGGAGCGCCGGCTCCTTCGTCCTGTGGTGGGTCTGGGTCGTCATCGCCATCGTCGCCCTGATTGACCTGGCGATACAGGCCCACGACCACTCCGCTGTCGTCATGGCGGTGCTGGTGGTCGCGATCACCGGCGCTGTGTACGCGTGCGCGCTCCGCCCGCGCATCGTCGCCGACGCCGGGGGCATCACGGTAGAGAACCCACTGCGTGACCACCGCGTGCCGTGGGGGGCGGTGGAGAAGGTGGACGCGGTCAACGCGGTCGGGGTGCACTGCGTGGCCGCGCCCGGGGCCGGCAAGGGCAAGATCGTCCACAGCTGGGCCGTGCAGTCCTCGCCGCGTTCTGCCCAGAAGGCGCAGTACCGGGCCCGGCGGGCGCAAGCGGGACACCCGGCCAGCTATGGCCGCTACCCGGCAGAGGCGCAGGAGGCTTTGCGCCGCACCCTCGCCGAGTCGACCGCGCACCAGCTGAACGAGCGGGCGCTGCGGGAGCGCGCGGCGGGTGCCGCGGGCGGGCAGCCGGAGGCGCGCTGGGCGTGGGCACCTATCGCGGCGATGGCCGTGCCGCTGGCGGCGCTCATCGTCATCGTGCTCGCCTAGGTGCCTGACGGGACTGTCGGCGGTCGAGGTCAGCAGATCCTTGGGGACGGCCGAGGTCAGCAGATCCTTGGGGACGGCCGCGGTCAGCCGCCGACGGACGCGCACGGCCGGGCCCGGATCTCGGCGACGTAGTCGGCCGGCGCCCCGGCCTTCTCCGCAGCGTCCGCCAGGAGGCCCAGGTTACGGGCCGAGGGCAGCCCGCCCTCGTAGGCGTTGAGCACATAGAGCCAGGCGAGCACGTCACCGTCGAGCGTCTGCACCCGTACCCGCAGCTTGCGGTAGTAGTCGAGGGTCGCCCCGTCCCAGCGGTCCAGCGCCCACTCATCGGTCTCCGGGACGTCGTAGAGCACCACGAACACCCGTTGCGCCGCGTCTTCCACCACGGTGGCGCGTGCGCCTTCCCAGCTGACGTCCTCGCCGCCGAAGGTGAGCCTCCAGCCCTCCAGCCAGCCCGTGCCGCGCTGGGGCGAATGCGGGCACCGCTTCGCCATCTGCGCCGGGTCCATGTTGCTGCCATATGCCGCGTAGAACGCCACGAATCACAAGCGTACGAGACCAGCCACCGCTCGGGGGCCGGTCGCCGGGGATCACCCGCTGCGGATCGCGCCGGGGGGCATGCGACACAATCAGGTGCTGTGAGGCAGCCGCATCCAAGCATCGTGATTCTCGGTGGTGGCCCGGGCGGCTATGAGGCTGCCCTGGTGGCCGCCCAGCTCGGGGCACAGGTCACCATCGTGGACTCCGACGGGCTCGGTGGCGCCTGCGTGCTGACCGACTGCGTGCCGTCCAAGACGCTCGTCGCCACCTCGGAAACGATGGGTCTGCTGCACGCCTCGGCCGGCCTCGGCATCCGGATCCCGGACGGCGGCCCGGCCGACGGGGCGGGAGCCTGGATCGACGCGCCCCGGCTCTACGGGCGGGTGAAGGCGCTGGCCCAGGCGCAATCAGCGGACGTCGCGGCCCGGCTGGCGGCCGAGGGGGTCAAGGTCATCAGGGGGCGGGGCCGGCTCGTCCGGCGGGGCGGGGACCACGGCGTGGTCGTCGGCGACCAGGAGATCGCCGCGGATGTGGTGCTGGTCGCCACCGGCGGGATGCCACGGGTCTTGCCGGGCTCCGTGCCGGATGGTGAGCGGGTCCTGAACTGGCGGCAGCTGTACGACCTCGATGAGCTGCCGCCCGAGCTCGTCGTCGTGGGCTCGGGCGTGACCGGCGCCGAGTTCGCGAGCGCGTACCAGGCGCTGGGCTCGCAGGTCACCTTGATCTCGTCCCGTGAGCGGGTGCTGCCGCAGGAGGACGCCGACGCCGCGGTGGTGGTAGAGGACGTGTTCCGGCGGCGCGGGATGACCGTGCTCGGCCGGTCCCGGGCGGCCTCCGCCCGCCGCGAGGGAAACGGTGTGCTGGTCACCCTCACCGACGGGCGGGCGGTACGCGGGACGCACTGCCTGCTGACCGTTGGGGTGGTGCCGGCCAGCGACGGCATCGGCCTGGCCGAGGCCGGCGTGGCGCTCGACGACCGCGGGTTCGTCGAGGTGGACAAGGTGTCACGAACCTCCGTCCCGGGGGTGTACGCGGCCGGTGACTGCACGGGGGTGCAGATGCTCGCCTCGGTCGCGGCGATGCAGGGCCGCATCGCCATGTGGCATGCGCTGGGGGAGGCGGTCCAGCCGCTGCGGCTGGACCACGTCGCCGCGACGATCTTCACCGAGCCGGAGATCGCCACCGTGGGCGTGGACGAGACCAGGATCGAGTCCGGCCAGGTGCGGGCCGAGGTGGTCAAGCTTGCGCTGTCGACCAACGCGCGGGCGAAGATGCAGGGTTTCCGGGACGGGTTCGTGAAGCTGTTCGCGAGTCCCCGGAGCGGCAGGATCCTCGGCGGCGTGGTGGTGGCGCCCCGCGCCAGCGAGCTGATCCTGGGCGTCTCGATCGCGGTGGAGCAACTGCTGACGGTGGACCAGGTGGCGCACACCTTCTCGGTTTATCCGTCGCTGTCCGGCAGCCTGACCGAGGCGGCGCGCAAGCTCATGACGCCCGGCCGCAGTGAGGCGCCTTTCGGTGAACCCACCTAGTGCTACGTTCCTCTTTGAGTAGTTATCTTGGGTACTGGAGCATTGACGTGCTATCTGGAGGCGGGTTCCGTGCCGAAGTACTTAAGGGCGCGCGCGCCGCAAGATGGCAGCGAAGCCAGGAAGATCCGCAGGCTCG
>DASYQM010000024.1:0-4449 GCA_036005525.1 Streptosporangiaceae bacterium
AGCTGATGCGCTACGGCTGATGTGGCTCACACCGTGGCCGGTACCACACCGGCCGGCAGCCAGGCGCCGCGTTGCAGAACCCCGCCATGTGCGCGGCCGGGGAGACGATGATCAAGTCAGTTCCTGTTCATGCTCATTGGCGCACCGCTCCGGTAGAACCACCAGTCCGGCAGCGGCCCGGAGCGGCCCTGTTCGCCGGCCAGGCGACGTCGTGATCAACACATGCCGATGCAGCACCGTGGATCTTCGTGATGCGGGGTGCGTACCATGACCGCGATCACAGGACCGCTGCCATGCGGCCGGGCAGCGTCGGCTGCGTGCGCAAACGCCCCAGACTAAGCCACCCCGTGTCCGCCGGTGCCGCGCAGTTGCCAGCCGACGGGGGTGCCACGGCCAGCCCAACGCACCCGGTGCCAGTCCAGGGCGGCGGCGGCCCGGTGGCGAGCCCTCCCTTTTGCCCCTGCCCCCAATCCCCGCCGCCGGGTGGCCGGTCCGACCCGACGTGGGCGTATACCTGTCAGCGGATATGTCGTTGCCGACCTCGTCGCGGGCCCGCGTGAGAGGACCCCTGATATGGGGGATACTGCCGAGTCCCCTGGCCATTGGCCCCCTCGCTCGCCGCGGATCCCAGGGCCAGCCAGAGAGCTTGCTCCTATCACGCCAGCCCAGGCCAGCCAGCGTACGACCTGTGTATTGATCTGTGGACGATTTGGATGAATTCCCAGACCAACCTGTGTATAGCTGTGGACGCGCGTGGGTGTGGAAAAGTGGACAACCGTACAGCACGTCCTGCCAGGCGCGCGGGAGCTCATGGCACAAAACCCGGACCAGTGGGCGGCGTTCCGCCCCGACGTCATCGGCAACGTGGCGGTGGGGCACGAGGGCGGGGCCTACACCGTGGCCATGTACTTCATCTCGGAACAGGCGGCACGCGAGGGCGAGCGCAAGCAGCCGCCGCCTCAGCTGAAGGCAGTCATGGAGCAGATGAACCAGCTCATGGCCGGTGAGCCCGAGTTCCTCGACCTCAGGCAGCCCTGGCTCTACTCGCCCTGAGGAGCAGGCGGGCAGAGTTCCGCGGTAACGGATCGGCGCTCGGATCTTCTCCGGAACGGTCCCAGCCAGAAGCGCGCAGAACGATCCGTTGGGCTGAGCAGACAACCACGCGTCACAAACCGTCGGCCCGCCCATGTCGGCGACTCTTCACGCGTACCGTCGCCGCTGGCCGGTTGCGGTCGGCGGTGATTCAGTCGCCTTGTTGGCGTCCGCGAGCCCGAGATCTTCTCGGGCTCGCGCCGCGCCTTCCTTGCTGGTTGGCCGTGTTGTGGAGGAACTCGTTGAGTGCCTGGTGGTAGGGGGCGATGGTGGTGGTGTCGGCGTATTCGTCGGGGCCGTGGAGGCCGTCGCCGCCGATGCCGAAGATGACGGCGTCGATGCCCTGCTGGTAGTAGAAGCGTCCATCGGCGGCGCCGTGCTTGCGCAGGAAGTCGGGGCGGTAGCCCTGGTTGGTTACGGCTTGCTGGAGGCTGCGGATCTCTGGGCGGTGCGGGTCGGCGTGGTGCGGTGGGTCAGCATGTTCGATCACGGGGGTGACGCCGGGCTCGCAAAACGACGCCAGGTAGGCGGCGATCTGTGGGATGGTCTTGGCGTTCAGGTTGGTGTCCTCGGGCGGGAAGCGGATGTCGAGCCATGCCTCGGCCAGGGCAGGGATCTGGTTGCGGGCCTGGTTGGGGGTCTGGATCCGGGCGAGGTTGACGGTGGTCCGCCAGGCCTCTGCGGTGGCGGGCGGGTAGGCGGCGAGCAGGTTCGCCAGGCTGGTCTGCAACTTGATCAGGGCATTGTCGCCCCGCCACGGGTAGGCGCTGTGCCCGCTGCGGCCGACCGCGCGCAGGGTTGCGGTGATCATGCCCTTGGAGTCGGTCACGATCCGCAGCCCGCTGTGCTCGCCGATGATCACGAACTCACCGCTGACACCTTGCTTGATCTGGTGCAAGGTGCCGTGGCGCCCGCCGACCTCCTCGTCGGTGACCAGCTGCAACGCCAGCGGGTAGGGCAGGGCGCCGGCGAGCTCGCGGAAGACCTGCGCCTGGACCAGGGCTGAGACCTTCATGTCCTGGGCGCCGCGCGCATACAGGCGGTCACCCTCAAGGCGCGGCCGGAACTGGCCCGGCGGCGCCGGCACCACGTCCAGGTGCGCGTTCAGGATGATCTGGAAACGTCGCCGGCGCGCACCGCGATAAAGGAGCACGCTGGGCTTGCCGCCAGATTCGAACCGCTCCACCGTGAACCCGGGCCCGGCGAAGTCCACCACCAAACCCAGCGCCCTGCGCAGGTCATTAGGCCGGTCAGCGGTCGAGCGCACCGCCAGCAACTCGCACGCCGCGTCGAGGAATCGCTCACTATCCATCCACCATCTTCTCCCGGGCGTGCCACGTCCGCAGCCCGGCGGCCTGGACTGGAGCAAGGTCACCGGCCTGCTCGAACCCGAACGCCACACGGCCATCCGGCCAGCCAAGGTTGAACGCGGCGATCTGAGCCACCTGGCCGCCTGGGTCGGCCAGCAGCACGAGGGCAACCGGAACGACGGCCTGTTCTGGGCCGCCTGCCGCGCCGCCGAAGCCGGCGACGAGACGGTCCTGGCCGAGCTCGCGGCCACCGCCCGGTCGACCGGGCTGACCGACCGCGAGATCGCCGCGACGATCAAGTCTGCCCGCCGCACCGCAGGCCGTGCGGTTGAGCATCAGGGCGGGCGGGAGGCCACGTCATGACCCCCCGCCCCGGGCGGCTGGGCCCAGTCCGCGTGACGGCCCGCACCGACGCCAGCAGCACCATGTGGCGGCTGCGGTCCCTGGTCGCGATGGGCCACGACGGCGCCCGCATCGCCCGCGCCCTCCACGTCCACCCAGCGTTAGTGCGCCGGGTCGTCCGCGGCCAGGCCCGCACCGTCACCTGCCAGTTCCAGGCCACGGTGTGCGAGCTATGGGACGCCTGGTGGGACAAGACCCCGCCCCGGCGCACCCCGGCCATGCGGCGCGCCGCCGCCCGCGCGCTGCGCCAGGCCATGAGCCGCGACTGGCCCGCCGCCGCCGGGCTGGACGAGGACCTGCTCGACGAGCCCGGCTACCGGCCCTGGCGCCGATACCGGCCCTCCACCGGGACGGGCACCGCGCCGGACTTCCCCCGGCGCGGCCCCGCCCACTCCACACCAAGGAGATCGCATGAACGCCAGACGACCCGGCCGGGCCGGAGCGGAAACGGCCCGCTCGGCCTCAAAGACCGCGGCTATCGCGGCCCCGGCTCGCCACACGACGGCAGAACCGCCAGGCCGAAGGGGATGAGCGCCATGAATGACGTGCCGCCAGCGCAACGCGCCGGTGCGGACCAGGCCACCGGGGCGGCGGACGGCGATACCAGACGGACCGAGCTGCCTGCCGACCTGGCCTCGGCCCGGCAAGCGCGCGCCGCCGTCCGCCAGGCGCTCGCCGACTGGGGCATGGGCCACCTCTCCGACGACGCCGAGCTGCTGGCCTCCGAACTGGTCGCCAACGCCGCCAAGCACGCCGACGGCAAACCGATCAGCCTCGCCCTGCGCCGCCACGCCGAACCCAGCGAGCAGCCCGGCCTCACCTGCGAAGTCACCGACACCTCGCCGGCCATGCCCCAGCGCACCGAACCATGCGCGGATACCGAGCGCGGCCGGGGCCTGGCGATCGTCGACGCGCTGGCCCAATCCAGCGGCGTACGCGCCAGCCACACCGGCAAGGCCACCTGGTTCACCCTCGCCCTCACCGACCGCGCCCACCGGACCGCCGCTCAGATCGAGCACGAACCCGAGGCCGGCGCGTAACCGCCCCATTCCGGGAGGAACTGACCATGCCCCGATGCCCAGCCCACTGCCCGCCCAGCAACAGCGGCCCGCTGCTGCCCGCCGCGATCATCGCTGGCGTCTTCGCCATAGCCGCCACCTGGACCGTGATCGTGCACGTGCTCACCATTCTGCTGATCGCACTCGGCGTCATTGCCGGGCTGGGCCTCGCCGGCCTGGCCGCGGTCACCGTGATGCGGCTGCGCGACTTCGCCCGCGAGCCGCCGGCACCCGCCCGCAACCTCCCGGTCCCCGCCGGGGCACCTCGCACCATCCGGGCTGCCGGCGCCGATCAGCGGCAGATCACCGGCGGCCGCGCCCCGGCGGTCGACTACGGGCAGAGCCGCGAAGCGGAGCACCGTCCCGCACCCGCGATCGAGCAGCACTGGCACCTGCACGTGCACGGCACCAGCGAGGAGCAGCTCGCCCGCGTCCTCGGCCAGACGCCTAGTGCTACGTTCCTCTTTGAGTAGTTATCTTGGGTACTGGAGCATTGACGTGCTATCTGGAGGCGGGTTCCGTGCCGAAGTACTTAAGGGCGCGCGCGCCGCAAGATGGCAGCGAAGCCAGGAAGATCCGCAGGCTCG
>DASYQM010000025.1:0-1783 GCA_036005525.1 Streptosporangiaceae bacterium
GGTCGGTGTAGCGCAGGTACGGGGTGTGCAGGTGGCGGGGGCGCAGATCACCTTGCGCCGCACCGCTTCCCGCAGCGGCCCGGCGGCACGCATCCGCCACGCCTCCCCGCACGCGCCGGCGAACAGGTCGACGATGGCTCGGGAGGGTAGCCGGAAGGCGGCGCGTTCGCCGCCGTCGGCGAAGATCTTGACCTCGCGCCCGGCGTCGCCGTACGGGCCGTCCGGGGTGCCTGCCGGGCCGGGTGGCCGGCTGAGCATCCCGGCCGGCGACCCGGTCGCCCAGGACAGCCGCAGCCGGTTGGTGGTCCCGTAGGGCGCGCATCCGTTCGTGCAGCTCCGGCGACACGTACGGGTCGTGCGCGTGGGTGAGCCCGTACGCGAGGCAGCGGTCGGCCTCGGCGGCCAGCACCGCCGCGGTGCCCTGCTCGCCGTGGTGCGTGGCGGTGTCGGCCAGCGCCCGCTGTAGGGCGGTGCCGTAGGCCGCCTCCCATATCTCGCCGGTGGGCCGGCCCCGCCGGTCGCGGGTGACATCGCCACCGAACCCGCCCGCGCGCTGATCGGCCAGGCCGAGCGCGACCAGGCCGGCGGGCGAGAGCGCGCCGCGGTGCATGTCCAGGGTGCTGACCAGGACCCGACGGCCGGGCGCGGCCTCATCGAGTTCCCGGGCGGTGGGCAGCCGGCCCTCCGGCCAGGCGAACCGGGGTATCCGCCAGAACAGCAGCCACGGCGCCGCCGGTGCGGCGTCGGCCGCGACCCGGATGGCGCGCAGCGCCTCGGCCAGGCTGTGCCACGCCATCCCGTCGCCGCCGTGCGGGAACCAGGCGGCCTGGCTCAGGTGCAGGGGCACGTCCACGAACCCGGGCAGGATGTGGCAGCCGGTCAGCTCGACGACCTCGTCCGCGGGCGGTGGCTGCGGTGTCTCGCCCAGCGCCGCCACCCGGTCGTCCTCGACCAGCAGCCAGGCCGGACGTGGGGTGCAGGTCGGGCCGGCCCACACCGTCGCGCCGGTGAAAAGTCGCCGGGTCACGATAGCTCCTCTCAAGTCTGCGGGCCGCCGCCGCGCGGCGTTGGCGATCGCCTCGCAGGAGCGCGGCCCTGCGGCTGCGGACGCTCGCCGTTCATGTCGGCGCGAGCACGCGCGGCGGGCGTGCGGTGTCCGATTAGGTGGCGGGTTCGTCCGGTGTAGAGATCGAGACGCAACAGCATGACGACGAGCATGACCCCGCACGCCGGGCCGCAGAAGCCCATCGCCCACCCGCGCAGGCTGCCCCCGACACGACGCCGGCCCAGGCCGCACCGATCATCGCGATCGCCAGAGCCATGACGGCGCCGGACATCTCCACGGTGCGACGCCACGCCATGCCCCGAAAACGCATCCAGACCGCCATCGGCAGCACATAGATGACGCCGCCGACCAGCACCGCCAATGCGGGAGACCGCTGGCGCAGGTCGGGGTACCCGAGCAGCGCCGGGCCGGCCAGGAAGGCAAGCCCGTTCAGGATCCCGCTCACCACGCACATCACCACGCACATCTCCAGCCAGTGCCGGGTGAAATGCCAGACCTGGCCGCCCAGGTCGAGCCTCGCAGTCGTCGTCTCGTGCATGCCAGCCTTGCCTTCCCCGCAAAGCGCGCATGGATGGCCCAGGCACCGGGATCCGGTCGACCCAACGGTCCTCTTCCGGCGGGGACCCGAGCCGCCGATGGGCGACACCTGCCGGTTTCCTTACCGTCCGAAAACGCCGTCTTGAGGTGACCGGCCGGCCCCGGAGCGTGTGACGATGA
>DASYQM010000026.1:0-7942 GCA_036005525.1 Streptosporangiaceae bacterium
CAATGCCCGCGACCATGCCGGCGTAGACGGCGGTGATGAACACGGCCAGCGAGCCGTACAGGACGGCCTTGCTGATCACGACGTCGATGTCGTAGAGCCGGTACTTCAGCACCGCGATGGCGACAGCCACCCACAGGCACAGGAGCGCCAGCCCGCCCGTTCGGAAACAACAGCAGCAGCAAGGCCAGCATCGCGGCCTGAATCACGAACACCCAGTTGGACAGCCAGGCGACGGCCCGGCCCGCCGGCAAGGATCCGGGGGCCATGCGCACGGCATGCAGCCCGTACGGGCCCGCGATGGCGTTCAGTCCCAGCGCCAGGCCCGCCGCCAGGAACAGCCAGCCCATGGGGTTCTCTGGCCGCCGGGAGGCAAGAGCGAAGCTCAGGACCGGTACGCCCAAATTCACCACGTTCTGGAAGACGTCGGCGAGATCCCAGCTCGTCACGCCGACGGGCAGCGCATGCCGGTCCACATACGCCAGCAGCAGCCCGGCGGCCATCAGCGCGACCGATCCAGCCGCGATGCCGCCGGCCACCCATCGAGCGGTCCGTGCCCTCATCGGGTCCCCCTAGCACGGGCTCCTTCCCGCATCGTCACATGCAGTGTTGCGTGGCTGGCGGTGGCGGGCAAGGAGGCCACCTAGCATGGGACCGCTCGTGCCAGCACCCCGCCCACGGCCAGAGGAGGCGAGCATGACGCCGCGCAGACATGCCCGCGCACTGGCTGCCGCACTGCTGCTGGCTACGGTCGAGATCCTGGCCAGCGTCCTGTTGGCCGCCTGCTCCGGGGCGGCCACCACGACGCTCTGTCACTCGCAGACTCAGTCCGTCAGCGGCGGCGCCTACACGATCATGAACAACGAGTGGCACTCGGGCGCCCCCCAGTGCATCACCACCGACGGGAACGCCAACTTCACGGTCGCGAACTCCTCGATCGCGAACACCACGCACGGCGCGCCCGGCGGCTACCCGTTCATCTACAAGGGCTGCCACTGGGGCGCGTGCACGAAGGACAGCGGCTTGCCGATCCGGGTGTCCAGCATCCGCACCGGCACGGTGATCACGAGCTGGGACACCAGCCAGCCTCGGGGCGGCAACGTCTACAACGTCGCCTACGACATCTGGTTCAACCAGACGCCCACCGCGAGCGGCCAGCCGAACGGCGCCGAGCTGATGATCTGGCTGAACCGCAACGGGCCCGTGCATCCGGCCGGCTCACAGGTGGCGAGCAACGTCAGCATCGGCGGCCACAGCTACCACGTATGGGTACGGCAGTGGCGCTGGAACACCATCACCTACACGATGACCACCGGCACCACCTCGGTCACCAGCCTGGATCTGCGGGCGCTCGTGAGCGACGCGGTCAGCCGGGACTACATCCAGAACTCGTGGTACCTGATCGGCGTTGAGGCCGGCTTCGAGCTGTGGCGCGGCGGCACGGGCCTGGCGACCAACTCGTTCTCGGTCGACGTGGCCGGCGGCGGCTCGCCCTAGCCCTGCGCCGGCGGGCGCCGCTCAGGGAGCGTGCACCGGCCCGTTCCAGGACCAGGCCGGCAACGGCAGATCATCGGGAACGTCGTCGGGGGATCGGGGATAGGCGGCCATTGCGGTCGTCATCCACGCGAACCAGTCCATCAGTGTGCGCCGCAGCCGCGGGTCATCCGGCATTCCGGCGTCATCGAGAGCCAGGGCGAAGCACTGCTGCGCACGCCGGTCCATCTCGGCGTGCTCGCCGTTTCCGGCGTGCAACCGCAGCACGTGACTGTGGTCGCCCATCCGGCGGTGTAGCCCGCCGGGCCGCCCAGAGCCTCGCCCCAGTAGGCCGCGAGCCGCTCGACATGCTGCGGATGCAGGCCCGGATGGGAGAAGGCGTGGCTGACCACCGGGTCCTGCAAACACCGGTGATGCCAGGCTGCCGCGAGCCGCCCCAGCGCCGCGGAGCCACCGGCCGCGTCGTACACGCTGCGCTCCATCCCCCGACGCTCGCAGCGGCGCGCCCGTTCGGTCAAGCGGCCCGCGTCATCCGGTGACCGTGACCCGGCCGGCCCGGCGGTGCGGCGGGAGACAGCGGCGAGTGCAATTGCTGCACCACTGGGCTGCTATTCTGATGGAGATGATTATTCACTTCATTTGCCGGGGCAACTCATTTAGGAGCATCATCGCCGAAGCCTATCTCAACTCACTCGAGTCCGAGAACCTGAAGGCTGTGTCAAGCGGGACCTCGGCGGCAGCGGATAGGGCACGGAACCTGGCGGCCTACACCGCGACAGTCGGGATTCTTGCGAAGAACGGCATTCGAGAGTTTGCCAAAGCCGGTTATGGGGACCAGCTTACCCGTTCGCGCCTGGCAGGAGCCGACGTTGTCGTCTGTATGAATCAGAGGGTTCACGACGAATGTCAGCGGCTCGTCACCCTTCCTGCCAGCACGCGTACATGGTCGGTGGCTGATATAGGCGAGCCGGGCAGGATCGCTCATACTGAGCCTGGGAAAACCTTGTGCCGGGAAGAGGCTTACCACGAGATAGTTCAAGGTGTCAGCCAGCTGATCTCGGAGATTTCCTAGAGGACGGCAGCGGTTGCTGCCCTGGGGTTCAAGGCACCGCCGCCACGGGCGGATCGTCGGCACGCGACGTTACCGTCGTCTCATGGCTGACTTCATTCGTGCCGATCTCCGTGACTCCCGGTTCGAGCGCGTTGACCTCAGCGGCGCGCAGCTCCGCGCCGTCGACCTGAGCGGCGCCCGGTTCCGCGGTGTCGACCTGAGCGGGGTCGTGATGCGGGGTGTCGAGCTGGTCGGCGTCGATATCTACGGCGAGATCGAGAACGTGACGATCAATGGCGTCGACGTCGTGCCCCTGGTCAACGCCGAGCTCGACGCGCGGTATCCCGGCCGGGCCAAGATGCGCCCGGCGGACCCGGCCGGCTTCCGCGAAGCGTGGGACATCCTCGAGCGGCTCTGGGGCGAGACCGTCGAACGGGCCCGCCGCCTGTCACCTGAGCTGCTGCACGAGTCGGTCGACGGCGAGTGGTCGTTCATCGAGACGCTGCGCCACCTGGTGTTCGCCACCGACGCCTGGATCAGGCGGGCGATCCTCGGCGATCCGTCGCCGTGGGACCCCCTGGACCTGCCGTGGGACGAGATGCCTGACACGCCGGGGGTGCCCCGCGACCGCACCGCGCGGCCCTCGCTCGACGCGGTGCTCGAGCTGCGCCGCGACCGGATGTCCACCGTGCGCCAGGTCATCGAGGGCCTGACCGACGCGTCGCTGGACGGCCACACCGAACCGGTCCAGGGGCCAGGCTGGCCGCAGCCCCGCAGCTATCCGGTGCGTGAGTGCCTGCTGGTCATCCTCAGCGAAGAGTGGGAACACCGGCTGTACGCCGAGCGGGACCTGCATGTCCTGGCGGCGCGCGGTGCGCACGGGGGCGCCGGGCCTATTTAGCTGCAGGCTGACGCGGTGTGCCAGGCTCCGGCCAAGGTTGGCCGACCACCCGCGCGACGGTAACGAGTCGTTCCCGCTCCCGATCCCGTACTCTTGGGCGGCCAGCACGGAAACCATGAAGATCCGTTTTTCATCGCGGACGATGGCGCGCACGATCCGGGCTACCGCCGCCGCCACGCCATAACTGGTCGGCCCCACCGTGACCACCACCACGTCAGAGCCATCCAGATCGGCATACTCGGCGGTGGGAACGACCACCATCTCCGACAGCAGCGGGACCGCGTCGCCGATATCCCAGGCCTGTCCCTCCGCCCGGGCCAGATCGCGATCGTAGAGGACGACCAGATCACACACGCGGAGCAGCACCAGCGCGTTCGCTACGGCCGAGCCGACACGCCCGGCCCCAAGTACCGACACCTTCGAGCGAGCTTGACTCATGCGAGCAGACCACCCCGCTCAGACTCACCACCCGAACCTAAACGCCCCCGCAGCACAGGTCGACCGTGCCCGTCCCGGCCCGCCGTCCCGGCCCGCCGTTACGGGGTGATCTCGATCCAGGACCGGATCATCTCTGGGGTCGCCATGTCAAGCAGCGCGGGGTGATCCGCACGGATATGGTCGCGGACCAGCGCCACGACCCGGTCCTCGTCGTCGTCACGGATGACGTACCCGCACTCGCAGGTCACCTGGTTGGCCATCCACCACCCCTTCTGCCGGCGATTGTCGGGCTCAGGCCTTGTCACTATCTTGGCCGGTAAGTTGTCGAAACGAACGCTGCGGGGCATGGTACGGATTCAGCTGTGCGGGCGGTTTGCCGTCGTGATTGACGGGCAGGCGACCGAGTCGCGGCTTCCGGGCCGGCAGGGCCGGCTGCTCGTCGCTTACCTCGCCGCACACCGAGCGCAACCGGTCGAGCGAACCGTCCTGCTGGACGCCCTGTGGCCGGAAGGCGGCGCCGGAGCGGCCGGGACGCTGACGGTGCTGCTGTCGAAGGTGCGCTCGCTTCTCGTGCCCGCTGAGATCCGGGGGCGGCGTACCCTGCAGCTCACACTGCCGGCGAACTCGGTGGTGGACCTCGACATGGCCACAACTTCCCTGCATTCGGCCGAGTCCGCAGTGGCGTTGCGGGACTGGCGCCGCGCCTGGCCGACCGCGCTCGCCGCCCAATATGCCTCGCGCCGGCGGTTCCTGGCGGAGTTCGAGGCGCCCTGGATCGACGAGTGGCGTCGGCAGCTGGACGTGATCTACGAACGAGCGCTCGCCTGCTATGCCGAGGCGTGTCTGGGCATCGGCGGGACGGAACTGCCGGCCGCCGAACGTGCTGCGCGCCGCCTTGTGGCACATGCTCCACTGGCCGAGACGGGGTACCGGTTGCTGATGCGGGCCCTCGCGGCGCGTGGTGACGCTGCGGACGCGCTCGCCGTCTACGACCAGCTTCGCCAGCAGCTGCGTGAGGAGCTGGGGGTCTCGCCGTGCCCGGCAACGCAGGCGCTGCATACCAGGCTGCTGCGCGGGCAACCGCTTGACGAACCAACCAGGCCCGTCACCAACGCCGGGTGACCGTCGCGCTTTCCGCTTCGCACGCCTTGTCAGGGCGTAGGCGCGGCGCACCGCGGCGAGGTCCCTTGCGTGCTCATCCGGCCGTGTGCACAGCCAGCGCGGCCTAGGCGCCGGCCGGCTGCGGCATCAGGCCCAACTGCGTGAGCAGCGAGACCTGGTCGTAGTAGAGGTCGCCGCCGATGACCCGCCCGCCCGAATCGAAGTGCCACATCTCGCACAGCGGCAACGCAAACTCCTTGCCGGTGGCGGGGAACGGTCCGAGCGGCCCGTCGTGCGTGCCGATGACCGTGAACGTGCACACCACCGTCTGGCCAGCGTCGATATAGCGGGGGCCGGTGATGCGGATGTCCGAAGACGACACGACCCACCCTGCCAGGAATTCGCCCTTGAATTCCTGGGGCGTCTTGAACGTCTGGCCCTGCGAGTGATCGGTCCAAGCGATGCTGTCGGCGTATTGCCTGGTCATGGCCTCGAAGTCCCTCTGGTTGAAGGCCTCGTGGCCGGCGCGGTAGGTTTCGACGTTCCTGGATGCCATGGCTCCTGCCCTTTCCTCGTCGCGAGTTCGTTGCCTCCGGCACCAGGGGTGGTCACCTGGCGGCCGATCGGCTTCCCTTCTGCCGACGATTGTTAGGTCCAGGCCTTGTCACTACGTTGGCCAGCAGGTTGTCGAAACGTTGCAACCAGCGCTGCGGGGCATGACCGACACCCCACCCGCCCAAAGTCACCAAACCTGACGAGCCGGGACGTGCTAGGCGATGACGCGCAGCCCGCGCCAGGCGAGCTCCTTGCTGAAGTCGAAGTACCTGGTGCGCTCGACGGCCAGGCCGCCGGTTCCCGCAAACGGGCCGCGGACCCGGCCCCGGTGCAGCCGGATGCAGCTGTAGTGACGCGGCGCCAGCGCGACCGCACGGGCATGAACCACGTCACCATGCCAGCCCGGCGGCACCCCGTGGGCGCTGAACAGCACCAGGTTGCCGTGCACGCCGCGCTCCAGCTCGGCATCGTAATAGGCCAGCAGCCCGGCCGCGGCGTAGCGCCCCAAGCGCCCGACGATGTCGGCCTCGAGCTGGTAGATCGGCCCGTGGTCCACCCCCGGGCGCAGGTCACCGAAGAACCCCACAGCCGTGATCTGGCCCGCCGCCACCAGGGCGCATGGGCGTGGCACCACCAGCCAGTGCCGCAAGCCCGCCGCCGGATACTCCAGCACCTCCACCGGGCCCGGCCCGCCGGGCCAGGACCGCGCCTGGCCCCGCAGCCGCGTCAGCATCCGGTCCATGACGGCGACGTCCGCCAGCGTCCGCTCGGGGTCGGTGAACGCCCGGCCCGGCAACCGCTGCCGGGCGCCCAGCGCCTGGTATCCCTGCACACTCCGATGCTAGGGCGACCGATCGCTGACCTCACCGCCCGAGCGGCGCGATCACGCTCCGTGACACCAACCGGCGGTTGGGCACATACCAGAATCGCCTAACCGGCAAATCGCCCACTACCTCAGCCATGTAGGCGGGACGGGTTACGGTGGGTGGCGTGGCGCGCCGGGGGTGCGTACGGTAATTCACGGCGGAGTTCTTCCGGTGGGGAGTGCATGACCATGGCCGATGCACTCGATCGGGGCCGGGGCTCTTTTGGCCGACATGCCTGGGCGGACGCCTATTCCGGATTGTCTGCCGCGGATCATGAGGCACCGCTTTCGCCTGAAGATCTTGAACGGCTTGCCATGGCCGCTCACCTGGCCGGCCGGGACGACGCCAGCGCCGACATCTGGGCGCGGGCGTATCACGAACGGCTGCACCTCGGTGATGCGCCGCCCGCCACGGCCGCTGGCCGAGCGATCCCCTGAAGCCTGCGCTCGGTTGTCCGGCGCCCCGCGCCTCCCCATCCAGGCGTCCGGCGTTCTTCGCCACCGCCGGCCGTTAGGGATCTCCGGCCGCCGGATCGTTACGGCGACAGCCGCTCGGTCATCCAGCCGCCGCCTTCCCGGCGGTAGCGGATCCGGTCGTGCAGGCCGTCCGGCGATTCTTGCCAGAACTCCACGCGGGTGGGCAGCACCCGGAAGCCGCCCCAGCGCTGCGGGCGGGGAACATCGGCTCCGCCGCCGGGGTGGTGCTGCAGCCAGTCCTGGACCTGCATTTCCAGGACCGCCCGGCTGGCGACGACGCGGCTTTGGTGCGAGGCGGCCGCGCTGAGGCGGACGGCAGGGGCGCGCGTGCTCCAGTACTTGTCCGCTTCGGCCTCGCTGACTCGCTCAACCGGTCCCGCCACGCGTACCTGGCGGTGGGCGGGAACAAGCCAGTGCAGCACGGCCGCCGCCCGCGGGTTGGCCGCCAGCTCAGCACCCTTGTCGCTCCCGCAGTCGGTGAAGAAGACCAGCCCTCGCTGGAGGCCGCGCAGCACCACTAGGCGGGCCGAGGGAACGGCGTCGCTGGTTGCGCTTGCGATGGTCATGGCTTCCGGCATCGGCTGGCCGGCCGCGCGGGCCGCGTCCAGCCACGCGGAGAGCTGACGCAGCGGATCAGCGTCCAGGTCTGTGACATCCACCCGCCCAGTCTCGCGCCGCCCAGGACAGAGAGCGACAAGCCCGTTCTCGCCTGGGGGGCGCACCTGCCGCAATTTGCCGGCTGGGCCCTGCCAGCTCACGTGTCGGCGGCGACCTCGATCACGTCGCCGGGACACATGGGTGCCTGCTTGCAATTCCACATGCGTGCATGCATGTAGCCGCCGCTCGGCGCGGCCAGCCGGGTTTCCGGGCATCGGTGACGCCGCTCCGGAACGAGGCTCTGCGCGGCGAGGCTGTTGCCGGTCACCTGTTGGCTGTCAATGGCGCGCAGATGGGCTCTGCGCGTCGGGGGGTTGGCTGGCGGTTTTTAGGGATCCGGGGACCGCTCCGGCGGCCAGGTGCGGCGTGATTCGTCGATGGGGCTCATCAGCCCGATGGCATGGCC
>DASYQM010000027.1:0-5286 GCA_036005525.1 Streptosporangiaceae bacterium
CTTTACGCGCGTCAGAACCCTAAGCAGGCCGGCGGCGCGGTCCCGGCGCTGACCTGTCAGCCCTTTGCGCGCATCGGAACCGGCAGAAATGCGGCGCCGGGTCCGGCAGAACAGAAGGATCTGTCTCCGGCCTGGCCGCGACGTCCGCACCGAGACAGCCACAAATAGTCGGCGATCCGCGCGAAATCGGGCCAAGAGCCGGGTGACACTCGGTAACCAGCACCCGGTCGGTGCCAGCGCGCGCGTACCCGCCGCTATGAGCGGCAGCCCGATCGTTGGCCTGGTGGTCGGCGCCGCGTCCCGAACGGGGTGATCGGTACGCAGCCACGTGCGTGGCTGACATGGCTGACCGATGTCCGGATCTGCCAAAATGAGCACCTCATCCGCGCGCATCCCTATGAACGAAATGGAATACGCACTCGCCGCTCTTTCGGCCTTGCCGGCTATCACCGTGCAGCTTTCTATCCTCCTGGTAGAAATCAGATCGCCGGCTCGGCGCCGTGGATAGGGATAGCTCGTATGTCCAGCGCTCCAACCCTTCGCGCTGATCGCGTTGTCGCGGCGCTGGGCGGGCGTCCGCCCTGGCACGCCGCCGCGGCGAAGATAGCGGCGGCCCGCTCCAAGATCTCCACATCTTCGCGGAGCCGACGGTTCTCGCGGCGCAGCTCCGCCAGTTCCCGCCCGTCCGCGTCGGCCAGCCCGCGGCCATCGCGGGTCCCAGCATCCTGCCCCGGCTGGCTAGCCACTCCTGCACCGCTCTGTCCGGCGGGCCGGCGCCGGGCGGCCTCCAACCAGATGTCCCGCTCCGGTTCGCTCAGCCGCAGGGCGTTGGCCAGCAGCCGCAGGGTATCGGTTCGCGGCGACCGCACCCGGTCGGCCTCCAGATTGCGCACCGTGCGCTCGCTCAGTTCGGCGCGCGCTGCCAGCTGCTCCTGCGATAGATATGCCCGGTGCCGACGTGCTCGCAAAAGCGCACCGAATGAGGCAGGCGGCGGGATGTTGACCGGCTGCTCCATACTCTCTCCTTAGTAGCTGTTGGCGATGAGCGGTGACCTTTATCTCGCCGGGTAAGCAGCGGCAGCCCCGCAGCTGTGATGGGCGGCATTGGTCAGCCGCCGGCTGGGGCGCCGAACCAGGTGGTGAGGGCGCGGCGTAGTCCGCCAGCATGCAGGGGATCTGGGGCGGCCGCCCAGGCCACGTACCCGTCGGGGCGGATCAGCAGGGCGGGTGCGGGCGGGCCGGGGGATTGGGCGGTGAGGATGTCGACCCGGTCTTCCCAGCCGTGCCCGGCGGCGGCGAACGTGCCCGCAGCGGTGAGGTCGAGCAGGATCCCCCGGGCCGGGCGCAGGAGTTCGGCGGTGGTGGTGGTGGTGGTGGTGGTCAGGGGACGGTTGGGTACCCAGCGGCCGGCCAGCGGGTGCGGATCGGCGGCGCCGGTGTCGTAGCGGGTGTCGAGCGCGTACATCAGGCGAAGCAGGTGGCGCAGCGGCTGCCGGTAGGAGAGCAGCTGGGCGAGGACGTCGCGGAGCGCAGCGAGCCGGCCGTCGGCCCCGGAGCCGATCAGCGCGTTCTGGGCCCGGGTGTGCAGCAGCACCCGTTCGCCCTCGGCGTGCCGCTCGGTGTGGTAGCTGTCGAGCAGCCCCGCCGGGGCCCAGCCCCGGACCTCGGCGGCGAGCTTCCAGCCGAGGTTGACCGCGTCCAGCAGCCCGGTGTTCAGCCCCGGCCCCCCGGCAGGCAGGTGGATGTGGGCCGCGTCGCCGGCCAGCAGCACCCGCCCGGCGCGGTACCGGGCCGCCTGCCGGCTGGCGTCGGTGAACCGTGACACCCACCGCGCCCCGCCGAGGGGCAGATCCCCGCCGTTCACCCGGCGGACGCTGGCGCGCAGCTCATCCAGTGTCATCGGGGCGTCCCGGTCCAGGCGGGGCGGGTAAGGCTCGGTGGTGATCACGCGGTAGAACCCAGACCCGAGCGGGACGAGCGGAACCCGCAGGCCCGGCAGGTCGGCCGGGGTCAGGCCCGCTTCCAGGGTGACGTCGCCCAGGCGCAACAGGAACGCCGGCGCGAGGCCGGGGAAATCGATCCCCGCCTGCCGGCGGACCACGCTCGCGCCGCCGTCGCAGCCGACCACGTACCTGGAGCACAGCTCGTAACCCCCGTGCGGGCCGGTGACCTGGACGCGCACGCCGCCGTCGTCTTGGCGCAGCGCGGTGAGCTGGTGACCGCGCCGGATCTCCACGCCGAGCTCACGCGCATAATCGTTGAGGATCTGCTCGGTGGCCGCCTGCTGAATCCACAGCCCGCGCAGGCCGATATCGCCCGCCTTGCCCAGGTCCAGCGGGATCAGCGCGAAGTGCGCGGCCGGCGGTGTCGCGACTGCTGCGCGGTCCTGAAAGCGGCCCAGCAGGCCCCGGCAGTCCAGGACGTCCACCGACCGGCCGACCAGCGCCAGTGCCTTGGACAGGCCCGTCGGCTCGGCCAGCCGCTCCAGCACGACCGGGCGGACCCCGGCCACGTGCAGCTCGCAGGCGAGCATCAAGCCGGTCGGCCCGGCCCCGGCGATGAGAACCTCGGTGTCCACTGGCGATCTCCCTGTCTCACGTGAGCGGATGCGGCCCGGCCTCGGCCGGTGGCGCGGGCGGCACCGGCAACCCGGCGGCGACCTGCCGCAAGACCTCCCGCAGCACCTGAGGGAACGGGGCGCCCGGGCCGCTGGCCCGCCAGTGGTCGAAGGCGGTCTGGGTCGCGCTGACCACCACGCTGGCGACCAGCCGCGGATACAGATCCCGGTCGGCGTCGGTGCCGGTCCGGTCGGCGATCGCGGCCGTCAGCGCTGCCTCGATCGAGGCGTGCAGTTTGCGCTGCGCGGCGGCGAGCTCCGGCGGGAAGGTAATCAGCCGGGCGTCGGCCTGGGCCACCTCACCATCACCGGCGAACTGCCCCGACAGCGCGTCCGCCAGCGCCTCCCACAGGTTCGCGCCGTCCGGCCAGGCACGCAGCGCCGCCACCATCCGCGCTCCGCGGTCGGAGCCGACCGATAGCAGCGCCTCTTCCTTGGTCGAGAAGTAGTTGCCAAACGTGCGGGCAGACACGCCCGCCGCGGCGGCGATGTCCTCAATCCGGGTGTGCGCGTAGCCGCGCTCGATGGTCAGCCGCCAGGCCGCCTGCGCCAGCGCCGCGCGGGTGGCCAGCTTCTTGCGCTCCCGCAGCCCAGGCAGTTCCTCCGGCATGAGCTGACCGTACAGAATCTTGCTTACCAATGCAATATTTCCTTTACATGCAAATTTCTCGGCAGCGGCGGGATCTCAGCTCATGGCTCAGGGCTCGGTGATGAGCCGCGCCGGCCGGACACGGAGAGCCGCCGCCGTGAAGATGGCCCCGGACTCCTCCATGGCCCGTTTCATGTCCGCGATCTGCAGATCCGCTGCGGTGCGGAGGGCGACCAGGCTTGTGAGGGTCTCCCGCAGGCCGCCGACTGCTTGTGCCGCCTCCGGTGAGAGTTCCCCGGCATGTGCGGTCAGCTCGCTGTAGGCCTCGACGGTCTGCCTGGCGAGCTGCCCGCGTGGCGTTCCGGGCCGGCCACACCGGTCACGGACGGTGACCTCGTCACTCATTCACGGTTGCTCCCGAGCCGCCTGATCGGCGCGGCTTCGAGCATGTAGTCGGAGTCCGGGCGGGCATACAGATCGGGGCGTTCTGGGAGATTGCCACCCTGGCTCGGCAAGCTGCCCGGAAGCTGCCGGTGTTCTGCCTGTTGGCCCGGGGGGGTTCGTGGGAACTTGGGAGTGGTTCCGGTGACTCGCACGTGGTGGCCGGGGCCTGGTGAGGGGCGGGGTGTCGGAGCCACAAGGGCGCGGCCCGATGCTGCTGTGCCCGGATCAGCATCGCCTGCCCGCAGAGTGGCCTGACGGCTCAGCCCCACGCAGGAGAAGAAACATGACCCAGGCAGCACAAGACGTGAATGGCCGACCAGACCTGCACTATTCCGACGGGATCGCCGCGGCGCGGACGATGATCGCCCTGGAAGGCAACGCGGCAGCGCTGCAGCGCCGGCTTCCCAGCGGCTGGGAGCTGGCTCCCTACGCCGGCGATGACCTGCGCGGCACCTCACTGCGGGGCGCCAACATGCTGGTCCCCTTCCATGAGGTCTACGCCATCCGGACCCAGGACAGCCACCAGCCGGCCGGTCTGCCGCAGCTGAGCTACATCGCCTTCGTGTCGCAGGCCCGCAACCAGGCGACCGGCACGCTTGGGCACATCCACTGGTTCACCTACACAGAAGACCCGGCCGGCGTCCCCGGCAGGTACGGCGACGGCACCCTCGCCAGCATCACCCGATCGCAGACCTTCACCAAGCAGCGCCGCGGCCAGACCCAGGTGCGGGAGAGCTTCTCGGCCGTGGCCGGCAGCGGGCAGATCCACCTGTCGCTGGCCTACCAGCAGGGCGGCACACTGATCTGGGCGACCGCCGAAAAGCCGAACCTGCCGCTGCACGCCGCCACCAACCCCACAGTGGTCCGCTGGTACCAAGAGGACCAGGTGATGGACGTGGTCCGCAGCGACCCGCTGGGCGTCAACCACGTCTCCGAGATCGGCCTGACCGTGCAGGGCGAGCTGGCCGACGTGTTCGACGGGAACGAACACGTGGTGGCGGTGGTGATCCAGCGGCCTTACATGCGGCAGGTATACATCCCATGAGCGCAGCCGTAAACGGGCCTCAAACGGCTGTTCCTGCGCCCGGAGGGCAGCAGAGCCAGCCCACGGAGGGGATGCAAGGAGCCGTGGAGCCCCTGCCCTTGATAACCCGGGGGTCCCTAGCGGCGAACTTGAGGGCCGTGCTAGGGGCGGCGGGCCTGGTGCTGCGATGTCTTTCGCGCTGGTCCCCGCGACCGCGGCAGTTCTTCACCTTCAGATTCGGGCGACAGCCGGCTTAGTCGTCACCACCCAACCTGGGAGGAACCGATGTGGGAATACGAATACAGCCTGGACACCGCCGCCGCCCTGGACACGCTCTGGCGCTACTGGTCCGATCTGACAACCTGGGCGCAGTGGAACGGCGGCATCGAAAAGATCGAGATCAACGGCCCGTTCGCCGCTGGCACGACATTCACGATGACCCCGCCGGAGGGAGACCCCATTACGCTGCGCCTAGGGCCTGTTTCTTGGATCATGGACGGGGTCGCGTAGCCAGATCCTGATCGTGGCGACGTCGATGGTGCCCCGGTAGATCTGCCCGCGCTTGTCATAGCGGGTGGCCACCGCTCTGAACTGCTTGAGCTTGCCAAAGCA
>DASYQM010000028.1:0-8617 GCA_036005525.1 Streptosporangiaceae bacterium
CCACATGGTGGATAAACTGCACTTCCTACCTCCTGGGGACGGCTCTGGCGGCATCGACGAATACTGCTTCTGCAACATCAGCAGACCATAAGCAACAGTTGCGCGCCTGCACATGCGCTCGTTCACTGCGTCATGCCTGGGCAGGGCCATCCCGCCGTGCTCCCCGGCAGCGCCTCCCTCATCGCTGCCGGGCTTGGTGGGTTGGGGCATGCATGGCGGTCTCGCGCGAACACCCACCGAGCTAGCCGGCCGCGCAAGCACATGGTCCGACTGCTCAGGCCGGACGCCTGCAATACGAAGCTGGTCAGTGTTTCCAGGTAGCCGTCGGCGAGGTGAAGCGGATTGCCGGTCTGTATTCGATGATCCGCATCGGGGCTCCTCCTCATCACCGTCCCCATCGCCGTCACCCGTTACCGCCACGCGACCTTCACCTGAAACCGGTCGCCCCACCCCAAGCCCAGAAGCACCAGACCCACTGCGCATCGAGAATCAGCTTCCGGCCGCAGCCGCAGTGGGATCCAGCGGCACGGGCTCAGGGCAGCTCTTCCCAGCCCTCATGATTTGCGCGGCCCTGTCCTCTGCAGGAGCCCTTCGCCAGCGGCAGATTGCCAGCGGCGTCGGCTACGTTCGGTGACGAAATCCTTCAGCGCTGGCGTGGATGCCGTGGAACGGTTCGTGGAAGGAGTACCGGCCGCAACCCTGTGCGTTGCGTGCGTTCCGGGCAGATTCCTGAGTGGTTGGTGCAGGCAGAGCGTGCGGTGCGGCCCAGCAGTCCACTCCTAATCCGCGGGTTCGGGGTTCGAGTCCCTGGCGGCGCACCCGAGACGGCACAGGCGCACCCGAGACGGCACAGGCGCACCCGAGACAGCACAGGCGCACCCGTGCTGAACTGGGCAATCTCCCAAATTTACGAAGTTGATCTACGGTCCGGGTTGCGGCTGGGTTGCGGTTGGGGAACTCGACAGGCGGAACTTGGCATTCCAGCTGATACCTGACGGCTGGCCTGTTTGATCCTTGGCACTCCCGCCGCGCTGTCGGCCGACACGCGCGGAAGATGGCGCACCCACATGGGGACGCCTATTGGACTCGTTCCCAGCCGCGCCGCGGCGCACGGCTGCCCAGCTGGGGGTCCCGGCTGCGGTAGACGATGTAGGGCCGGGTGAGGTAGCCGACTGGTGCGGAAAAGACATGCACGAGCCTGCTGAACGGCCAGAACGCGATCAGCACCCAGACTGCCAGTATGTGCAGCTGGAAGCCGATGGGCGCTTGGAGGATGAGCGCGGTGTCCGGGTGGAGATAGAAGATCGACCGGAACCATGGGGCGACGGTCAGCCGGTAATCGTGTGGGTGCCCGGTCAGGTTGCCGAGCACCGTGGTGCCCAGCCCGAGGAGGATGGTGGCCATTAGCAGGACGTACATGATCTTGTCGTTGCGGGTGGTGGCCGAGAAGACCGGGCCGACGGTCCGGCGGCGGTAGATGAGGATCGCGGCCCCAGCCAGTGTGCAGAACCCGGAGATCGTGCCGAGCCCGACCGCGGCCGCATGGTAGGCGGTTTCGCTGATCCCTATCGCGCTGGTGAACGACTCGGGAATCAGGATGCCGCCGATGTGGCCCAGCGCGACCAGCAGGATGCCGAAGTGAAACAGCGGACTGCCCAGGCGCAGCAGGCGCCCCTCGTAAAGCTGTGAGGAGCGGGTGGTCCAGCCGAACTTGTCGTAGCGGTAACGCCAGTAGTGGCCGACCACGAATATCGCGATCGCGATGTAGGGCACGGCGACCCACAGGACGACATTGACCGCGCTGGAGGTGTCAGCGCCGCCGCCGGCGGCCGCCAGGACGCTGACAGCCGGGCCGGTGAGGGCAAGGCTGGTCATCGCGGGCCTCCTTGCGGCTGCGGCATGTACTCTGGCGGCGCGAAGGGGGCCAGGCCGACCTGCTCCTCTGGGGGGCCCTGGGCGGCGAGCCGTGTGACGGCCTGCCGGTCGCCGCCGGACAGCGCCGGCAGGGTGGCGGAGACGGACTCCAGCACATCGGCCCAGGGGGATATCGCCTCTTTCAGGGCCAAGCGGAGCAGCTCAAGCCCGGCGCGATGCTGGCCGAGCAAGTCCCGCCCAGCGGTTATACCGGCGGTGGCGGCGAACTCCAGGACCACGGCGAGGTGGTCCGGGAGCTCGTCCTCGGTCAGGCGCAGTCCTGCCGCTGCGTAGGACTGCTTGAGCCGCAGCAGTGCCATGCCGCGTTTGCGGGTGTCGCCGTGAAAGTAGTAGGTGAGGTACAGGCAGCAGCGCTTGTGGTGGTCGAAGGTGGCCACGTAGTCCGCCGCGAGATCCGGCAGCGGCGTGCTGGCGACGTGGTCGAGGAAGCGGTGCAGCGGGCGGCCGGTCCGGGCGCCGGCCGCCGATGCCACGCCGCGCAGCAGTGGCAGCCTGCCGGGCAGTTCTTCGTCGGGATAGGACAGCAGGACCGACTGGGCCTGCCAGGCCAGCGGGAGGGCGGCGGTGGCGCGGCTCATGGCTGCGGCCTCGTCGCGGCCGACGGGCCATCTTCACTGGCCGGGCCGGGCTCAGCGGGCTGGACCGGCTGGCCGGGCGGCGCCTGCCCGGTGCTGGCGGGAGGCGGGAACAGGCCGGGCGGCCGGCCTTTGCCGTCCCAGTTGAGCAGGTTCACCCGGGCGGCCCGGTCGGCGGGATCCACGATTGTGTCGGAGGTCTGCCGGGCGCGCAGCATCTGGAAGTTCTCAACGGCGATCGGTGCCGGGCCGCCAGATGACTCGCCGAACGGCCCGGATCCGCCCATGCCGGGGCCGCCTTCGTAGTCGAGGCTGCATCCGGTGGCCAGCTCCTCCAGTTGGTGCGCCTGCTCGGCGTGCGCGGGCGGAATGACGTAGCGTTCGTCGTATTTGGCCAGGGCGAGCAGCCGGTACATGTCGTAGACCTGCTCGCCGGTCATGCCCGCCGCGGCCGGGATGGACTCGTCGGTGTCGCGGCCGAGATTGATGTCGCGCATGTACGAGCGCATCGCGGCCAGCCGCCGCAGCACCGTGCTGACCGGCCCGGGGTCGCCGACGGTGAACAGCTGGGCCAGGTAGTCCACCGGGATCCGGAGTGTTTCGATGGCGGCGAATAGATTGCGCCGGTCCTCGGCGTCCGATCCGGTGTCGCGGATCGCGTCGACGACCGGGGACAGCGGCGGGATGTACCAGACCATCGGCATGGTGCGGTACTCGGGGTGCAGCGGGAGCGCGACCCGGTAGGTGCTGATGAGCGCGTAAACGGGGGAGCGCTGTGCGGCGTCGATCCAGTCACGCGGGATGCCCGCGCTCCGGGCCCCGGCGATGACCACGGGGTCGTGCGGGTCGAGGAACACGCCCCGCTGCGCCTCGTACAGGCCGCGGGTGTCCGGCGTGGAGGCGGCCGCGAGCACCCGGTCGGCGTCATAGAGAATCAGCCCGATGTAGCGCAGCCGGCCGACACATGTCTCTGAGCAGACGGTCGGGATGCCGACCTCGATGCGCGGGAAGCAGAACGTGCATTTCTCCGCCTTGCCGGTGCGGTGGTTGAAGTAGACCTTCTTGTACGGGCAGCCGGAGATGCACATCCGCCAACCGCGGCAGCGGTCCTGATCGACCAGAACGATGCCGTCCTCGGAGCGCTTGTAGATCGCCCCGGACGGGCATGACGCGGCGCAGGACGGGTTCAGGCAGTGCTCGCAGATCCGCGGCAGGTAGAACATGAACGTCTGCTCGAACTCGAATCTGATCTTCTTCTCAACGCCGACCAGCAGGACATCCTTATCACCATGATCGGGTGCGCCGCCGAGGTCGTCGTCCCAGTTGGCCGACCAGGAGATCTTCATGTCCCGCCCGGTGATCAGCGACCTCGGCCGGGCGACCGGCGTGTGCTCCTGCAGGGGGGCGTTGGTCAGGTTTTCGTAGTCGTAGGTCCACGGTCGTAGTAATCCGCGATCGAGGGCAGTTTCGGGTTGGCGAAGATGGTCAACAGGCGGCGCAGCCGCCCGCCGCCTTTGAGCGTGAGCCGCCCGCGCCGGTTCAGCGTCCAGCCGCCGCGCCACTGCTCCTGGTCCTCATACCGGCGGGGGTATCCCTGGCCAGGCCGGGTCTCCACGTTGTTGAACCAGACGTACTCGACCCCGGTCCGGTTGGTCCACGCCTGCTTGCAGGTGACCGAGCAGGTGTGGCAGCCGATGCACTTGTCGAGGTTCATCACCATCGCCATCTGTGCCATAACACGCATCAGTAGGTCACCTCCTGGCTGCGGCGCCGGATGACGGTCACCTCGTCGCGCTGGTTGCCGGTCGGCCCGAGGTAGTTGAAGCCGAACGACAGCTGGGCGTACCCGCCGATGAGGTGGGTGGGCTTGATGAGCAGGCGGGTCAGCGAGTTGTGGATGCCGCCGCGGCGGCCGGTGGTCTCGGCCCGGGGGACGTCGATCAGCCGGTCCTGGGCGTGGTGCATGTAGACCGTGCCCTCGGGCATCCGGTGCGAGACGATCGCCCGGGCCACCACGACGCCGTTGCGGTTGACCGCCTCGATCCAGTCGTTGTCGTGGACCCCGATCTTCGCCGCATCCTCGCGGCTCATCCAGATCGTCGGGCCGCCGCGCGACAGCGAGAGCATGAACAGGTTGTCCTGGTACTCGGAGTGGATGGACCACTTGCTGTGCGGGGTGAGATAGCGCACCGTGATGCCAAGCTCGCCGGTCTCGCCAACCTGCGGCTCGCCGAACAGCGCGGCCATGTTCAGCGGCGGCCTGTACACCGGCAGCCACTCGCCGAGCTCGCCGATCCAGTCGTGGTCGAGGAAGAAGTGCTGCCGCCCGGTGAGCGTGTGCCAGGGCTTGAGCCGCTCCACGTTGATCGTGAACGGTGAGTACCGGCGCCCGCCCGTCTCCGACCCGGACCACTCCGGGGAGGTGATGACCGGTACCGGGCGGGACTGGGTGTCGGCGAAGGTCACCTGCTTGCCCTCGTGCTCGGCGGCCAGGTCAGCGAGCTGCCTGCCGGTGCGCGCCTCCAGGGTGCGGAACCCCTGCGCGGCCAGGTGCCCGTTGGTCGTGCCGGACAGCGCCAGGATCGCCTCGCAGGCGTCGATGTCGCGGGCGATCGACGGCCGCCCGTCTGCCACCCCGCCCCGGACCACACCGTTGGTGTGCCGCAGGTAGTCCAGCTGCTGCCCGACGTCGAAGGTGACGCCCTTGGTGGTGGCGCCGAGGGTGTCCAGCAGCGGGCCGAGCGCGCCCATCTTGCCGGCGACCGCGGGGTAGTCCCGCTCGACCGGGACCAGCCTGGGCATCGTCACACCGGGTACCGGGTCGCAGTCCCCGCCCCTCCAGTCCCGGACCCGCCCGTGCGGGGTGGCCAGCTCGTCGGGGGTGTCGTGCAACAGCGGAGCGGCCACCACATCGGTGCGGGTGCCGAGATGACCAGCGGCCAGCGCGCTGAACGCCCTCGCGATCGCGTGAAATGCGTCCCAGTCGGTCCGCGTCTGCCAGGGCGGGCTGATCGCCGGGTTGAACGAGTGCACGAACGGGTGCATGTCGGTGCTGTTCAGGTCATGCTTCTCGTACCAGGTGGCGGCGGGCAGCACCACGTCGGAGTAGATCGTGGTGCTGGTCATCCGGAAGTCCAGCGACAGCAACAGGTCCAGCTTGCCGACCGGGGCCTGCGGCCGCCAGGTCACCTGACGCGGCCGGGCGGCCTCGGGCGCCTCGTCGGCACGCACCGACGCGTCGGTGCCGAGCAGATGCTTGAGGAAGTACTCGTTGCCCTTCGCCGAGGAACCGAGCAGGTTGGCCCGCCACACCGTCAGCACCCGCGGGAAGTTCTCCGGGGCATCGGGATCCTCGCAGGCGAACCGCAGCCGCCCGGCCTTCAGCTCGCCCACCACATAGTCCGCGGCGGGCCGCTCACCCGCCTGCGCCTGATCGGCCAGGTCCAGCGGGTTGCGGTCGAACGTCGGGTAGGACGGCATCCAGCCCATCCGGGCGGACGCGGCGATCACGTCGGCCGTCGCCCGGCCGGCGAACGCGCCGTGGGCCGAGCCAGCCACCAGCGTGTCCGCGCTGAACTGGTCGTAGCGGAACTGGTCGGTATGCAGGTACCAGTACGCGGTCTGGATCATCAGCCGGGGCGGGCGGGACCAGTCCGAGGCCGTGCCGAGCACCGTGTAGCCGGTGATCGGGCGAACCTTCTCCTGCCCGACGTAGTGGGCCCAGCCGCCGCCGTTGACCCCCTGGCAGCCGGTCAGCGTGGTCAGCACCAGGAACGACCGGTAGATCGTGTCCGAGTGGAACCAGTGGTTGGTCCCCGCCCCCATGATGATCATCGAGCGGCCGCGTGTCTCTTCCGCGTTGACGGCGAACTCCCGGGCGATACGGGCCACCGTCTCCCCCGCCAGGCCGGTGATGGCCTCCTGCCACGCGGGGGTGTACGGCTGGCTGGCGTCGGCGTACGACGACGGCCAGCTACCCGGCAGCCCAAGCGCCCCGCCGCGGGCCACCCCGTACTGGGCGAGCAGCAGGTCGTACACGGTGGTCACCAGCTGCCCCGCGACCCGCCGCACCGGCACGCCCCGGCGCAGTACCCCGGCCGACCCGTCCGGGCCGTCGAAGCGCGGCAGTTCCACTTCGACCGGGGCCTCGTCACCACCGGCCGCCGACAGCAACGGGTCCACGTCACCCAGATCCAGGTTCCACCGGCCCCGGACGGTGTCGCCGTACCGGAAGCCGACCGAGCCGTTCGGTACGACGGGTTCCCCGCTGACCGCGTTCAGCATCACGGTCTTGAACGCGGCGTGCTCAGCCTGCGCGTCAGCGCTCGGAAGGTCGGCGGCGGTGAGGAACTTCCCGGGCCGGTACGCCCCGCCGCCCGCCGGTTCCAGGGTGACCAGGAACGGCAGGTCGGTGTAGCGCTTGACGTAGCCGGTGAAGTAGTCCGCCTGCCGGTCGACGAAGAACTCCTTGAGAACGACGTGGCCCATGGCCATCGCCAGCGCCCCATCGGTGCCCGGGGCGGCGGGCAGCCACTCGTCGGCGAACTTGACGTTGTCGGCGTAGTCCGGCGCCACCGCGATGACCTTCTGCCCCCGGTAGCGCGCCTCGGTCATCCAGTGCGCGTCCGGGGTGCGGGTGACCGGCAAGTTGGATCCCCACATGATCAGGTAACCGGCATCCCACCAATCGCCGGATTCGGGCACGTCGGTCTGATCGCCGAACACCTGCGGGGAGGCGACCGGCAGGTCGGCATACCAGTCATAGAACGAGAGCATCACCCCGCCGAGCAGCGAGTAGAACCGGGCGCCCGCGGCGTGCGAGACCATCGACATCGCCGGGATCGGCGAGAACCCGGCCAGCCGGTCCGGCCCATAGGCCTTGATGGTGTGCACGTGAGCGGCGGCGATCATCTCGGTCGCCTCG
Source organism: Streptosporangiaceae bacterium (assembly GCA_036005525.1). Taxonomy (GTDB): domain Bacteria; phylum Actinomycetota; class Actinomycetes; order Streptosporangiales; family Streptosporangiaceae; genus UBA9676. The sequence goes on from DASYQM010000028.1 coordinate 7,435, forward strand.
TCCCAGCTGGCACGGACCAGGCCACCCCTGCCGCGTGCCGACTTGTAGCGGCGGGCCCGCTCCGGGTCGCCGGTGATGTCCGCCCAGGCGGCCACCGGGTCACCCAGGCGGGTCTTCGCCTCCCGGTACATCTGCAGCAGCACACCGCGGATGTACGGGTAACGGACCCGGGTCGGCGAGTAGGTGTACCAGGAGAACGCGGCGCCGCGCGGGCAGCCGCGCGGCTCGTAGTCGGGGCGGTCGGGCCCCGGAGACGGGTAGTCGGTCTGCTGCGACTCCCAGGTGATGATCCCGTCCTTGACGTACACCTTCCACGAGCACGATCCGGTGCAGTTCACCCCGTGGGTGGAGCGGACCACCTTGTCGTGGCTCCACCGGTCCCGGTAGAAGACGTCCGCGGCGCGGCCACCGGTCTTGTGCAGCGTGCGCAGGTCGGGTGAGACCTCGCTGCGGGTGAAGAAGTGGCGGGTGCGCACCAGCGCATCCGCCAGCTCGTTATCCAGGCCAGCCGGGCCTGGGGCCCGGTCCCGTCTGCCCATTGCGGTGTCCCTTCCGAGGTCCGGCCGACGGCCCGCTTGCCAGCAGCGTCCGGCGGCGTCGGTACCGATCCTGCACCTATCGCACCGGCGGCAGGCTGGCCGGTCAGGCCTGCCGGACCATAGTGCCGCCGTGGGCGGCCTTGGCCTGCCGGTAGAGCTCCAGCAGCACGCCCCGCACGTACGGGTAGCGCACGCGGGTGGGCGAGTACGTGTACCAGGAGAACGCCGCGCCCCGCGGGCAGCCGCGCGGCTCGTACTCCGGCCGGTCCGGCCCGACCGACGGGTAGTCGGTCTGCTGCGCCTCCCAGGTGATGATGCCGTCCTTGACGTAGACCTTCCACGAGCACGAGCCGGTGCAGTTCACGCCGTGGGTGGAGCGGACCACCTTGTCGTGGCTCCACCGGTCCCGGTAGAAGCTGTCCGCCTGCCGCCCGCCGACCTTGTAGAGCGCGCGCAGATCCGGGGACACCTCGGCGCGGGTGAAGAACCGGCGGGTCCGCACGAGCGCGTCCACCAGGTCGTTGTCCAACCCCGGTTGGCTACCCACGATCGGATCCCTCCTCGGGCGGCGGGCGTCGCCGCGGTCCTCAGGCCCGTGCGGCGGTTCCCGTCCGCGGATCGGAGCGGGCGGGACGGTCCGGGCC
>DASYQM010000029.1:0-3734 GCA_036005525.1 Streptosporangiaceae bacterium
CGTCGCCGCGCCCGGCGATCGCCGCCGCCGCGGCCCGGTCCGCGCCGCCGAGTATCGCGGTCACGATCTTTTCGCTGGCCGACGCCGACAGCGGCCGCAGCGCCACCTGCCAGCTGGCAGAACTCCCAGGCAAGCCGGGACTTCCCCTGACCGGGGTCGCCGGCCAGGCCGGCCACTTGGCCCTCACCGCCCTCAGCGATCTCCAGCAGCCGCCGCAGCTCGGCAAGCTCACGGTCGCGGCCAGTGAACGGGCTCAGCTCGGTCCCGGAGTCCAGCCGGGCCGTGCGGGCGCCCAAGCCGGTCACCCGCAGCGGGTAGACGGTGCGCTCTTTGACCTGGACCGGCGCGACCTCCTGCAGCTGGAAATAGCCGCGCACCAGCTCCGCGGTCCGCTGGCTCACCAGCACCGCGCCCGGCGCCGCCGCCGCCTCCAACCGGGCCGCCAGCACCGTGGTGTCACCGAACGCGGAGTAATCCACCCGCAGGTCATCACCGATCGACCCCACCACCACCAGGCCACTGTTGATCCCGATCCGGATCCGCACCTGCGACTGCGCGGCGATCCCCAGCGCGGCCAGCACGGCGTGCCGGGCGTGGTCCTCATGCGCGACCGGCGCCCCGAACAGCGCCATGAACCCATCGCCGAGGAACTGGTTGACCGTGCCCTCATACCGGTGCACCTCGGCCAGCGCCACCTGGAAGAACCGGTCGATCACCCGGTGGAACTCCTCCGGCCCCAGCTCGGCCGCCAGCGCGCTAGAACGGACTATGTCGCAGAACAGCACGCTCACCTGCTTGCGCTCACCCTCGACGGCGCCCCGCGCCGCCAGGATCTGCTCACGGATATACGCCGGGGTGTACCCGGCCGGAGCCGCGGTCACTTCATGCCCACATTCCGGGCAGAACCTGGCCCCGGCCGGCAGCGCCGCGCCACAGCTGGGGCACGAGATAGCCAGTTGCGCGCCACAATGCAGGCAAAAGCGCGCCTCGTCGGGAGTCTCCTGGCTGCATCGAGGGCACCGCACCGGCGACCACCCCCCAGCCGACCAGCTCCGGCGACATGCCAGACCCGTCCAGAATAGCTCGCGACGACGGACCCCGGCGAGCGACGCTCGGCGGGTCCTTACGCCGGCACTAGAGAGCCGCTCCACCACGGCGCTGGGCCGCTCGCGGGCCGGCCAGCGCATAAGTATGTGGGGCGCTCGACGCCCTCTATTCGGCAGATTCGGTCGACTCCAGTGAGATCGCGGGCGTGCGTTCACGATCACACGCGGCACCCATAACGATCCTTCGGGACGAGTCAGCGGCCAGCCGCCGCCGACCGCCAGCCCGCCAGGCGGGTAGGCGCGCGTTCTGCCATCGGCGGATCGACTACGCTCTGCGATCAGAGCTCCGGCGCGCAAGCGTCGCGACATCGCATCTGGTAGCCAAGGACCGGGGTCCGCGATCTGGTCGCAGAGGAACCCTCCGGCAGGCATTGAGCGTGCCAATTACCTCACGGCGGCGCGAGCGGACGCTCGTCTGACTGCCCGGGTGCCGGGCCAGCGGCCGGGGTCAGGCAGGCGGCGCGAAGAACTCGAGCGCGATTCCATCTGGGTCGCGGAAGGAGAGACCAGAGCCGTAGTGGGCGTCCTTGATTGCGCCGTGTGCAATGCCCAGCTCGTCCAGGCGCGCGGCCCACCCCTGCAGCTCACCGCGGTCACGGCAGGCGAAGGCCACATGATCTAGGCCGCTGCGGTGCTCGTCGAATCTGTCACCTGCGCCACGGGGGTGGGTGTGCAAGCCGAGCAGCTGCCCTCCATCGAGCGCGAACACGGTGTGGTGAAAGCCCCCGGCCTGCTCGTCCTCGTCGAGAACGGGCTCGGCGGCCAGCAGCTCGCTGTACCAGCGGGTGCTTCGCTGCAGATCAGTCACGGTCACCGCGGCGCGGGCGATCGGTGGGAACTCGGGCACAGCAGCCTCCTGATTGACGGTGGGAAACGTTTGCATGATCACCGATGTCCGGCGCCGGGCTCCCGACGGCAGAAGCTCCAGCGTACAGACTTTGATGTCTTTCTTGCCGGCCAGTGGCCCGATCGGGCGCCGGCCCTGCTCCTGCCACGGCGGCCGCCTTCCCCGGCTCGGGCCGGCACACCCGAGGGCGGGAACACGGCCAAGGCCGGAACCGGGCAATCTCCGTACAGATGCAGGCCCCGGCGTCATCCGGGCAGCGGGCGCGCCCCAACCGCTTGCGCATAGGTTCCGAGGCGGCGAGATCCCGGGGCGGCGCCCGGTAGCGGCGGCGCGCAAGTCTGGGCCATCTGCCCGCGACCCGCGGTAGTCCGGCGTGACCTGGGACGCCACCGTCGCCAGCGCAGCCAGCGGCGAACTCACCCCGGCGATCAATACCGTTTCCCACGACCCGCACGCGGCCGCGTGGCCAGTCCCGGCCCGACGGTGAGAACGCGGCCATACCGGTCCACGAACGGGCCAGGCCGCCCTATCAACTTCAGGCGTGCCCGACCCTGTCCCAGGTGTCCCGGCTCCACAGCACCCCGGGCGGTCCGGCTAGATGGACCGCAGTGGTGCCGAAGCGTGCCTATTGCCAACGAGGATCGTCTTGCCGTACCTGATGCTTGGCCACAACGATCAAGATCACACGCTCGGCTGCCTGGGGATGCCCGCGTGCATGGCACCGGCGGGCCACGGCCAGCGGGCAGGTGCTGCAGCCTATATATAGGCCTGCCTGGAGATCTGCTGGGCTCCCTCCCGGGCTCCCGGTTAGCGGCCGGCTTCCTCTGGCTACAGCCAGCCGGGGCTGAGTTCCGGGCTACGCGATGTGAGCGCGGCGGGGTCCCAGAGCGCTCGCGGGCACGCCGTTGCCGAATCGGGCGGCCGCAGGCTGGGCTGACCGCTGGCACGGTGACAGGCGAGCGGGCTGGGGTGAAAGACTCGTCGCGTCGAGCATAGGGAGGACCGCATGTCAGGCACGTCGAGGACCACGACCGTCGTAAGGGGCGGCGGCGCAGGCGCGGTCTACGGTCTGGGACTCATCGGAGCCCTCGTGTACTACTGGCAGCACGCCCACGGATTCTGGGCCCATGTGTGGGCCGTCGTCGAAGCCATCCTGTGGCCGGCCTTCGTCATCTATCACCTGCTCGGGCACATCGCCACCTGAGCTCGCCCCCGACGGATCACCTCCGACGGTCTGTTGTGACTCATGGCCTGGCGGGCGCCAAGAGCTCAACTAGCTGCGGCAACTGCCGCTCCCAAGTACCGCTATCGAGCACGCTGACAGCGGCATAGTGGGTCGCTGGGGCCGTTGGCCAAGGATTAGTCTTCGCTGCGAAGGGATGGCAGGCGTGCAACCAGGGCAGCAACCCCAGTGGCGGCCGCTCAACCGCCAGGACAGCCAGGTGGCCCAGCAGATGGTCGAGCGGGCGGCGGAACTGGCCCGCGATTCCCATGCCCGGACCCGGCATGCCGCGGTGCTGGTGAAAGACGGCAGCCTGCTGGCGTGGGGTAACAACGGCGTGCCCTTTCCCGGGGAAGACCACTGCTACTGCAAGTTCGGGGAGCTTGGCCACCACGACCAGTGCCGGACGCACGCGGAGCAGCGGGCGATCACGCTGGCACGCGAAGGTGATGGCTGGCGGATGCTGCAGGGATCGGCGCTGATCTATGTGCGGCTCGAGGCGGACGACTCGGTCCGGCTGGAGGTGCCGCACTTTTGCGCCCGGTGCAGCCGCCTGGCG
>DASYQM010000030.1:0-1563 GCA_036005525.1 Streptosporangiaceae bacterium
CTCCCACCCCGCACCACCGTCACGCAGCACGACGCCCAGCCCGCACGCGGCAGCGAACCCCAGCCAGCCGCAGCCGGCACCCTGGCCATTTCCGCCCGCGCGACCATCCATTCAGATGAGCTGGCTTTTACCACCGGCCAGATCTCCTGCCGCCACCTCGCGATCGCCGCCTCATCCCGCTCCGCAGCCTGCCGGGCCGGCACCTGCACGCTCCAGCCGACCCGGTGCAGCAGCAGATCCAGCCCGGCCAGCGTGTAGTCCACCCCAAACCTGCGCCGGACGACCCCGGCGATCCGCGCCAGCGTCCAGCACTGATCCTCATCCCAGCCCCAGGCAGCCGGGCCACCCTCCAGCACCGCCCGTAGCTCACGCAGCTGAGCCACGGACAGCTTGCACTTCGCCCCGCCAGCGCCCTTCGAGACCAGCGCCGCCCGGCCACCACCAGCCAGCGCCCGCCGCCACCGGTTCGCCGACACCCGCAATACCCGGAACCGCCGCGCCACCTCCCGGTCGCCCGCCCCGCCTCCATCAGCTCCGCCGCAGCTAACCGCACCTGCTCCCGGCGGGCCCGCCCGGCCGCATCCAGCCCACCACCATCGGGATACCTCATGACCCCGGCATACCGCACGACGCGTCTCCCGTCAGCAGAACTCTGTACCCCCCGCCAATGAAGATCTTTTAGTGCCGTAGCCGGTCACGTTTGCCCTGCGTTCTGGCACTGGCTGGGTGAGTGCTGATCCTCCAGACTGGGCCGGTGGCCGAACGCGTGCGGGTCCGTGAGATCGATGATGACGACGGCCGTCGGCTGGTGCGGGTCGTGCGCCGGGGCAGCGGGTCGGTGGTGACCTGGCGGCGGGCGCAGATGGTGCCGCTGTCAGCGCAGGGCATGGACGTGGCGGCGATCGCGAAGGTGGCCTTCACCAGCGAGGACCGGGTCCGCGATGTGATCGACAACTTCAACGCTGATGGGTTCAGCTCGCTGTGCCCCAGGTACCGGAGCGGGCGGGCGCCGAAGTTCACGTTGGGCCAGCGCCGGGAGATCAAGAAGATCGCCAAGTCGAAGCCGGCCTAGCATGACCTGCCGTTTCCACCTAGAGCCTGTCCAAGCTGGCGGAGTTCCTGGTGGCTGAGGGGGTGGTCGACGACATCAGCCACGAGGGCCTGCGTGCCCTGCTCCGCGAGGAGGGCGTCACCTTTCAACGCTGAAACCTGGAAGGCATCCAAAGATCGGGACTATGCGCTGAAGAAGGCCCGGATTGAGCATTTGTATGCGATCGCCGACGGTGAGGTCATCCCCGAGCCGGGCGAGCCGGAGGTGATCTTCTGTGTGGATGAGTTCGGGCCGCTGAACCTCCAGCCGCATCCGGGCCGGCAGTGGGCGGCGGTCAGCGGGAAGACGCCGAGCCGGCCGCAAGCGGTACGAGCCGGCGGGGACGGGCGGGACGGGGAGCGGGTGGTCCTGCGCGAGCAGGGCCAGCAGGACGACGGCGTCGGTCCAGGCGAGCGGGGCGACGGATACGGGCCGGCCGTCGGCGTCGACTTGCTCCGGCAGGGCTCCCGGCC
>DASYQM010000031.1:0-9646 GCA_036005525.1 Streptosporangiaceae bacterium
CCCAGCTTGGCCGCGATCGACCGGATCGCCGCATACTCGGTCTCATACTCGGCGCGGTGCTCGATCACCATCCGCACCGCGCGCTCACGGAGTTCCCTCGGGTACTGCTTCGGCATGAAGATCATCCTTCCAAGAAAGGAAGTCTCCACCGAACCCGGGGCGATTCATCCTGATGTGGGTGATCTGCGTGCTTGCGGGGAGGGTGCGGGCGCCTGTTGCCCGGGGGACGAATTGGGGATCGGGCGTGCCGGTCCGCGGCGCCCGGTGGCTCTGGCGCGGGGCCGGGGCGCGTCAGCGGTCGGCGTCTGCGGGCGCTTGAGGTATGGCGGCTAGCCGGCTGGCCCGAACCTGGCGGGGCTTCGTGGGGTGAGGGCTGCGGGCGTGTTCAGTTCATTTTGGTGTTCTCTGCGCCTGCTCTGAGCTTGCGGTCAGTGGGCGCTGAGGCCCGTCTCAGATGGTGGTGGGGTACGCGGCCGGAGCCGAGGATGCGAGACAGCCGGAAGGCGGCCCTGATGAGCGGAACCGCGAAGGTCAGCGCCGGAAGCGGCGTCGCGTTCGGGAACGGCCGCGGGGGCCGGGCGTCACGCCCGCAGCGGCCGCTGGTCAGGGCGTGGCGGTGGGTGTGCCGGTTTGTGTTGGGTCCTGGCCGCGGCATTGCGCTGGATGCGTCGGGGCCCGCCCAGCCGTCGGGGGGCCGGGTGAAGCGGGTGTTCGCGCTGGGGCTGCTGCTGGCGATCACTGGGGCGGCGGTGGCGCAGTACAGCACGGGCCGCGGGCTCATCCCGATCGCGTGGCTGTCGGTCGGCCCGCTGCTGGCCTCGCTGGTGCTGGCGCCGTGGCGCACCGCCGGGCTGGCGGGCTGGGCGCTGCTGCTGGCCTGGGGCTCAACCTGGGCCAGCCGGGCCCGCGGGGGCTGGGGATGTTCGTCTCGCATCTGGTCGTGCCGGTGCTGCTGGCCGCGTTCGCCGTGGCCAACTCGGCGCTGCGTACCGCGGCGCAGCGGCGGCTCAGCCAGGTCCGGGCCGTGGCCCGGGTGGCGCAAAGCGCGCTGCTGCGCGAGGTCCCGGCCACCGTCACCGCGGGGCGGCTGGCCTCCCGGTATGTCTCGGCCGCGGCAGAGGCACGGGTGGGCGGTGATCTGCTCGAGGTCGTCCCCGACGCGGCCCGCCCGCGCTGGCTGATCGGGGACACACGTGGCAAGGGGCTGCCGGCCGTGCGCCTGGCCAGCGTCGCGATGACCAGCTTCCGCGACGCGTGCGCCCAGCCGGGCCTGTGCCTGCCGGAGATCGCCCGGGTGGTGGACCGGTCGGTCGCCCGGGCCGCAGGTGACGAGGACTTCGTGACCGCCGTGTTCGCCGAGCTCGACCCGCACGGCTGGCTGCAGCTGGTGATCTGCGGGCACCCGCCGCCGCTGCGGCTGACCGCCGGCGGCGGCCTGCAGGCGCTGACCCCCCGCGCCTACGCGACACCGCTGGGCCTGCACCCCGACCTGCAGCCGTCCACCTTCACGATCAGCCCGGGCGACCGGCTGGTTTTCTACACCGACGGCCTGCTCGAGGCACGCGACCGGACTGGCCGGTACTTCCGGCTGGAAGACTGCGCCGACAGGCTGCGTCACCCCGACCTGCAGGCAGCCGCGGACGGGCTGCTTGGCCGGCTCCTCGCGCACACCAGACGCAAGCTGGACGACGACGTCGCACTGCTCCTGGTGGACGCGACATCCCCGGTCCCTTACCAGCCCCGGCGGCCACCTGATCGCGACAAGACACCAGCAAGCCCAGCAGGGCTATCACTAGCTGGCACCGGCCGGCAAACCGGAGCCCGCGCTGCCTAAGGGAATGACCGCAGAGCCCGGCGGATGGGGCTGCGGACCGCCGGGAACTGCTGGGATCTTCCGCACTGTCGACACAGGGGTCAGGACTTCCCTGGCGAGGGCACTGCCACTGGTTCCAGGGCGGCGTGCGCGGCAGCACCTGCACCGGCTGGACCGCTGCGGGGGTGGCGCCTTCCAGGCCAAGCCCGTTGTCATTGGCAAGCCGACCCGGTACCTGACCGGGATGCCGGGTTCCGGGCCGGCCGTCTGCGCCCGCCAGGTGTTACTGGGTTTGGGGGGCGTTGCGCGTGTCTTGCTTGATGGACAGCCTGCGGGCTGTGCGAGACGTTTGCAGGCCTGGCTTGCCGAAGCGCCAGGCCATTACGATCGAGTTCCACAACTCGCCGCTGGTGGTGCTGGCGCGAAGGTGCGATTCTGTGTGGTGAATACTGACGGGGGATGCGCGGGTAGTGGCTGCAAAGTATGCGGCGGATCGGGCTGATTCTGCAGCCGACTCTGCCTGCTGGTTCGGGGCGGGTAACGTGGCTAGCTCGGTCGTGGAGAGCGTTATGGGTGGCGGGCGTGGAGCGGGACCGGATCGCTGAGCTGATCGTTGAGACCCGCGGCGGGGGTCGGCGTGGCAGCGGGTACCGGGTGATGGCCGGCACGGTGCTCACGGCAGCGCATGTGGTCACGGGCGCGATGAGCGTACGGGTGCGGTTCAACGCTGACCTGCCAGATGAGTGGACCGTTAGCGCGAGAGTGGAGTTTGCCGACTCGGCAGCCGATGTGGCAGTGTTGAGCATTACACCGCGTGGCCCCAAGGAGGACATTCCTGCCGCCCTGTTCGGCAGGGTAGGTGAGCGGGCTGCGGTTATCGCCTGTATGGCAGTGGGTTTCCCCCGGTTCAAGCTCCGCGACGATCCGTCACGCATTGCCGCCAGTGGGCAATCCGCCAGATACCGCGACAGCCACCAGGCGGACGGGACCATTTCGTCACTGTCGAACTGGCGGGAAGGCAGTCTGGAAATCACCGTCGCCCCGCCTGAACGCGACCCTGATCCGGAGCATTCGCCGTGGGAAGGCATGTCCGGTGCCGCGGTGTGGAGTGCTGACCGCATTATCGGGCTGGTGAGCGAGCATCACCGCAGCGATGGCCTGAACCGGCTGGCTGCGGTCCGCACGGACCGCTGGTATCAGCAGCTGCCGGCCGACCGGCTTTCCCGGCTGTGCGAGCTGACCGGCCTGCCGGCATTTGCCTCTCAGCTGGCCGATGTCATCCCCTCCGGCCAGGCCGAAGCCCTGGCCGCTGACTACACCGAGCAGGTCGAGGCGATCGCGCCGCCGGCGCTGCTGGGCCGGGACGTCGAGCTAGCCGAGCTGGTTGGCTTTTGCGCGGGCGCTGAGCCCTATCAGTGGTGGCAGGCGGGCCCGTGGGCAGGCAAGACAGCGCTGGCCGCCTGGTTTGTGCTGCACCCTCCGCGCGGGGTTCGTGCCGTGTCGTTTTTCATCACCGGCAGACTTGCGGGGCAGGCCGACAGCGTGGCATTTACTGAGGCCATGATCCAGCAGCTCGCCGTGGTCGCCGCGGAATCCCCCGCACTGGCAGCGACGCTCGTGGCCCGGGACGGGCAGCGGCGGCGGCTGCTGAAGCAGGCGGCCGCCCGGATGGCGGAAAGGGGGGAACGGCTGCTGGTAGTGGTGGACGGGCTCGATGAGGACCGGGGGGCGCCGCCTGCCGGGCCATCGAGCATCGCCTCGCTGCTGCCGGAACGGCCGCCGGAGGGTTTGCGTGTCTTGGTGACTAGCCGCCCGCATCCCGGCGTGCCGGTGGACGTGCCGGGCGGCCACCCGCTGCGCAGCTGCACGGTGAGGAAGCTGGCCCCCTCGGCTCATGCTCAGCATCTGGAACTTGCGGCGAAACGGGAACTAATCGAGCATCTACAGGGCACCGACCAGCTCAAGGTCGACATCATCGGCTACATCACCGCCGCGGGCGGCGGCCTGACCGTGCGCGAATTGATCGAGCTCACTCAGGCAAGCGGGCCGCAGGTCCATGGCCGGCTCGGCAGCGTGTTCGGCCGAAGCATCTACACCCGGCCGACTAGCGACGTGCCACCCGAGCGCGCCGAACAGGTATACCTGTTCGCGCACGAGACGCTGAGAGAGATCGCAGAACAAGAGCTCTCCAACGACGTTGGCGTCTACCGGCAGCGCATCTACCAATGGGCCGACGATTATCGTGACCAGGGCTGGCCTGACGGCACACCCCGCTACCTGTTCCGTCCCTACACCAGGATGCTCGCTGCCACCAGTGAGTGGGCCCGGCTCGGTGCCGCCGCAACTGACCCGGCCCGCCACGACCGGATGCTCCAGCACACCGCTGGAGACGCCGCGGCCATGACCGAGATCGCCGACGCTCAGCAACTATCCCTAGCCCAGCAAGAGCCGAGTCTTACCTTGCTCATGCTTCTGGCAATCGAACGGGATCGGCTGCAATACCGCAACCAGGCGCTCCCCATCAACTTGCCCGCGCTATGGGTCCGGCTCGGCCAACCGAACCGTGGACTGGCTCTCGCCCGCAGCATCACAGACCCCAAGCGGCGGGCACAGGCGCTGACCAACCTGACCGCTGCGCTCGCCGTGAGCGACCGCAGCCAGGTCGCACGGGCAGCTCTTGAGGCTGAAAATGCCGCACGCTCCATCACTGAATCCTGGAGCCGAAATGATGTGCTGCATAACCTGGCCTTCGCGCTAGCCGCTGCCGACCAGATGACCGAAGCCGAGCGAGTCGCCGCCGCAGCCGACGCTGACAGGCCGGGCGATAAAGTGCGGAGACTGGCCCAGGTGGCTTCCACGCTCGCCGCCGGTGGCCAGGCGGGCGAGGCCGTGCGTGTTGCCCGCGACGCTGAAGCGGCCGCCCGCGCCAGCACCAATCCCTGGGAGCGGGCCTCGGCGCTGGCTGAGGTGGTTTCCGTGTTGGCTACTGTCGGCCTGGCGGGCGAGGCCGTGCGTGTTGCCCGCGACGCTGAAGCGACCGCCCATGCGATAACCTCCGCCGGAGAACGGGCCCAAATACTGGCTGTTGTGGCTTACAGGCTGGCTACTATCGGCCAGGCGGGCGAGGCCGAACGCGTTGCCCGCGACGCCGAAGCAGCCGCCCATGCCATCACCCACACAGACGACGTAAGAGCCTGGGCGCTAGCTCTTGTGGCTTCCGCATTGGCTACTGCTGGCCAGTCGGGCGAGGCCGTACGCGTCGCCCACCAGGCCGAAGCGGCCGCACCTGCCGACACCTTCTTCCTGCGGGACTCAGTGCTGTCTGAGGTGGCTTTCGTGCTGGCCGCGGCCGGCCAGCCAGGCCAGGCCATACGCGTCGCGCGCGACGCGGAAGCAGCCGCCCATGCCAACACCGACCCCGGCCAGCGGGCCGCGGCGCTAACTAGCGTGGCTTCCAGATTGGCCGCCGCTGGCCAGGTGGACGAGGCTGAGCGCGTCGCTGGCACGATTAAGGACCCTGTCCGGCGGGCCTGGGCCCTGACCGAAGTGGCTTCCGTGCTGGCCGCCGCCGATCAGGTGGGCGAGGCCGAGCGGATTGCCCGCGCCATCACCAGCCCTGAAGCAAGGGCCTGGGCCCTTACCAGCGTGGCTTCCGCGCTGGCGGCGACTAGCCAGACGGACGTCGCCGACCGGCTTGCCCGTGACGCCGAGACGGCAGCCCGCACCGTCGTCGGCTCCGAATTGCAGGTACAGGTGCTAGTCAGCCTGGCCATAGCGCTGGCCGCTGCTGGCCAGGCAGGCGAGGCCGAGCGGGTCGCTCGCCTGGCCGAAGCAGCCGAGCGGGCCATCGCCGACCCCGGCCTGCAGGCCGGGGCGCTTGCCGCTGTGGCTTCTGCCCACGCGGCGGCCGGCCAGGCGGGCGAGGCCGAGCGGGTCGCTGGCACGATCAAGGGCCCCCTGCGGCGGGCCGAGACCCTGACTGCAGTGGCTTCCAGGCTGGCCTCTGATGGCCAAGCGGTCGAGGCCGAACGGATCGCGCGCTCTATCACCAGCCCCGAATTGCGGGCCGGGGCGCTGGCAGAGGTGGCCTCGGCGCTCGCTGCTGCTGGCCAGGTGAGCGAGGCCAGCCGGGTCGCCCGCGAGGCCGCATCGGTCGTGCGTGCCATCTCCGACATTGACGGGAGGGCCACAGACACGACCACTGGCTCCGTGAGGCGGGCCAGGGCGCTAGCCGCCGTGGCTTCCGCCTACGCCGATGCCGGCGAGGTGAGCGAGGCCAGCCGGGTCGCCCGAGAGGCCGAATCGGCCCTGCGTGCCATCGCCGACGCCAACGGCACGGCCGGGGTGCTGGCCGCCGTGGTCTCCACGTACGCCGTGGCTGGCCAATCGGACGAGGCCGAGCGGGTCGTCGGCACGATCAGCGGGCCCGTGCGGCGGGCCGGGGCGCTGACCAGGAGGGCTTCTGCGTTGGCCGTCGCTGGCCAGGCAGACGAGGCCGTGCTGGCCGCCCGCGACGCTGAGACTGCCGCACGTGCCGTCGCGCGCGACAGGCGGGCTGGAGTATTGGTGGCTGTCGCTTCCGCACTGGCCATCGCTGGCCAGATGGGCGGGGCCGAGCGGGTCGCCCGCGACGCGGAGGCGGCCGCCCATGCGGCCGGCGCCGCCAGACAGCAGGAGGCGCTACTTCGAGTTGCCGAATGCTATGACCGGGTGAATTCGCAATTCTCCATACCGCAAGCCCGCCGACTGTGCGCGATTGTCCTAACTGGCCCGTCCTGGCACAAGGCGCTGCCCTTGGCCGGTCGGCTTGAGCCGGAAGGCCTCGTGAAGGTTAAGGCCGTACTCACGTCTGATTTCCAAGAGAAGAAAGATGAGTTGGACGGCCGGGATCCTGCCCGTTCGGCCGGTTTCCCCGAGGGACAGGCAGGGGATAGAGTCTGGCCTGATCGGGGCGGGATGGCATGGGCAGGGGGGCCTGGATGATCGAGCTAGGCGAGGTTATCTGCGAGCTGCGTCGCGAATTGCAGCAGGCTATGGACGCTGGTGAAGGTCAGCCGTTGCGGTTTGAGCTGGGGCCCGTTGAGCTGGAGGCAACCGTCGCGGTCGAGAAGGGCGGCGGTGGGGGCGCCAAGGTGCGCTTTTGGGTGATTGAGCTGGGCGGGGAAGGTAAGACCAGCCAGTCGTCTACCCAGCGCATCAAGCTGGCCCTGCAGCCACGCCTTGCCTCCGGCCGGACCCCCATGGTGGCCGGCGATGAGGTGGCCGGGGAGCGGTAGCGGCGGATGAGCGCGTGGCCGCTGAGCCGGCTGGGATCGGCCCTGGGCGCCGCCCAGCTGCGCATGAGCTCTGCCCAGCCTCGGCCCGGACGGCGCGAGGGTCGCGCCGCCATCACAACGGTCACCCGCGGGCTCCCACCACGAGCCGACCGCACTTTGTGATCAGCATCAGGCGCCGATGTCCAAGCGTTTCGGCACCAGGTGTCCGCGAGCCGTGCTTGGCCGCTCAAGGCTGGGGGCCCGTGCTCGTCACAGCCCGAACCCACCCATGAGACCCTCGGCGGTCACGACATACCTCATCGCGGCAATTGCGGATTGCTGTGAGGCCGCATAACTCAGCCTGTTGCACAAAGACTGCCCGTCGAGCCTCTGTGGGGGTGAGGGCTGCCAACGTCCGCTTTTCGGCTGCTGAGTGGGGCGGCCGCGCCTGACACCAAGGCCGTTGGCGCCTGCGTGGAGATCGTTTTCGTCGGGATCCGTTTATGCGACAGGCTGAACTATCCAGCGTGCTCCGCGGTGCTCCCTTGTGTGCGTGAGGGAAGGGTGACAGACGAACTGCCTCAGCGCCGCCAATCCGGATACTGCGCGTTTCTCGGCGGCTTGACATCGGTGAGTCTTCTGACTCTGCCGTCGCGGATGGCCCGGGCAGCGAAGATGTTGAACGGGCCGTTCCGCTCGGCCTCGAAGGCGATCCACTTGCCGTCCGGCGACCACGATGGGGCGAGGCTGAGGCCCCCGCGCTTAGTGTTGGTGACCTGGACCAGGCCGCCGCCCGCTGCCCGCATCGTGAAGATGTTCCACCTGCCCGTGCGGGAACTCGCGAAGGCGATACGCCTGCCGTCAGGGGACCAGGCCGGGTCCTGGTCAGATGACGGGCCGCTGGTCACCTGCCGAAGCTGCCCGGTCGCAAGGTCTTTCACCCACAGGTGACACGTCCCGCCTCGCCGAACGCCGCACCGATCGAAGGCGATCTTGGTGCCGTCCGGCGACCATGCAGGGCCGGTGTCGCCGGCCGTGCCCCCGGTCACCCGGCTCACGGTCCCGGTCTTCAGGTCCTTCACGAAGATGTGCTGGTCAGGTGAGGACGCGAGATGTGATGAGAACGCGATCTTGGTGCCGTCGGGGGACCACGCGGGAGACTCGTTGTCGCGGCGGCCTGTGCTGACCTTCCGCAGCCCGGTCCTGTTGGCGTTGATGATGTACAGGCTGCTGGACGTGCTGCGGGCTGAATTCATGCTGAACACGATCTGTTTCCCGTTCGGGGACCAACGCGGCGGAGAGTCGATCTCGCGGTGCTGCGAGAAGATCGTGGTGCGGCCGATACCGTCCGGCCGGATCACCTGGATCGCGAAGCGCCCGGGAGCCAACACGCCGGAAGCCGCGGGAGCATTGACGAAGACGATCTTGCCCTCCCTCGCCGGGAAGACCTTACGCCCAGCATGACTATGCTGGGTCACCGTGTTATTCGCGGGCTTGACGTTGGCAGCTACGCTGGCGCAACCCGATACGGCAAGCACCGCAAAAACAGCTCCGGCGGCCAGGCGCGGCACTCGCCGGAGCGCGGCGGTCTTGGTGCAGCGCATCGGTCCTCGGCCTTCCTTTGAGCGTGTCTCGACTCCTATGACGCAGGCCCAGCTCATCCGGTTGTGCATGACACGGCACAATGATCCTTCGATAACAGCAGCCATGACGCTGTGCACGAATTTGTGCACGAGACCACTTGCGGCGGGGCGCTCCAAGTGAGACACAGGCGGACATCAGGTCCGGGCAGGCGAGCATTCGCCCAGGCGAACGTGGGCGCCAGAGACCAGGCGGAACACCGGAGACCTGCGTCGCCCTGCTCATAACCCAGCGATGACAGGAGTGGCGCATGCCTATGATGACCGGCGTGAGCGCGCCATCATGGCCATCGGCGGCACGCGCTTTTGGATCAAGGGCACCCGCGCCGCCCTGGCAGTGGTGGTCGTGGTGGCGGGCGGCTTCACCGTCTGGTACCGGGCGGCCTATCACGCATGGCCGGGCCTGGAGCCAACTCGCGTGCACTGGTGTGGGCGGGACTACCAGGCCGGCCTTGGCCGGTCAGAGACCTGGCAGCAGGTCACCTCACAGGAGCGTCGGCCGGTCCGCCCGGTGGGCTGGTACCCGCTCGTGTGGCCGCACCAAGAGCTGTTCGCCGCGGCTATTCCCGATCGGCAGCGGTCCGCTCACCCGCCACTGGTGTGTGCGGTGGTGATCTATCTGCGCACCGGCCCAGACAAGTACAAGGTCTACGCCCTTGAGGGCGGCCCGTAGCCGGTCTTTCAAACCGCGGGTCCGGCCCCGTGCCCGATAGGGCGGCAAGCCGGGGCGAACAGCGGTCACTCCCGGACAAGCCGATACAGCCGCCGACCTGGGACCACGCAGGCAAAGCGAGCGTCTTAGCTTGCTTTTTAACCTGCGTGTTCGCGGCGTGCCTTGAGGGTGCGTTTTCTTCTGGTGGTTTTGCCCACGTCGTAGCGGGGTGCGGGGTGGCGGTTGTGTGAGCCGGGTGGCCGCCCTGGGCCGGGCTTGCCGGGTT
>DASYQM010000032.1:0-4982 GCA_036005525.1 Streptosporangiaceae bacterium
GTGAGCGGGGCGATCGGGCTGGTGGCGGTCCCGCCGGTGCTGCTGGGGACCGCGTACGGCATCTGGAAGGAGAACCAGCTGGACAAGGAGGTCTGGCAGGTGATCGACCAGCGGACCGGAGCGCCAACCTAAGCAGGCCCGCGAGATGCCCACGGACCTCATATGGGTGTGCGCACTTGCCTGGCCCGGGCAGCACAGAGGCAGGCCCTTGTCAGCCCGCAGCTGCGTGCAGACTTCCACAACGGCGGCCAGTTCTACGCCCGGGGCAGGGCAAGCCCTCGCACTGCCCGGGCGTCGGTCGGCCGGCCACGGCGTGACTTCCGGGAGTGGCGGCTCGACGAGTCGTCACGGCCTCCTTAGCGCCGCCCATGCCCGGCAGCAACAACAAGTGGCCACCTGCGCATCGGCCCTTGCATGATGACCGCGCTGGGTAGTTGTCGGCAGCCCTGAGGACCTTTCCGGGTGATGGTCACGAAGATGGCGCAGCGGCAGCTGGGCGGGCTGCCCTTCCTGGTGCGCTTCGCCCCCGGCGTCAGCCGCGACGCCGGGCTCGCCCGCCGTCGCCAACGACATCAAGGGCCTGCCGGGCCTATCTGTCAACGCCGCTGAGCGGCCCGCGAACGTGGTCAGCCTGGCCAGCATCGCCGGCCTGCCGGTCGTCCTGTCTGGGTTGCTGGCCTTGATGGCCGCCGCGACGCTGGCCCACACCCTGGCCAGCTCCACCCGCCGAAGGCGCCGCGACCTGGCGATCCTGAAATCGCTTGGGTTCGGCCGGTGGCAGCTCCGGCAAGCGCTCGCGTGGCAGGCCACCACGATCGCCGCGATCGCGCTGCTCATCGGGCTGCCGGCCGGCATCGCGGGAGGCCGGTCGGCATGGCGCTATCTCGCCACACAGCTCGGCGTGCTGCCCGAGCCAGCCGTCCCGCTCACCGCGATCCTCATCGCCATAGCCGCCGCACCCGTCGCGGCTAACCTCATCGCAGCGGCCCCTGGGCAGGCAGCAGCACGCATACCGCCCGCTGCCATCCTCAGGACCGAATAGGAAAGGGCGGACCACGGGACAGCGTCGATGTTCACCAGGCTCGTACCCTGGCGGTGTGATCCTGGAGGGCTGGGTGAGCCGGTGGGCGCCGCGCCGGGGGTGGGCGGGCGCTGGGGATGTGCTGCTGGTGGTGCTGGTGACGGCGCTGCAGGTGACCGGGCCGCGGTCCGGTAGTCCCGGGCATGTGCCGGATTTGCTGGCCGGGCTGGCCGGGGCCACCGTGGGGGTGGTTGCTGCGCTGGCCGGGGGCGTGGCGTTGTGGTGGCGCCGTTCCCGGCCGGTTGGGGTGCTGGCGGTGTGTGTGGCGGGGTATGCGGTCAACGCGGCGGTGGTTCCGGGTGTGCCGCCGTATGCGGGCTGGGTCGCGCTGTATGCCGCGGGCGTGTATGGCGGCGGGGTGCGCCGGGCCGGGTACGCGGTGGCGGCCGGGGCGGTCGCCCTGGGGCTGGTGTTCGGGGTCTGCGCCCTGGTGTACCCGAAGACGGCCGGTGAGCTGGTGGTGCTGATCGCGGTGACCGTGACCGCCGGCCTGTTGGGGATGTTGGTGCGGTCGCGGCGGGCGCAGTTGGGCGCGCTGCGCGATCGTGCCGCCGCGCTGGAGCGGGAGCGGGAGTCGGCCGCGGCCCGGGGCGCGGCCGAGGAGCGGCTGCGGATCGCGCGGGACGTACATGACCTGGTGGGTCACGCGCTGAGCGGGATCGCTGTGCAGTCCAGCACCGCGCGGCTGGCGCTGGACGCGGGCCGACTGCAAGCGGCGCGGACGGCACTGTCGGCGGTGGAGTCGGCCAGCCGGTCCGCACTGGCGGAGATGCGGCAGCTGCTTGGCGGGCTCCGGGCCGGGGACGCGGGCGAGTACGGCCCAACCCCGGGGCTGGCGGATCTGCCCAGCCTGGTTCAGGGCCTGCGCGCCCGGGGGGTGCCGGTGACGCTGTCGGTCGGCGAGCTCGGTGAGGTGCCCGGCGCTGCCTCACTCGCCGCATACCGGGTGGTGCAGGAGGCGCTGACCAACGCGGTCAAGCACGCTGCCGGCAGCCAGGTGACGGTGGCGGTGGCTGCGTCGGGCGGTGCCCTGCTGGCCACGGTTGAGGATTATGCGCAGCAGGCGGGCCCGCAGAGCGAGCGGATAGGCGGCCATGGGCTGGCCGGCATGCGCGAACGTGTCGCCGGGCTCGGCGGCGAGGTAAGTGCCGGGCCGGCGGGCGACCATCCGGGCTGGCGGGTCCGTGCCCGCATTCCTTACGGCCGGGAGGGTGGGGCGTGAGCGTTCGGGTGGCGATCGCCGATGACCAGTCGCTGGTGCGCGACGGCTTCCGGGTCCAGCTGGGCCTGGCCAGCGACATGGCGTTCGCTGGTGAGGCTTCCACCGGGGAGCAGGCGGTCGCGCTCGCCCGGCGGGAGCACCCGGATGTGATCTTGATGGATGTCCGGATGCCGGTGCTCGATGGCATCGAGGCCACCCGGCGCATCACCGCCGATCCGCGCACGTCGGGTGTCAGGGTGCTGGTGCTGACGACATTCGATGTAGACGAGTACGTCTTCGCGGCGCTGCGGGCTGGGGCGAGCGGGTTTCTGCTCAAGGACGCGACACCGGAAGAGCTGCTCACGGCGATCCGCGTTGTCGCTGCCGGAGAGGCGCTGCTCGCCCCCGCGGCCACCCGCCACCTGATCGACGCCTTCGTGTCCCGGCCCAGCCTGGGCCGCCCGGACGCCCGGCTGGTGGATGGACTTACCGGCCGGGAACGCGAGGTGCTACGGCTGGTCGCGCAGGGCCTGTCTAACGCCGAGATCGCCGGCCGGCTGGTGGTGAGCCCGGCGACCGCCAAAACCCATGTCAGCCGGATCCTCGCCAAGCTCGGCCTGCGCGACCGCGCCCAGCTCGTTATCGCCGCCTACGAGTCCGGGCTCATCGCCCCCAGCGGCTGACCGGAACACTCCGGCCGCGTACATCCCAAGGTGCATCCGGTAGGCCGCAGTCGTATGCGCTAGTGCGTCCCGGCGGCCGACGCCGAATGCGGCAGCGGTCCCTAGCGTCGAACTGTCCACCTCATCACCTTCAGGGGGAACTGTCATGAGCACCATCGCCGTCGAGGCGCTGACCAAGCGGTACGGCGCGATCACCGCGGTCGACGACCTCACCTTCCGGCTGGCATCAGGCCGGATCACCGGGTTTCTCGGCCCGAACGGGGCCGGGAAATCGACCACGATCCGCGTCCTGCTCGGCCTGGCCCGGCCGACCTCTGGCCGCGCCACCATCAACGGGCACCGCTACGCGGAGCTGCGCGACCCGCTGCGGCTTGTTGGAGCGCTGCTCGACCCGAATGTGTTCCATCCGGGACGCTCGGGCCGGGCGGCGCTGCGGATCGCGGCGCGGCCCGCCCGGATCCCCAGCGAGCGGGTCGAGGAAGTGCTCCACCTCACCGGGCTCGCCAGTGCCGCGCACCGCCATGTCGGCGGCTACTCGCTGGGCATGCGGCAACGGCTCGCGCTGGCCGCCGCGCTGCTCGGCGACCCGCAGACCCTCGTGCTCGATGAGCCGGCCAGCGGGCTGGACCCGGAGGGCGTGGCCTGGCTGCGCGGCCTGCTACGCGGCTTCGCCGATGAGGGCCGGACCATCTTCGTCTCCAGCCACCAGCTCGCCGAGCTGGCACAATCCGCCGACGACGTGGTCATCATCAACCAGGGCCGACTCATCGCAGCGGGCCCGATGGCCGGCCTGCTCGACCGCAGCCAAGCCTCCTCCCTCGAAGACCTCTTCCTCGGCGCCACCTCCCCCCACACCCAAGCCGCCCATCCCGCGTTCACCCGGTCAAGGAGCCTGTCATGAGATCACTCATCGCCGCGGAACTGCTCAAGCTCCGCAGCACCCGAAGCGCCTGGATCCCGCTCGCCGTAGCGCTCGCCGCCGCCGTGCTCGCAGTCATAGCCAGCACCTCAACCGCCGGCCACGGCGGCAACCCACCGCTGTCCCCCGCCGCGCTGCCCGGCCTGCTGCGCGCATCCGGTGGGCAGCTCGTCGACGGCGCCGTTCTGCTCACCTGGATCGTGCTGTCCGCCGGGGAGTTCCGGCACCGCACCTCGGTGACCACCTTCCTCGGCCAGCCCCGGCGGCTGCGCGTCGTGTCCGCCAAACTCGCCGCCGCCGCCCTGACCGGGGCCGCGGTTGGCCTGCTCGCCGAAGCGCTCAGCGCCGCCACCTCCGCCGCCGTGCTGTCTGCACATCATCTGCCACTGGACTGGACCCAGCCAGGCGTGCCCGGCGCAGTCATCACCGTGCCGCTGCTCGCCGCCCTCTACGGCATGCTCGGCGTCGGCCTCGGGCTGCTGCTGCGCAACACCGCCGCCGCGCTTGGCCTGGCACTGATGTGGGCATTTGTCATCGAAGGAATACTCCCGGTACTGATCCACGCGCCCGGGGTGGTCCGCTGGCTCCCCGAAGCCGCCGCCAGCGCCATGCTCCACGGAGCCCCCGCCACCGCCACCACGCTGCCCGCAGGCGCGGCGCTCGCGGTCCTGGCCGGTTACGCCGTGGTGCTGGCCACCGGCGGCGCGCTGGTCACCACCCGCCGAGAGATCGGCACCACTACAGGATGACCAGCCCAGGGGGGCGGGGTCATCCTATGGCGGTCCATGTTATCTAGATGGCGATCGCCCGGGCCGGGATAGATCTGGCGGCGGAGGGTGCTGGTACGAGCTATCTCGTTTCTTGGTGGCCTCCTTGTCTCCCGGCTGCTGGCCGGACAAGACTGCATGTGAGGATGCGGGTCAACCGGGTGGGGCCAGACGGAGTCAGCGGTGCAGACGAGGCTAGGAGTCCATCTATCGGCCTCGCGTGATCTTTGCGCGGGTATTCCAGCCCGCGTGCTCCAGGGGGGAGATCCGGGTACCGGGGGATAGGGATGAGGGTTCTGACGGCCCAGTGGGTTGCTGGCTATGCCGCGGC
>DASYQM010000033.1:0-20003 GCA_036005525.1 Streptosporangiaceae bacterium
CGCCGAGATCACCACCGCCGTCAGCAGCTGGCCCTTCGGGAACGCCGGGCCCGCGTAGGTGAACGCGAACAATCCCAGCGTGACGAAGTTGGTTGACAGCACGGCGTAGATCAACGAGTCCCGGACGTTCCAGCCCCGGACAAGGCCGGTGGCTTTCCGCAGGAAGAGCGCCGGTCTCTCGTCGCCGAGAGCTTCTGTGGCCATGCATACCTCCCAAGTGTGGGCTGATCAGGGGGCGAAGTGATCGACCTGCGGCAGGCGGGGCGGCCAAGCGCCGATGCTCAACCGTTCACGATAAGATACTTCGAGACTTTCCCCTTCTTCGGGTCAAGTTCGAGCAGGGCACCTTGCAGGACGCCATCACCATAGACGCTGCCCGGATTTATGGCGAGGGTCCTTCCCATCTTCTTGATGCCCCGGCTCTCGTGAATGTGTCCGTGCACGGAAAGCATGGGCTGATGGCGAACGATTGCATCGCTGACTGCGGTCGAGCCGACCGGCTTCATGACCGCGCCGCCGTGCATGGGGCGCAGGTTCGCGTCCAGCGCCGGCGCCTCATCGAGGCCACTCCCGTAGGGCGGCGCGTGGAAGTTGAAGATCGCCCGCCCCATGTCCGGCACCAGGTTCGCGACCGCTTCGATCTTGGCCGCCAGCTCCTCCTCCGGCGCCTCGCGGAAGGTGTCCCACGGCGTGGGGTTCGTCCACCCCATCGACACCAGGTGGAAGCCGCCGAGATCGATCAGCCTGCCCTCGCCGAACGTCACGTACGGCGAGGCGTCGATGACGTCGTCGATCTCCCAGATGTCGTCGTTCCCGCCGTTGAGCAGGCACGGGATCTCGCCGCCCTTGAGCTTGCCGTCCGCCATGTCCAGCCAGCGGTCCAGCGAGGCGATCATCTCCACGCTGAAGCGCCGGTCGACGGCGCCCTCTTCCTTGCTGAGCTCGGTCAGCTCATCGGGGGACATGACGGCGGGGTACGAGCCCCTGTTGCGGATCTGGCGCTCGGCCTCCGCGAGCTCCTCCCTGGTGTCCAGGCGCACCGTCTCTCCGGCCAGCACGACCTGCCAGTACCCGTTGTGCTCGGTGATCGGCACCATCACCTTGCCGGTGACGTCACCACCCAGGATCACCGCGTCGGCCTTGTAGAAACTGGCCGCATTGAGGAATTTCCGCCAGCAGATCTCGGACCCATGAATGTCCGTGGCGAAGAAGACTCTCATCGGACTAACCCCACGCCTTCCCCACGCACCACGCGCCACGGCGGCGCGTCATGCGCAACTGCCTCGCGTTCTGTGCAACGTGTAGCACTCGCCGATAGCGGCGTCAAGCTGCCGGATGTCAGTGCGCGACCTCCTCGGGCAGCTCGTACCAGCGGACACGGTCACCGGCCTTCGCCCGCAGCCGCCACTTGACCGTCTTGGGGGCATCGGCTGCGAGCTGCGACAGCCGCTGGATCTGGTCAATGGGGTCGAAGGCGGCGCCGGCCGGCACCAGGTCCGGCTTCTCCGCGATTAGCCCGGGCAGCTTGGCAAGGTTGCCGGTGACGGTCCGCCACCAGCCCCAGTCCGCGCCGAGCAGCCCGCAGAAGCGGTCGGTGTCCAGGCTGACGCCCTCCCCGCCCAGCGGCAGGGCCGCCAGCAGGTGCACGATGTCGCGCACGTCCTTCTCGTTGAGCTCGACGATCTGCAGCTTGGACAGCAGCACGTCGATCGCGTCGATGGTGAGCGGCTGGCGGGAGAACGAGGGCCGCAGGTCGAGGGTGTGGCACATCGTCAGCTGGTCGACCATGACGTCGATCGGCCGCCCGGAGGGCGCGGTGAAATACATCTGCTGGTGGCCGCTGAGGTTGTTGAACCGGCGGTCCGGCTCGCAGCCGCTCGTCTCCAGGTAGGCCGCGATCTTTTTGCGCTCCTTGGTCAGGCACGCGAAGTCGATGTCCTGGTCACGGCGCAGCCGGGGCGGGTAATCCGGGCACAGGACCCGGACGGCAAGGCCGCCCAGGAGCTTGAGCCCGAGCCCGGCGGTTGCGGCCCCGCGGGCCAGCGTCAGCGCCTCGGGCAGCGGGTCGTGGGCGGATGCGGAGGTGGCGGCATCGGCCGCGTCGGGGGCGGACATACCAGCCCCGCTCCCTTCTCTTCACGGGCGCTCGCTGACAGGCCTGCGCCCGGCACCGTTTCCTGCTCAGCGAGTATGCCACGGCGCGGCGGTCGCGCCGGGCCCGGCTGTTGACGCGTGCCGGCCCGCTCGCCATCCTTGTTGCATGAGCCAGAGCGAGGTTGCGCGCAGCGCAACCTACCGGTCGGCCGAACGCGTGCTGACGCTGCTCAGGAGCTTCGACGACAGCCGGGAGGAACTCGGCGTGGCCGACATTGCGCGGGCGCTGTCGGTGCACAAGTCAACCGCCTCCCGCCTCGCCGCGGCGCTGGAGCGGACCGGGTTCCTCACCCGCGTGGGCAAACGTTACCGCCTGGGGGTGGAGATCATCCGGCTGGGCGCGCTGGCGCTGCGGAGCTTCGACCTGGTCGCCACCATGCAGCCAGCGATGGAGAAGCTGTCCCGGCGGACCGGGGAGACCGTCAACCTCGCGGTTCCCGACGGCGAGGACGTGCTCAACGTGGCGGAGGTGCCGAGCACGTACATCCTGTCCAGCTCGGGGGGCTGGATAGGCCGACGGACCAGGCCGCACGCGGTCGCCAACGGCAAGGTCCTGCTCGCCTACGGCGCACTAAGCCAGACCACGGTGCTGGAGCGCTACACACCGCAGACGATCGTCAGCCCCGGCGCCCTCGCCGACGAACTCGCCAGCGTCCGTTCCGAGGGCTACGCCACGGCGGTCGCCGAACTGGAGGAAGGGCTGGTCGCCGTCGCCGCGCCGGTGTTCGACCCGGCTGGCACCTGCGTCGCCGCCCTGTCCATCTCCGGCCCCCAGTACCGGATGCGCCCCGAGACGCTGGATTCGCTCGGGCGGCTGTGCGCCAGCGCGTAAGGGCGTGTCCGGTTGCTCCGCGGCAGGCTGGAGATCGCCAGACATGCCCTGGGCCCGCCAGCGGCGCCCCGTGAGGAAGGGAGCACATGATGAG
This sequence comes from Streptosporangiaceae bacterium, assembly GCA_036005525.1. Taxonomy (GTDB): domain Bacteria; phylum Actinomycetota; class Actinomycetes; order Streptosporangiales; family Streptosporangiaceae; genus UBA9676. The sequence goes on from DASYQM010000033.1 coordinate 3,081, forward strand.
TGAGCACCTGCTGTACATCGGCGGCGCCTGGCGCCCCGGCGGCGGGGGCACGGCCCCCGCGGTCAGTCCCTCCTCGGGCGAGCAGTTCGCCACCGTGGCCGTGGCCGACCCGGGCGACGTCGACGCCGCCGTCGCCGCCGCGCAGGCGGCCTGGCCAGCCTGGGCGGCGCGGTCCGCCTTCGAGCGGGCGCAGTGGTGCTCGGCGGTGGCCGCGGCGATCACCCGGCGCGGCGAGGAGCTGGCCCGCGCGCTCACGCAGGACCAGGGCAAGCCGCTGGTGGCCGAGGCCCACGACGAAGTCGATGAGCTCGCCGGGTACTTCACGATGGCGGGCGAGGACGCCGTCCGGCTGGCCGGCGAGATCCCGCCGTCGGTGTCGGCGGACCGGCGGGTCCTGTCCACCCGGGTCCCGCTCGGCGTGGTCGGCGTGATCAGCCCGTGGAACTGGCCGTACACGATGGGCGCGGAGCTGTTCGCGCCCGCGCTCGCGGCCGGCAACGCCGTCGTCTGGGTGCCCGCCCCCACCACCAGCGCCTGCTGCGCCCTGCTCGCCGAGATCATCGCTGGCGAGGGCACGCCGCCCGGCGTGTTCAGCTTCGTGGCCGGCCCCGGCCCGGTCGTCGGCGATGCGCTGGCGGGCCACCCCGGCGTGAACGCGGTGGGCTTCATCGGGTCGGTGGCCACCGGCGCGTCGGTCGCCGCCCGCGCGGCGGGCAAGACCCAGCTGCTGGAGCTGGGCGGCAACGGGCCGATGGTGGTGCTGGAGGACGCCGACCTCGGCCTCGCCGCCGACGCCGCGCTGGAGGCCGCCTACATGTGCGCCGGCCAGAGCTGCACCGCGGGCGAGCGGTTCCTGGTGCACTCCGCCGTTCGCGCCGAGTTCGTCGACCGGGTGGTCGCGGCGACCAAGGACCGGATCAGGCTCGGGGACCCGTTCGACCCCGCCACCACGATGGGCCCGCTGAACAACCAGCCGACCGCGGACAAGTTCGCCCGGCACGTCGGCACGGCGGTGGCGGCCGGGGCCCGGGTGGGCTGCGGCGGGAACCTGGCGGCCGGCTTCCCGACCGCGCTGTACGCCGAGCCCACGGTGCTGGACGGCGTCACCCTGGACATGGAGATCGCCCGCGAGGAAACGTTCGGCCCGGTGGTGCCGGTCATCGAGGTGAGCTCCGCCGCCGCGGCGCTCGAGCTGACCAACGGATCGCCGTTCGGCCTGACGGCGGCCGTGTTCACCGGTGACCTGGAGCGTGGGCTGGCCTTCGCCGAGCAGGCCCGGGCGGGCTGGGTGAACATCAACGCCTCGACCAACCTGTGGGAATCCCACCTGCCGTTCGGTGGCCGCTCCGGTTCGGTGAGCGGGCGCGGGCGGGTCGGCGGCCGCTTCGCCATGGAGGCGTTCACCGAGCCGAAGACCATCCTGTACCCCGCGCCGCACCTGGGCGGATGATCCCGACCGTGCCCAAGGAGACCCCCTGCCCCGGGACGGGCGCGTGAAGGGCCCGCCGGGCGGGCCAGCCCAGCCGGGACCAGCCCAGCCGGGACCAAGCCAGCCGGGACCAAGCCAGCCGGGCGGGGCGGAGGTATCCGCGCCGTCCCAGGCGTACCTGGACATGGCAGTCGGCCGGTTCCTGGATGCCCTCTCGGCCACCACGCCCGACCCGGGCGGCGGCGCGGTCGCGGCGCTCGCCGTCACTCTGGCCGCCGGCCTGTGCGCGATGACGGCGGGCCTGTCGGGCCGTCACCTGGCAACGGCGGAGCGGCTGGCGGAGCAGGCCCGGCTGCTGCGCGACCGGGCCGCCCCGCTCGCCCAGGCCGACGCCGAGGCCTACCGCGCGGTGCTGGCCGCGATGCGGGCCCGGGACGGGCTTGCTGACGCCCTTTCGCAGGCATGCACGGTCCCCATGCAGGTGGCCGAGATCGGCACCCAGGTGGCAGCGGTGGCGGCCGCGGTCGCCGGCGAAGGCAATCCGGCAGTGCGCGGCGATGCGATCACCGCTGCCCTGCTCGCGGCGGCCGGTTCCCGCGCGGCGGCGGCGCTGGTGCGGATCAACCTCGCCGAGGCGGGCAGTGACGACCGGCGCGCCCGCGCGGAGCGGCTCGCCGCCGAGGCGGGCCGCCTCGCCGCCGAAGCCGAGCGGACTGAGCACTAGTCCCCAAGCGTAAACCACCCCAAATCCGTACAATCCTGGCGAGAAACCTCGTGTAGGAAGCCGTGCACCGTTTGTGATCATGGGATAACTATCGTTCTTGCAATAGCCATCCCATGATCACGTTCCGTGGATCTCTGGGGCGGAGGGTTCCGCGTTGTGATCATGACTTCAGTGCACACCCAGCTACATCAAGGTCATGATCACAAGCTGGGGTCACGGTGCAGCCGCGATGACCTGCAGCGTGTCCAGGCCCGGGTCGGCGGCGTACGCGATCCGGCCGCCTTCCGCGTGCGAGGCGCGCAGCGCCGCCAGCGCCTCGGCCGTGATGATCTCGCCCGGCGCGAGCACCGGAACGCCGGGCGGGTAGGGCGCCACCAGTTCGGCGCTGATCCTTCCGACAGCGGCATCAGCCACGACCGTTTCGTTGCGCGCGAAAAACGCCTCGCGTGGCGGAAGCGCAACCTGGGGCGTGACCGTCCAGGCGGGCGAGGGGACCGGCTGGCGAGCCGCGCCGCGATGGCGCTCGATCGCGGCCACCAGGGCGGCAGTGAACCGGGCGACCGTCGCCTCGTCGTCGGCGAGGGTGATGATCGGCACGATCGTGTCCCGGTCGGCCATCTCGACCGGCATCCCGGCTGCGATGAGGTCGTTCTCGACGGCATGGCCATGGGCCCCGGTGCCGGCCAGCAGCACGACCAGCTTGGTCGGCTCCACGCCCGGCCCCTCCAGCAGGCCGAGCCCGGGAACCTCTGCCAGGCGCCGCCGGGTGGTGGCGACCAGGCGCAGCAGGCGCGCGCACAGCGCGGTCCCGTCCCGGGCCAGCAGCGCGCGTGCCGCGTCGATGCTCGCGACGATCGCGCCGGCCGGGCTGGTGGTGTGGGTCGCATCGAACGCGCGGTCCAGCCGGGCCGGATCCAGCAGCCCGGTCCGCGCCAGCACCAGCGCGCCCTGCGTGTAGGCGGGCAGGGCCTTGTGCGCGCTGGTCACCATCGCGTCCGCGCCCGCCGCGATCGCATGCGGCGGCAGGTCGGGGTGGAAGCCCAGGTGCGCCGCCCAGGCGGCGTCCACGACGAGCGGGACGCCCGCCTCGTGCGCGGCCTCCGCGTGCCCCGTGAGGTCGCCGGTGGTGCCGACGTAGGAGGGGTCGCCGAGGAACACCGCGCAGGCCTGCGGATGGCTGGTGAGTGCCGCCCGGACCGTGTCCACCGCGACCGCGGCGGGAAGGCCGCTCGCCGCGTCACGCTCGGGCAGCACCCACACGGGCCGCAGCCCGGCCAGGACCAGCCCGAGCAGCAGCGACCGGTGCAGGCACCTGGTGACGACCACCTCCTGGCCGGGCGAGCCCACCGCCAGCGCCAGCGCCTGGTTGCCGTGGGTCGACCCGGCCACCGAGAACCTGCACCAGTCCGCGCCCCACAGCCGCGCGGCCCGCTCCTCCGCCTCGGCCATGAGCGCGTCCACGTGCTTGATGGTGCCGAGCCCGCCGTACTGCGGCGCGTCCCCCGCCACCACCGACCCGGTCAGGTCGTGGCGCTGCTTGTGGCCGGGGACGCTCATCGGGGTCAGCTCGCCGACCTGCGCCTGCGCGGTGAACCGCAGCCAGGCATCCAGCAGCGGCGCGTCGGAGCGCAGCCCCCGCGGGTCCCGGGCATCGGCCGGCCCGGCCAGCCCGGCCGGGCCGGCCGGCGGGTCGTCGTCGGCGCGGTGATCAGTGGAAAGTGCCATCCGCCCAGTGTGCCCGAACCCGCCACCGGCTCCCTCGCCAGCAACGGTGCCCGTCACAGGCAGATCGCTACGCCAGCCGGCGCTGCCGGTACGCTACGCAGGTCGTGACAGCGCCTGAAGATCTGCCGCAAGCCGCGCGCAGCTACCGCCAGAACCGCTTCCGGGTGCCGCCGGACGCGGCCGAACTGCTCCTCGTCCGGCATGGCGAATCGGAGCCCGCCTCCATGGACGCCCCGTTCCCGCTGGTGGACGGGCGCTCCGATCCGGCGCTCTCGCCCGAAGGGCGCCAGCAGGCGCAGCGGGTCGCCACCCGGCTTGCTGCCGCCGGCATCGAGGCGATCTACGTCACCACCCTGCGCCGGACGGCGGAGACGGCGGCCCCGCTGGCCAGCCGGCTCGGCCTGGTGCCCGCCGTGGAAGCCGGGCTGCGTGAGGTCGGGCTGGGTGACTGGGAGGGCGGCCTGTTCCGCAAGATGGTGGCGGAGAACCACCCCACGGCGATGCAGATGTGGGCACAGGAGAGCTTCGACGTCATCCCGGGTGCCGAGCCCGCCGCCGAGTTCGCGGACCGGGTACGGGCCGCGATCGGGCGGGTGGCCGCCGCCCACACCGGCCAGCGCGTGGCGGTCTTCACCCATGGGGGCGTGATCGGGCAGGTGCTCGCGCTGGCCAGCGGGTCCCGGCCGTTCGCGTTCGTCACCTCGGACAACGGCTCCATCTCCCGGCTGGTGGTGGCCGGGCCGCGGTGGTTCGTGCGCGGTTTCAACGACACCGCCCACCTGGAGCAGCCCTGGGACTGACCGACGGTGGCCAACCAGGGCTAACCCAGGGCTAACCCAGGGCTAACCCAGGTCTAACCCAGGGCAACCCAGGTCGGTGCGCTCCCGCCGGTAGGGCAGCGGCGTCGCCGGGTCGGGCGACTCGATCTCGCGGGCGAGACGGTGCCCGTCGAAGACCGCCTCCGACAGCAGCCGGGGTGCGACCGCGTCGCCGATCCGGTGCACCGCGCCGATCCCTGCGGCCTCCAGGGCCGCCGGGTCACCGGACAGCTCCAGGTACAGCCCGTCGTCGGAGGCCTGCTGCGTGACCAGCACGACCCCATCGCAGCCGGCCGACCACGGATCGCCGTAGCGGTCGTGGCCGCGGACCTGCCCGGGGGCGATCTCGGTGATGGTCGTCGCGTGCCGGACCCGCACCCCGGCCCGGTGCAGGTGGGCGCGGAGCATGTCCCCCTCCAGGGTCTGGTCGCTTACCGGCGAGAGGACGGCGAAGGTGGTGACCACCGTCACCTCGTACCCGTCGGCGGCCAGCAGCTCGGCGATGCCCGGCGCGACGTAATAGCCGTCGGCGTCGTAGACCACCACCCGCGGGCCGGGCGGTCGCTTGCCCGCGCACACCTGCTCCGGCGTGAGCACATGCGGGAGCGAGGTGTCGGCGCCGGGCATCGGCCCGGGGTGGCCGGGCTGCACCCCGTCTGTCCGCCATGACGACCCGGTGGCGATCACCACGAGTTCCGCGCCGTATTCCAGCACGTCCGCCGCGCGCAGCCGGCGCCCGGTGATGACCTCCACGCCCGGAAGCTTGGCCAGCTGGATCATGCGCCAGTCGGTAATCCGGCCCCAGTCCCCCAGGGTGGGAAGCCGCCGGGTCCAGCGCAGCCGGCCGCCGATCTCCGGCTCCGCCTCAACCAGGTGAACCGCGCCGAACCCGCGCTTGGCGAGCACGATCGCGCATTCCATCCCGGCCGGCCCGGCGCCCACGACGAGCACCGGCCGGTCCGGGGCCGGCGCGGGCGCGAACACCTCCGGGTGCCAGCCCCGGCGGAACTCCTCCCCCGCCGTCGCGTTCTGCACGCAGCCGACGTGACGGAACGCCTCCTCGCGCAGGATGCAGAGGTTGGACCCGGTGCACTCCCGGATCTCGTCGAGCCTTCCTTCCGCGACCTTGCGGGGCAGGAACGGGTCGGCAATCGCCTGCCGCGCGCTGCCGATGAGGTCCACCTCCCCGGACCGGATCACCTCCGCCATCAGGTCCGGGCTGGTGTAGCGGCCGACCGCCACGATGGGCTTGGCCGTCGCCTCACGCATCCGGCGGGTCCACCGCCGCTGGTTCCCCTCCGGGTAGTAGCGGGAGGTCCCGGAATCCTCCGGCCAGCTGCCCACCGTGACGTCCCACAGGTCGACCAGGTCGTCGGCCATGCCGACCAGGGCAAGCATGTCGTCGATCTCGATGCCCGGCAGGGTCTCGGCCCCGGGCACGCCGGAGTCGCCGTGGAGGGCGATCCGGGTCGCGACCGCACATTCGCCGCCGATCTCCGCCCGCACCGCGTCCAGGGTCTCCAGCCAGAACCGGCCCCGGTTCGCCAGACTGCCGCCGTAGCCGTCGGTCCGCCGGTTCGACACCGTCGACAGGAACTGGGTCATCAGGTAGCCGTGCGCCCCGTACACGTACACGATGTCGAACCCGGCGTCGACCGCCTGCCGGGCGGCACGCACCCACTCCCGCTGGAGGCGGCCGATGTCGTCGGCCGTCATCTCCTTGGCTGGCCCGCCCCACTGCTGCTCCGAGGCGGACTGGCTCGGGGCCAGCCGCACGAACCGCGAGCCCCCGTTGGGGCTGGACGCGCCGCCGTGGTAGAGCTCCAGCCCGGCCAGCGCGCCATGGTCGTGGATCGCACTGGCGGCCAGCGCCAGCGCCTGGGCGTCGGCCTTGTCCCACATGTCGGCGGCGATCGCCGGGGTCTCGTCGGCGTCGGCCGACACCGGCGCGTACTCCACGCACACCCCGCCCCACCCGCCTTCGGCCTTGATGGCGCGGAACGCTGCCTGCGTCCTTGGCATGGCCGACCCGAACCCGCTCGCGTGCGGCACCTGGTAGAAGCGGTTCGGCAGCGTCTTGGGGCCGATGGCCACCGGCTCGAACAGGACCGCGTGCCTAGCGTCCACCGTCGCCCCCCAGAACCGCCTGCACCTGCGTCACCTGCGCCACCCGCCGCCCGGCCCCGTCGGAGAGGTCGGTCTGCACCGTGATCACGGTTCGGCCCACGTGCAGCGGCCGGGTGACGGCCCGGACCTCACCGTCGCGCAGCGCACGGGTGAACACTGTCGACGAACTGATGGTGGCCGTTCCCGCCCCCGGAGGCAAGTTGAGGTACGCGCAGAGCCCGCCGAGGGTGTCGGCCAGCCCCATCAGGGCGCCGCCGTGCATCGCCCCGGCGGTCGTGCAGCGTTCCGGCGCCCAGGCAAGACGGCCGCGGACCTCGTCCGCGCCGGCCGCGTCCAGCACCACGCCCAGCGCCGCCGCGAACGGCATCGTGGCCACCACCGCCCCGAGATCGGGGCCGACCGTCGCTTCGTTCTCGCTCACCCGTTCCTCCTCGGCGCCGACGCCGGTGTCCGTCGATCGCTATCACCCACCCGGCCCCGACAGCAACCATGGCCCCGTTTCCCGCCATGGGTAACAGTTTCGCAGCGATCCAATGGCGGGAAGGTACCAGCGGAGGTGCAAAACGCCCGGCAGGCCGGGACGGCCCGGAGCCGCCGCCGGCCGGGGTCTGGGGATGGATCTGCTCGTTCGCGACGGCGCGGCCAGCGACCAGGCCGCGAACCTCGCGCTGGAAGAGGCGCTGGCCCGCGCCGGGCCCCGTGCGCCCGTCCTCCGGATATGGCAGAACGCATCCTGCGTGGTGATCGGGCGCGCCCAGCGGCCCGTGCGTGAGGTGAACCTGGCCGCGTGCGCGGCCAGCGGCGTGCCGGTGCTGCGCCGCGCCAGCGGCGGCGGCACCGTCTACCAGGACCTGGGCAACCTCAACATCAGCATGGCCGTGCCCGGCCGCGTGCCCGGCCTCGCCGCGGAGGTGGCCGCGCTGGTCGCCGCGGTTATCGCCGGGCTGGGGCTGGCGCCGAGCGCCGGTGAACGGGGGGTGTTCGCCGGGCCCGCCAAGGTGTCCGGCCTGGCCAGCCAGCTCACCAGGGACGGGTCGCTGGCGCACGCCACCCTGCTGGTGACGACCCCGGCCGCGCGGGTCTGCGCCTTCCTTACGCCGGCGCCGGCGGAGCATCATCCGGCCGATTCCCGGCGCAGCCCGGTGGCCTCGCTGCGTGATCTGGGGTGTGACCTGGGCGTGGCCGCAGCGCGCGGCGCCGTGCTGGCGGAAGCGGCGCGGAGGTATGGCCCGCCGCGGCGGCGGGCACCCACCGCCGCCGAGAGGCGCTGGCAGCGGCGGCTGCTGGCGGAGCGCTACCGCATGGACTCATGGCATCTGACCGGACGGACCGAGGAGGCACAGTGGACGACAAGACCCGTCTTGACCTGTACCGGGTGATGGTTCTCAGCCGCACCTTCGAGGAGGCGATACTCCGCGAATACCACGCGGACAAGAAACCCGCGTTCGACATCGGGGCCGGGCTGGTGCCCGGCGAGATGCACCTGTCGGCCGGGCAGGAACCGGTGGCCGCCGGCGTGTGCGCGCACCTGCGCGCCGGCGACGCGGTCACCGCGACCCACCGGCCGCATCACGTGGCCATCGCGCACGGTGTGGACCTGGACAAGATGGCTGCTGAGATCTTCGGGCGCGAGGGCGGGCTCGGGCGTGGCCGGGGCGGGCACATGCACCTGTTCGACCCGGACGTCCACTTCTCCTGCTCGGGCATCATCGCCGAGGGGCTGCCGCCCGCGCTCGGGCAGACGTTCGCGTTCTCGCGCGGCGAGGGCAACCGGGTGGCGGTCGCGTTCACCGGTGAGGGCGCCGCGAACCAGGGCGCGTTCCACGAGTCGCTCAACCTGGCCGCGCTGTGGAAGCTGCCCGTGGTGTTCGTGGTCGAGGACAACAACTGGGCGATCTCGGTGCCACGCGACGCCTCCACCTGCATCCCGTCCAACGCCGACCGGGCCGCCGCCTACGGCATACCGGGCCAGCGAATCGACGACAACGACGTGGAAGCCATCTACACGACGGCCGGAGACGCGGTCGCCCGGGCGCGCGCCGGGGAGGGGCCGACGCTGCTCGAGATCCACACGCTGCGGCTGTGGGGCCATTTCGAGGGCGACCCCCAGGCCTACCGGCCCGAGCTGGCCGACGTTCCCGGCCAGGACCCGATCCCGGCCTACGAGCAGCGGCTGACGCAGGCCGGCATCCTGGACGCGGACGCGGCACGGGCCATCAAGGACGAGGCATCGGCCAGGGTCGAGAAGGCGATCGCGTTCGCGAAGTCCAGCCCCGTTCCCGCGCCGGAGACGGCACTTGACTACGTCTTCGCGAAGGAGGCAGATCAATGAGCGCCACTGAAACCACCACCGCGGCGGAAGGTGCCCCGGCCGGGCAGTCCGGGCGCAAGCTGACGACCGCCCGTGCCATGGCCGAGGGAATCGCGCAGGAGATGGAGCGCGACGCCGGCGTCGTGGTGCTGGGCGAGGACATCGGGAACTACGGCGGCATCTTCGGCTCGACCACCGGGCTGCTGGAGAAGTTCGGCCGGGACCGGGTGCTGGACACGCCGATCTCGGAGACCGCGTTCATCGGCCTCGGCATCGGCGCGGCGGTCGAGGGCATGCGCCCGGTCGTCGAGCTGATGTTCGTCGACTTCTTCGGCGTGGCCATGGACCAGATCTACAACCACATGGCGAAGATCCACTTCGAGTCCGGCGGGAACGTGCGCGTGCCGATGGTGCTGATGACCGCCACCGGCGGCGGCTACAGCGACGCCGAGCAGCACTCGCAGTGCCTGTGGGGAACCTTCGCGCACCTGCCGGGGATGAAGGTCGTGGTGCCGAGCAACCCGGCCGACGCCAAGGGGCTGATGATCTCGGCTATCCGGGACGACAACCCGGTCGTCTACATGTTCCACAAGGGGATCATGGGCCTGCCCTGGATGGCGAAGAACCCCCGGTCGGTGGCGCCGGTGCCGGAGGAGCCCTACGAGACCCCGATCGGGAAGGCAGCCGTGGCCCGGGCGGGCTCCGACGCCACGGTGGTCACCCTGTCCCTGTCGGTGCACCATGCGCTCGACGTGGCGGAGAAGATGGCCGCAGAGCACGGGGTGGATCTGGAGGTGATCGACCTGCGCAGCCTGGTGCCGCTCGACGCCGACACGGTGCTGTCCTCGGTGGCCAGGACCGGGCGGCTGCTCGTCGTCGACGAGGACTACCAGTCGTTCGGGCTGTCCGGGGAGATCGCGGCGCGGGTCGCGGAGACCGACCCGGGCCTGCTGCGGGCCCCGCTGCGCCGGGTCGCCGTGCCCGACGTGCCGATCCCGTACGCGCGGTCGCTGGAGCGCGCCGTGCTGCCGACACCGGAACGGATCGAGGCCGCGGTGCGCGACCTGTGCAAGGCTTAGGCATGCCTCACAGGGACACGCCCTAGCGTGGCCGAGGTCGTGTTCCCCCGGCTGTCGGAGAACGAGCCCGACGCCGAGGGGGTGCTCGCCACCTGGTTCGTCAGCGACGGCGACCAGGTGGCGAGCGGGCAGTTGCTCGGCGAGGTGATGGTGGAGAAGGTGTCCGGGGAGGTGCTGGCCCCGGCGGCCGGGCAGGTCCACCTGCTGGTCAGCGAGGATCAGACGACCCGCCAGGGCGAGGTGATCGCCCGGATCGACTAGCCCGGGCGCGTGGCCGGCCGGCTCCGGCGGCGGCAAGCTTACGCCGAGAATGAACGGCCGGCGCTGGCCCGGGCGGCCGCGTCCCATGATGGTGCGATGAGACTGCTGGTGCTCGGCGGGACCCACCATGTTGGCCGCGCGGTCGTGGAGGCCGCGCTGGCGCGGGGCGACGAGGTCACGACGCTGACGCGGGGGGTGAGCGGGCCACCGGCGGTGGAAGCGTTCGGCGGCCGGGCCCTGCTCGCCCGGGCGGGCCTGATCCTCGGCCCCTATGAGATCACCGGCCGGATGCCCTGGTGGCTGCGGCGGATCGAACGCGGCGGCGACGTGCTCGCGCCGGGCCCGCCCGATTTGGCCCTGCAGTACATCGACGGCCGCGACCTCGCGGCCTGGCTGCTGCATGCCGCAGACAACGGGGTTGGCGGTGTCATCAACACGGTCAGCAAGCCAGGCCAGGCAACCATGCGCAGCCTGCTCGAGGCCGCGAAGGCGGCCACCGGCTCGCCGGCCCATCTGGCCTGGATCCCGCCGGACGTCATCGCGAGGGCGGGCATCGAGCCATGGACCGAGCTGCCGGTATGGGTGCCGCCGGACAGCGAGCTGATCGGCCTGCACACCGGCGACGTCTCCGTCGCGTACGCCGCCGGGCTGAGCTGCCGCCCGGTCGAGGAGACCGTGGCGGACACGTGGGCCTGGCTGCAGGCCGAGGGCGACCCGCCGCCCGTGCCGGACCGCCCCGCCCACGGCGTGGACCCCGACCGCGAGCGGGAGGTGCTCGCGATGGCCGCCGGCGCCAATGGCTGATTGGCCCGGCGCTGGCCAGCCGCGGCTGCCGGTCCGCGCGCATCCGGCCAGGTCGTTCTCAAGCTTCCTCCTCACGGCTTCGGGGCCGCGGGTCGGCGCGCTCGCCGGTCGCGCTGGCCTGGGTAGTGTTCATGGTGCCCGCCCTCCGTCCGGCGCCGTCAGCCTGCGGTTCGGGCCGGGCCCGACATGATGATGGAGCAGCGGGAAGGCCTGCCGGTGCCGGTGAAGATGCGAGCCATCGACTTCCACGTCCATCTGCCGACCCCCGACTGGCTCGACGGGAGCATGGCCGGCTACGTCGAGGCGGCGGAGGCTTACTTCCGCTCACCGGTGCAGCGGCTGTCCATCGCGGACCTGGCCGAGACGTACCGCCGGCTCGAGACGATGGCGGTGCTGCTGGCGTGGGACGCCGAGACCGCGACCGGGCGCCCGCGGGTGCCCAACGAGACCGTGGCGGCCGCCTGCCGCGATCATCCCGATGTGTTCACCGGGCTCGGCTCCGTCGACCCGCACAAGGGCGAGGCCGCCGTCGCCGAGGTGGCGAACATCGCCGCGCTGGGTCTGCGCGGGGTCAAGTTCCACCCGTCGCTGCAGGCGTTCGCCCCGGATGATGAGTCCCACTGGCCGGTCTTCGCCGCCTGCGAGCGGCACGGGCTGCTCGCGCTGTTCCACACCGGGACCAGCGGGATCGGCGCCCGCCAGCCCGGCGGTCAGGGCATCGCACTCGACTACGCCCGGCCGATCAGGCTCGACGCCGTCGCCGCCGCCCACCCCGAGCTGACCGTGGTGGCTGCGCATTTCGGCTGGCCATGGCATATGGAGCTGGTCGCCATGGCGCTGCACAAGACCAACGTGTACATCGACATCTCCGGCTGGGCGCCCCGCCGCATCCCACCCGAGCTCGTGAGTGAGCTGCGCGGGCGGCTGGCCGGCCAGTTCGTGTGGGGCAGCGACTTTCCCTTCCTGGCCCCGCAGCGGTGCCTGGCCGAGCTGGACGGGCTCGGGCTGCCCGACGAGGTGCTCGGCAAGGTGCTCTATCAGAACGCGGCCCGCATCCTGCGCCTGCCCTGAGCGCCCGGGTCAGTTCTTGCGGGCCACGCCGCCCCAGACGGCCGCCGGGTTGGCGCGGTCGGCGTCCGAGTCCGGCCGCCATTCCGGCACCCGGACCAGGCCGGGTTCCACCAGGTCCAGCCCCTCGAAGAACCCGGCGACCTCGGCGTGGGAGCGGAACCTCAGCTTCGCCGGCATGAGCTCGTTCAGCCGGGACGCGAGGTTACGCGGGCCGGGGCCATAGATGTCGTAGCCCGGATGCGAGATGGCCAGGTAGCTGCCGGACGGGACGGCGTCCATCAGCCGCCCGACGATGCCCGCCGGGTCGTCCTCATCGGGGATGCACTGCAGGACCCCGACCAGCATCACCGCCACCGGCCTGGTGAAGTCGAGCGTGCCGCCCGCGGCCCGGACGATCTCGGCCACGTTCCGCAGGTCCTCCTCGAAGTACGCGGTGGCCCCCCCGGGCCCGCTGGTCAGCAGGGCACGGGCATGGGCGAGGACGATCGGGTCGTTGTCCACGTAGACGACGCGGCACTCGCGCGCCGAGGCCTGCGCCACCTCGTGAGTGTTGTCGGCGGCGGGGATCCCGGTGCCGATGTCAAGGAACTGCCGGATGCCGCCCTGGCCGACCAGGTACCGCACGCTCCGGGCCAGGAACGCCCGGTTCCCGCGCACGCCCTCCACCACGTTCGGGTCTTCCCGCATGGCGGCCTCGGCGGCGACCCGGTCGGCGGCGAAGTTGTCCTTGCCGCCCAGCCAGTAATCGTAGACGCGGGCGATGTGCGCGACGCTGGTATCGATCTCCGCGAGCGGGCCCTCCTGGCCGGCAGGCGGGGCCGACAGCCAATCGCTGCTCACTGGCGCCCTCTTCCGTCGCGGGCCGCACGGCGCGGCCCTTCTGGTGCGGACAGCCTATCCATGGCGCAACGAATGCTCATGCGCCCCAGCTCCCACGACAGTCAGCGATGGATCTCGACCAGCAGGATCCACGCGTTGAGCACCGCCCCTGCAAACCCAGCACGAGTCCCGCGACCAGCCAGTACAGCCCGCCGCCGCCGGCGGCGATGAGGCTGATACCGGCGGCGATCATCGGCAGGGTGCCCGCCGCGATCACCCCGATGGGCACCGCCGGCTAGGACAGGGCTCACCGGCCGAGCGCGGGATGCAGAGCCTGCGCACCAGCAGGGCGGCTGCCGCCCCGGCCGTGGCCACGAAGGGGTCGTGCCATTGCTCGGGCTGATACCCGGTCATCCGGGCATGCCCGTGGCGCCCGGCACGAGGACGTCCAGCACCTGCTGGCCGTACTTCGCCAGCTTGGTCTCCCCCACCCCGCTCACCTTGCCGAGTGCGGCAAGGGAGGACGGTTGCGTCGCCGCGATCTCGCGCAGCGTCGCGTCATGGAAGATCACGTAGGCTGGCACGCCCTGCTCCTTCGCGGTAGCTGCGCGCCAGGCGCGGAGCTGCTCGAAGCGCCCGGCGGCTTCCGCCGGCAGCTCGGTGGCTGCCGTGCCGCCGGCCGCCGTGACGGTGCGGCGGGCCCTGGCGGGGCGGGCCGCACGCTCCGGCTCACGCCTGAGCAGCACCTGGTGCTGGCTGCGAAGCACCGCGGCGCTTGCCTCGGTCAGCGTCAGCGTGCCGTAGTCGCCCTCGATCGACAGCAGGCCCTGGGCCAGCAGCTGGCGCACGACGCCGCGCCACTCGGGCTCGCGCAATTCCGTCCCGACCCCGAACACGGTGAGGGAGGCGTGGCCGTGCTGGACGATCTTCGCCGTCTGCCTGCCGAGCAGAATGTCGATCACATGGCCCGCGCCGAACCTCTGGTGCCGCTCGCGCTGGAGGCGGAACACGGCCGAGAGAACCTTCTGCGCGGCCACCGTGCCGTCCCACGACTGCGGCGGCGACAGGCACGTGTCGCAGTTGCCGCACGCGGCGCTGCGCTCCCCGAAGTAACCGAGGAGCTGCGCGCGCCGGCACTGGACGGTTTCGCACAGCGCCAGCATGGCGTCGAGGTGGCGGCTCAGCCGGCGGCGGTGGGCCTCGCCGCCCTCGGAGGTGTCGATCAGCTTGCGCTGCTGCACGACATCGGCGAGGCCGTAGGCGAGCCAGGCGGTGGCGGCCAGGCCGTCGCGGCCGGCCCGGCCGGTCTCCTGGTAGTAGCCCTCGACGGACTTGGGCAGATCGAGGTGGGCGACGTAGCGCACGTCGGGCTTGTCGATGCCCATGCCGAACGCGATGGTGGCGACCATGGCCGTGCCGTCCTCGCGCAGGAACCGGGCCTGGTTCGCGGTGCGGGTCCGCGCGTCGAGCCCGGCGTGGTAGGGCAGTGCGGTGATCCCGTTCCCGGTCAGGAACTCGGCCGTCTGCTCGACCGAAGCCCGCGTCAGGCAGTAGACGATGCCTGCATCGCCGTCATGCTCGGTCCGCAGCAACTCCAGGAGCTGCCGCCGCGGCTCGGACTTCGGCACGATCCGGTAGCAGATGTTCGGGCGGTCGAAACTCGCCACGAAGTGGCTGGCGTCGGCCAGGTTGAGCCGCTCCGCGACCTCCTCCGTCGTGGCCTGGGTGGCGGTCGCCGTCAGGGCGATGCGGGGAACGTGCGGCCATCGCTCGTGCAGCTCGGACAGCGCGAGGTAGTCCGGCCGGAAGTCGTGCCCCCACTGGGACACGCAGTGCGCCTCGTCGATGGCGAACAGCGCGATGGCGCCGCGATCGAGCAGGCGCAGGGTCGACTCGATCCGCAGCCGCTCCGGAGCCAGGTAGAGGAGGTCAAGCTCGCCGGCCACGAACGCCGTCTCCACCTGCAGGCGCGCGCCGGGATCCTGCGTTGAGTTGAGAAATCCCGCCCGTACGCCGAGTTCGCACATGGCGTCGACCTGGTCCTGCATCAGGGCGATGAGTGGTGAGACGACGACACCGGTCCCCTGCCGGAGCAGCGCGGGTATCTGGTAGCACAATGACTTGCCGGCGCCGGTCGGCATCAGCACCAGCGCGTCGCCGCCGGCCGCCACGTGCTCGATGATCTCCAGCTGCTGGCCGCGGAACGAGTCATAGCCAAAGACGCGGCGCAGGACCTCCGACGCATCGTTCAGCAGGGAGTCGGTGACGGGGGGAACCACCCGGCCACTCTACGGGTGATGAGCGTCACCGGGCATGCTACTCGCCGGCGAGGTGGCGCAGCGGGAACGGCGGGCGCAGGCGCAGCTCCACGTTCCGGTCGGGCGGCGCGCCCGCCAGGTCCGAGTCGGCGCCGTCGAGCGGGGCGTTCGCAGCCAGCTCGCGGTGCAGCGCGGCCAGGTCGTCGCTGGTCTCCAGCGACGACGGAGCGGGCGGCGTGTCATGGTCGACCATCGTGCAGACGATGGCCAGGTAGCCGCCAGCGTCGACCAGCTCGACCAGCCGCGTCTGGCACGGCCAGTCCGCGATGGCGCAGGTGGTGACCTCCCAGAAACCGCGCGCCGGGCCGGCCGGGTCGCGGCGCGGCCGCACCGCGTTGGTGTGGGTGTGGCCGTTCAGCCACAGCACGACGTTGGGGAAGCGGTGCAGGAGGGCGAGGACGTCGGCTCCGTGGAGCACGGGTTCCCCGGCAGCGCCGTTATGCCGGCTGTTGGTCAGGCTGTCGGTCCCATGGTGGGAGAAGACGACCACCAAACGGTCCTCGCGGCCGGTGCTCACGGCACGCCCCCCGGGCCCGCGGTAGGCGGAGTGCACTTCGGCCAGCCGCTCCCGAAGCCAGAGGGCCTGCTGCCGGTCAAGGCACCCCTCGGCGCCCCCGGCCGGGCAGCTGGTGTCCAGCGCGATCAGCCGGACGGCGGGGGTGTCGTGGACGTAGTAGGCGGTGCCGTCCAGCCGGTTCTGCGCGCTGAACCCGTGCCCCGCCGGGCGTGCGCCGGGCCGGAAGTGAGCCGCCACGAAATCGCGCCTGGTGACCGGCTTCCGCTCGGGGTCGGCCGTGACGGCGCGGGCGGGGCCCGCCATGAAGGCCTCGGGATGGTCGGTGAACAGCTCCAGCGCCCGGTCGTGGTCGAAACCGTCCGGCAGCGCCAGCGGTTTCCGCGGGCCGGCCAGCGCGGCGGCGATGCCCGCCGTCATCACCCCGACGCCCTGGTGGAGCGCCTCGTGGTTGCCGAAGCAGGAGAGCCAGGGGATGCCCAGGCCACCGGAGCGGAACTCTCCAAGGGCGCGTTCCAGCAGGCCCGGGTGGTGCGGGAAGCCGAACTCGCGCCGGAAGTAGTCCGGCCCGCCCGGGCCGTCGCCGTCGGGTTTCCAGAAGAAGTCGTCCGGCCAGCCGGGCGACTGGACGCCCTCGTAGCGAGGGCCGCCGGAGTCCGGGGCGACGAGCCCGCCGTCGAGCAGGGCAAGGACGGTCTGCAACTCGTTCCACTGAGCGTTGTCGATGGCGTCCCCGGTGGTCACGGCGAGCCGTAGCGGTGCCCCGGTGGCGGGCCCGCGCAGGGCGTCGACCGTGTGCACCATGGCATCGACGGCATGCGCGGTCAGCGCCTCCTGGGGGCGCTGGACGGGAATGATCTCGGCATACCGGGGGTCGGCGAAGTAGCGGTTGAGGAACTCGAAGCGGGTCGGCGACTGGACGT
>DASYQM010000034.1:0-20995 GCA_036005525.1 Streptosporangiaceae bacterium
GAACGCTTAATACACGGGTGATCCGTGTCGCTCCTGTGTTCTCGTGTCGCGCACCGGGATGGTGCTGAGATGAGCAGCTTCCCGTGTCTGGTGCGCAGTGTGTCGGGGTCTGGCCAGGTCCGTTACCGGTTGGGTGAGCGGCTGGTGGACCGGTATCTGGAGTTCGTGGCGGGCCGGTGCCGGCCGAATACGCTGCGGGCGGTGGCTTTCGATCTGAAGACGTTTTTCACGGTGACCGGGAAGGACCCGGTGCAGGTCACCGCGGCGGATGTTTTCGATTTCCTGGCCCATCAGCGCGGCGACCGCCGGGTGATCCGGCTGGCGGACCGGGAGTCGGGGCTGTCGGCGCGGACGATCGCCAGGCGCCTGTCGTCGGTGTCGGGCCTGTATGCCTACCTGGTCTCGCGGGGTGATACGCCGGTGCGGGTCAGCCCGGTGCCGCGTGGCCTGATGACCCGCCGCCAGGGCGGGACGATGCGATCACGCATGGCCCCGCTGGTGCGGGTGCCGCGCACCTTGCCGAGGATCTTGTCTCCGGAGGAGGCGGACCGGCTGGTTGGCGCGTTGCGCACGCACCGGGACCGGGCGATGGTCTTGGGCATGCTGCTGGCCGGGCTGCGCCGGTGCGAGGTGCTGGGGCTTCGGTTCGAGGACGTGCAGGTCGCTGACCGGCGGCTGGCCGTGGTGGAGGGCAAGGGCGGCCACCACCGGATCGTGCCGGCGGCGAACCGGTTCTTCGAGGCTCTCGGCGCCTACCTGCACGGCGAGCGGCCCGGTGGGGCACCGACGGACCGGGTGTTTGTGGTGCTGAAGGGGCCGCGGCGCGGGCTGCCGCTGTCGGCGGAGGGGCTGGATGAGATCTTGGACGGCGCCCGCCGCCGCGCGGGGCTGGAGCATGCGACCTGCCATCAGCTGCGGCACACGTGCCTGACCCGGCTGCGGGAGGCGGGGATGGCGCTGGAGGCGGTGCAGGCCCAGGCCGGGCACCGGTCGATCGAGTCGACTCGGGTCTACCTGCACCTGGCCAACGGCTGGCTGGCCGGCCAGTACCTGCGTGCGGCCGAGTTGATCGATGCTGACACCGCGGCGGTCGCCGAGATGCTGGCCGTGCAAGAGATGGCTGCCCGGTGAGCGCGCTACCTGCCCGGCAGCGGCCGTCGCCGGGCTGGCATGCCGGGGCTGAGTGGGCCCAGATCGAGGCCGCCGCGCCGCGGGTGGCCACGGTGATGCGCCGCTACCTGCGGCAGCTGGGCACGTTCTTGGCGCCCCGGAGCATCGATGCGGCCGGCAGCGCGCTGCGCCAGCTGGCCCGGTGGATGGTGACCGAGGCCGGCCTGGCCGCGGTCGGTGACATCCGCCGCGATGACATCGAGGACTACAAGGTATGGCTGGCCGCCCAGCCCCGGGGCGGCGGCCAGACGATCACCGCGGAGACGCACCGGCAGCGGATGCGGACCGTGCGCCAGTTCTTTGAGCGGATCATCGAGTGGGACTGGCCCGGCGCCCCGCCCCGCAACCCGGTGATCGCCTGGGACATCCCCAGGAAACCCGAGCCGCTGCCGAGTTCCTCGACGACCGGGACGCCGCGAAACTGATGGCCGCCGCCCGGGCCAGCACCGACCCGCGCGACCGGCTCGTGGTCGAGCTGCTGGCCCGGACCGGGATGCGGGCCGGCGAGCTGGCCGGTCTCGACGCCGATGCCGTGGTGCGGATCGGCGCCGGGCACTGGCTGCGCATCCCGCTCGGCAAGCTCCGCAACGACCGCTACGTGCCACTGCACCCCCAGCTGACAGAGCTGCTCGCCGCCTGGACCGCTGCCAACCTCGAGCACATCCGCCGCCACAGGCGCCTGGTCGCCGACCATCGTGGCGTGCTGGACCGGCACCTGATCTGCCGGATAGTGCGCCGGGCCGGCCGGGCCGCCGGGGTTTCTGGCGTGCACCCGCACCGGCTGCGGCACACCCTGGCCACCCAGGCCATCAACCGGGGCATGCGGCTGGAAGCCATCGCCGCCCTGCTCGGCCACCAGAAGATGGAAATGACCCTCATCTACGCCAACCCTCGGGAATTGCATCAGACGGGGGAGAAACTGCAGGTCGCCTGATGAGCGGGCCGTGGCAATGGGGTTGCCTGGCCGCCCGCCGGCGGTCCCTGGCCTGCATGACTTGCGGGATGATCCCGCTAGGTGCATGATCCTTCCTTCAGATGGTCGCGTCCTGCGAGGCTGGAGGGGTGGATGGGACGAAGTGATCTGGCGGGCGCGGCGCACCTGGAGCTGGTCTCGGGCGTGGTTCAGCTGCGGCCGGAGGACGCGATGGTGGAGGCGATGCTGCGGGGCTGGCGGGCGCAGCAGAAGGCGCGCGGGCTGCGGGAATCCACGATCACGCCGCGGGAGCGGCTGGTGCGCGCCTTCGTGGAGTTCACCAGCGAGTACCCGTGGCAGTGGGGGCCGGGCCATGTTGATGAGTGGACCCTGTCGCTGGCGGGCGAGAAGCACCTGGCCCCGGCGACGATCCGCGGTTACCAGACCGATCTTCGCCTGTTCAGCGAGTACCTGTGCGACGGGCGTTACGGCTGGGCGGTGGCGTGTGAGAAGCAGTTCGGGCCGGGCGCGCACCCGGTGCCGATCTGCCATGAGTGGAACACCATCGCGCACCTCAACGACTACGAGGGCAGCCCGGAGGCGCGCCCGTTCACCCGCGAGGAACTGCAGCGGTTCCTGGATTACGCCGATGACCAGGTGGAGCGTGCGGTGCGCGCGAAGCGCAAGGGCGCGCTGGCCGCTTACCGGGACGCCACGTTGTTCAAGGTCATCTACGCGTGGGGGCTGCGCAGAACCGAGACGTCCCGGCTGGATGTGGCCGACTGGGGCCGCAATCCGGCCGCCCCGGAGTTCGGCCGTTACGGCATGCTGCACGTCCGCTATGGCAAGGCGGTGCGCGGGCAGCCGCCCCGGCGGCGCAACGTGCCGTCGGTGATGGGCTGGGCGGTGGAGGCCGTAGCTGACTATGCGGAGGACATCCGGCCCAGATTCGGCTGCGCCGATCATCCGGCGTTGTGGGTGACCGAGCGGGGCGGGCGGGTCCAGCCGGCAGAGATCAACGCCCGGTTTGCCGTCTACCGTGACGCGCTGGGCCTGCCGGAGGCGCTGACGCCGCACAGCCTGCGGCATTCGTGGGTGACGCACCTGACCGAAGACGGGGTGGACCGGCGGTTCATCCAGGAGGCCGCCGGGCACCGCTGCGACACCTCCACCGCTATCTATACGCATGTCAGCGGCGACTTCATGAACACCGCGCTGCGCAAGGCACTCGCGCCGGCCCTGGGCCGGCAGCCGGGCTGAGGACGGGAGGAACCGATGGCGCGCAAGCTGGACTACCGGTGGCACCTGCGGCAGGTGATGGCCAGCCGCGGCATGTTCGCCACCACCGACCTGATCGAGCCCCTGGCCCAGCGGGGGGTCCACCTGTCCTCCAGCCAGGTCTACCGGCTGGTGACCGAGCGCCCGGAGCGGCTGAGCCTGAAGGTGCTGATGGCGCTGCTGGACATCCTGGATTGCGCGATGGACGACCTGGTCGAGCCCATCGCCGCTGCCGCCCCCGGCCGCAAAGCCCGCGCGGCCGGCGGCGGCGATGCCGGGGTCGGTGATCTGCGTCCCAGGCGGGCCCGCATCACCAGGGCCGGTGAGTGACCGGTGACCGCTGGCATCCCCGGCGCGGTGGCCGACCCGGCCGGTGTCACCGTCGATCTGGTCTGCGGCGCCGAGCCTGCGCTGGACCGGGCGGTGGTTGCCGCCGCCGTGGCTGGCGTCGCGGGAGGCCGGGCGAAGCAGCGCAAGCTCGCCCAGGCGCTCGCGGCGCGGCCGGCGGTCCTGGCCGATGGCCGTTCCCCGGCGCCCCGGGTCGTCGGGGATCTGCTGATCGCGCTGCGCAAGGCGGGGGCCACGGTGATCTCGCCGCCGGCCTGCGCCGGGTGCGGCAAGGGACTGCGCACCATGCAGCGCCGCGGCCAGGACTGGTACTGCAGTGTCTGCGGCCCGCGGCGCGAGCCGTGCGGGGCCTGCGGCAGCACCCGGCCGGTGACCTTCCGCGACCGGGACGGGCAGCCGCGATGCGGCCAGTGCCCGCCAGGTGACGGGCAGGATCCCGCCGCCATCATCGCCGGGATCGTCGCCGCGATCGACCCAGCGGTGCCCGCACAGTCGGTGGTCAGCGCGGTGCAGGCGGTGGCCGCCCAGTCCGGGCAGCGCCACCGGCTCGCCTGGGCCCTGCAAGATGAGCCCGGGCTGCTCACCGGCGCCGCCCAGGCACCCGTGCCGTCGGTGCTGCGGCTGATCGGCAAGCTCTGCGACGCCGGCGTGAGCGGTATCGTCCGGCCGCCGTGCCCGCGATGCGGCCGGGTCATTCACCTGCACCGGCAGATCGGCGGGCAGTGGTCGTGCCGCAACTGTGTGGCCAAGTCCCGTTTCCAGCCGTGCGCACGGTGCGGAGCCGTGCAGCAGGTCGCTGTCCGTGACGAGCAGGGCCGGCCGTTGTGCTCGCACTGCCTGATCACCGACCCGGCCAACCACGAGGCCTGCGCGGGCTGCGGCCGCCGGCGTCCGGTCAGCGTCCGCTCCCCGGACGGCCCGTTAGCCCGGCCTGCCGGCCGGTGAAGACCATGACCTGCTCGATCTGCGGCCGCGATGCCGCCTGCTACTTGTCCAAGACGACCGGCGTGCCGTGGTGCGAAGCCTGCAAGCAACGCTGGGCCCGCTGCTCGCGGTGCGGAAGCACCGCCCGGGTCCGCGGCGGCACCAAGGCCGAACCCCTCTGCGCGGCCTGCACCCGTCCCGATCCCGGATTCTGGCGCACCTGCCCTGGCTGCGGGCAGACCGGGCGGATCAACACCGGCCGGTGCGCCCGCTGCACCACCGGGCAGCGGCTGCGTGAGCTGCTGGGCAGCCAGGCCGGCGGCATCCGCCCCGGCCTGCAAGCCCTCTACCACACCCTCGCGAGCGCGGAGCGGCCTGCCACCGTCGAGGCGTGGCTGAACAAAAGCGCCGCACCGGCGATCTTGCGGGAACTGGCCGGGAAAGAGCTCACTCACCGCGCCCTCGACGAGCTTCCTGGCGGCAAGCCGGCCGAGCACCTGCGCAGCGTCCTGGTCGCCATCGGGACGCTGCCGGTGCGCGATGAGCAGATGAGCCGGCTGGACCGCTGGATCGCCTGGGTCATCGCCGAACGCCCCGATCCCGGCCAGCAGCAGTTGCTGCACCGCTACGCCGTCTGGCACGTGACCCGCCGGCTCCGGGCCCGGCTCGGCGGTGACGGCACCCACGCCACCCACCACCAGGTCGTGGCGGCCCAGCGGAACATCAAAGCCGCCGTCGCCCTGCTCGACTGGCTCACCGCCAACGACCTCACCTTGGCCACGGCCCGGCAAGGCGACCTGGAAGCATGGCTGGCCACCGCGCAGGCCACCCACCGCACCGACGCGGGGAACTTCGTCCGCTGGGCCCGCAAGCACAAGCTGACCAGCCTGGATTTCGCGGCCGTCAGATGGGGCGGGCCGACCGGTGTCATCGACACCGAGGCCCGCTGGGAACAAGCACGCTGGCTGCTGCACGACGGCACGCTCAAACCCGAAGACCGCGTCGCCGGGCTGCTCGTCCTGCTCTACGCCCAATGGCCAGCCACGATCTGCCAGCTCACCCTCAGCCATGTCCAGGCCAGCGGCGGCCAGGTGCGCATCAGGCTCGGCCGCGAGCCCGTCGTGCTCCCCGCACCGCTTGACGCCCTGGTCCTGAAACTCCTCGCTGCCCGGCAAGGCCACGCCGCCATCGGCGACCAGGGCACCTCGCCCTGGCTGTTCCCCGGCGGCCAGCCCGGCCGCCCCATCAGCGCGTTCCGCCTGGCCGAACGCCTTCGCCAGATCGGTATCCGCTCCGGGCAATCGCGCTCCGCCGCGTTGTTCCAGCTCGCCACCGACCTGCCCGCCGCTGTGCTCGCCCGGATGCTCGGCATCCACATCGCAGTCGCCGTCACCTGGCAGCGCGCCTCTGCTGGAGACTGGGCCGCCTACGCAGCCGAGGTCAGCCGCCGAAACAAGCCAGCCGCACCTCCGGCAGGTGCCGATCGCGTCCCAACTTGAGAGGCATTCAGACAGTTGCGATATCTGAGTCCGCCAGAGAAGATCGCCAACCGGGTGGTCGCCGACGAATACGCCGCGGTCAGCGCCAAAATCGACGCCCTCTACGGTCAGCCGTCGGCACTGCCGGCCGACTACGAGACCACCGGCATGGCCCGGCTGCGCCGCGAAACCCACGCCCGGATGCTCGGCAACGGGCTATGCACCCGCCCCGCCGAACTCGACTGCCGGATGGAGTCGGCGTGTGAGACCTGCGCCTACTTCCGCACCGGAACCGAGTTCCTGCCCATCCTGGTCCGCCAGCGCGACCACGCCCGCGACCACGGCCAAGCCGACCGGGCCGCCCTCTTCGACGGCCTCATCCAACATGCCGACAGGCAGACCTCTTGACACCGATCACCCGTATAACGCCGACTCGGCGCGAGTCGGCGATCGGACGAGTAAGCCGGCCGCGAGACACCGAACAGCCGATTCTGTGCGGGGCGGGCAGTCAGGCTGGCCGCGGCCGCCGCCGGCGCCGGCTGAGGCGGCACCCCTGTCTTGCGCGCAGGCCGGGAGCAATTCAGCCGGGCGACGGGGAGCGATCGCCTGGGCCTGCACCCGTCACCGGAACCGCGGGGTAGTAGGAGCCGATGATGTCGGCGGCTACCGGCACCGGGGCGGTGGCGACCCGGCTGGCTGAGTCCCGGCCGAATTCCTTGAACGCCGCCAGCTCAGGCAGGGGGTTCGATCCGTCCGGCGTGTCCGCCGAGGATACGTGCACGAACGACACACCGTCGTCGAGGCGCACGACCTTGTATTCGATGTTGTCCGGCTGCTCGGCGCGCAGTTGCGCGAACACCGCCTCGATCAGCCGGACATGCTCGGCGACAGCCTCGGGCCGCACCTGGTAGCTGACGACTACGCTCGTGATCACACGACACTCCCTTGTGGCCGGGCCTCGCCTTCGGCGAGCTTGAACACGCGCCGGAAGCATCTGCTGCAAGAGCGTGAACCCCGGGGCGCCTCTTTGGTGACCTTGTTGCGCAGCGCAGGCTGGGCGTGGCCCACGATAGCCGGGGGCGCGCGCGTCACGCTCGCGCTGTAGCAGTGGCGCAACATTGACCACACCAACGCGATGGCCTACGCCGGCGCTGCCCGCAACCTTCTCAGCGACGCGGCCGGACAGGCACTGTTACCCCGTCGCCCGAACCGGGCCCGGCATCCTTGTGACCACGGCGGGCCAGGCCGGCCCGCTGCCCTCCTCAGATTTTCGAGTGTCCCGCCAGGCTTGTGCCCAGCAGTATAACGAGTATCCTAACCGTTATGATGAAAGTCTGGCTGGCCCGGTGAGCGTCCGGCATGCGCTGCTGGCCCTGCTGAGCGAGGGGCCGAAGTACGGCCTGCGGCTGCAGCAGGAGTTCGAGGAGCGGACCGGCGAGGTGTGGCCGCTGAATGTGGGGCAGGTTTATATCACCCTGCAGCGCCTTGAGCGCGCCGGCCTGGTGGAGTCGGACGGCCAGGACGGGGCGGGACCGCAGAAGAGGTTTACGATCACCCAGGCTGGCTGCGCTGAGCTGGAAGGCTGGCTTCGCACTCCCTCCGGTGACGTTCCTCCGCCGCGGGATGAGCTTGTCATCAAGGTGCTGATCAGCCTGCGGGTGCCCGGGGCCGATGTGCACGGCATCGTGCAGGCCCACCGGCGGCACGTGATCGAGTTGATGCAGCGGTACTGGCATCTGAAGGCGGAGGCGGCAGAGGACGATGTCGCCCTGGGGCTCATCGCCGACGCCGAGCTGTTCCGGCTGGAGGGGATTGCCCGCTGGCTGGATGCGGCCGACACCCGCCTGAGGCTGCATCGCGCACCCGATCCGGCCAGCCCGCCTGCCGCGCCGGCGGCGGCATCCCGCACACCAATGACAAGAACAAGGCGGTGATCGTGGTGCTGGAGCTACGCAAGGTGTCGAAGATCTACGGGACCGGGGCCGCCGAGGTGCACGCGCTGCGGGGGGTCAGCTTGTCGGTCAGCGGCGGTGAGCTGGTGGCGGTGATGGGGCCCAGCGGGTCGGGTAAGAGCACGCTGCTGACGATCGCGGGCAGCTTGGAGGAGCCGACCAGCGGCCAGGTGCTGGTGGCCGGGACCGACCTGTCGGGTGCCTCGCTCAACGACCAGGCGAAGCTGCGCCGCCGCCTGATCGGTTACGTTTTCCAGGACTTCAACCTGCTCGCCGGGCTGACCGCGGTCGAGAATGTCACGCTCCCGCTGGAACTGGACGGCGTCGGGGCGAAGACCGCCCGCCCGGCTGGGATGAAGGCCCTGGAGTTGCTGGGCGTGGCTGGCCTGGCTGACCGTTTCCCCGATGAGCTGTCCGGCGGGGAGCGTCAGCGGGTGGCTATCGCCCGCGCGGTGATGGGTGACCGGCAGATCCTGCTCGCCGACGAGCCGACCGGGGCCCTGGACTCGGTGAACGGCGAGGCGGTGATGCGCCTGCTGGGGGCCGCCTGCCGGCGGGGGGTGGCCGGCCTGGTCGTGACTCATGACCCGCAGCTGGCGGCCTGCGCTGACCGGGTGGTGTTCCTGCGCGACGGGCGGATCACCGACCAGACCCGGACGCCGCCGGGCCCCGAGTCGCTGCTCACCCCCGGCCCGCGGCCATGACCGCCATTGCGCCAGGCCGGCCGACGTTGCCGGGGGCGGCCGGTGGCGGCGTGGCCGCCTGCCGGGCTGTGACCCGGTGGGCGTGGCGGCTGCTGCGCCGCGAGTGGCGGCAGCAGGTCCTGGTCCTGGCGCTGCTGGCCCTCGCGGTCGCGGCGGCTACCTTCAGTGTGGCGGCGGCCTACAATGTCGCGTCGCTGCCCGGCCCGCAGTTCGGCTCCGCCAACCACCTGCTGCAGTTCGCCGGATCCGGCCCGAAGGCCCTGAAGGCCGACATCGCGGCGACGCGGAAGGCGTTTGGGACCATTCAGGTGATCGGCCGCCGGTTCGTGCCGATCCCGGGTTCGGCCCAGACCATCGAGTACCGGGCAGAAGACCCGCACGGGCCCTACAGCGGCCCGGTGCTCGCCCTGACCCAAGGCCACTACCCCGCCGGCGCTGGGCAAGTCGCCGTCACCAGCGGCATAGCGCACACCCTCCAGCTGCACATCGGGTCCTCGCTGTCCCTGGATGGACGTCACCGGGCCGTGGCCGGAATCGTTGAGAACCCCACCGACCTGAACGACCAGTTCGCCCTGGTCACCCCCTCGTCCGCGGGCCGGCCGCAGACGGTGACGGTGCTGCTGGACGCCAGCCCCACCAGCTTCGGCGCCTTCCGCGCCTCGTTCCCAGGCCCGCTGGTGTGGCAGGCGCGGGGTCCCAGCACCCAGGGAGCAGTCGCGTCGGTCGCGCTCGCGCTCGTCACGGTCCTGCTGCTGCTGGTCTCCCTGGTCGCCGCCGCGGGCTTCGCTGTTATCGCCGCCCGCCGCCAGCGCCAGCTCGGCATGCTCGCCGCGATCGGGGCGACACGCAAGCAGCTGCGGATGGTCATGGTCGCGGGCGGGGCCATCGTGGGCGCCATCGCCGCCGCGGCCGGGACCGTCGCCGGGCTGGCGCTGTGGCTCGTGGCCGCCCCGCACCTGCAGACGTTCGCCGGTCACCGGATCGACGCGTTCGCCATCCCCTGGGGCCTGGTCGCCCTGGGCATGGTGCTTGCGGTCGCGACGGCGACCGGCTCGGCGTGGTGGCCAGCCCGGGCCGCCGCCCGCCTCCCGGTCACCCTCGCCCTGTCGGCCCGGCCGCCGCGGCCCAGGCCCGCCCACCGCCCGGCCCTGCTGGCCGCCCTGCTGATCGTGATAGGCGCCGGCTGCCTGGCCCTGGCCAACCAGTCCCGCCCCCCGCTGATCATCGCCGGAGCGCTGGCGATGGCCCTGGGGATCTTGTTCATCAGCCCGCTGGCCATCCAGGCACTGGGCGCGGCCGCCAAGCGGGCGCCGGTCGCGGTCCGGCTGGCCCTGCGCGACCTCGCCCGTCACCAGGCCCGCTCCGGGG
This sequence comes from Streptosporangiaceae bacterium, assembly GCA_036005525.1. Classification (GTDB taxonomy): domain Bacteria; phylum Actinomycetota; class Actinomycetes; order Streptosporangiales; family Streptosporangiaceae; genus UBA9676. Next base: position 10,136 of record DASYQM010000034.1, read on the forward strand.
CGGCCCTGGCCGCGATCAGCCTGGCCGTCGGGATCACCGCGGCGATCATCATCAGCTCCGCCGCCGGCAAAGCCGCCGCGAACGCGGGCAACCTGCCAGACACCCAGATCGCGGTCTGGACCGGCCAGCCAGAGGCAGCGGACTCGCTCGTCCCGATCCGCACGCCCGCCCAGCTGGGTGTCCTGGCCGCCGCGGTGCACCAGATCGCCGGCTCGCTGCACCACGCCGCCGTGATCGGCCTCAACATGCCCATCAACCCGGCCGACAAGCCGCAACCCGGCAGCCAGGGCAGCCCGGCAGGACAGCCGGTCGCCAGCCTCGGCGCACCACAGAGCCCGGCCGCCACCGGCCGCGGGGGAACCTACAGCTCGATCCCCCTCTATGTCGCCACCCCCGCCGTGCTCCGCTACCTCAAGATCAGCCCCGCCACGATCAGCCCGGCCACCGACATCCTCACCGTCCACGCGGGGCCGCTCGTGCTCAGCACCAGCACTACCTTCGGCAACGCCACCCACGTGCAACGAATCCAGGCCCCCCGCTACACCTCCGCGCCCACCTCGCTCATGACCCTGGGCGGCCTGCACCGGCAGCACTGGACGCAGATACAGGCCGGCTGGCTCATCGAAACCAGCCAGCCCCTGACAGCCGCGCAGCTCGCGGCCGCACGGGAGGCCGCCGCCAAAGCAGGCCTGACCATCGAGACCAGGAACACCCAGGCATCACTAGCCACCATCAGCGCCGCGGCCACAGCCGCCGGAGCGCTGCTCGCCCTCGGCGTGCTGGCGATGACCATCGGGCTAATCCGCACCGAGGCCGCAAGCGACCTGCGCACCCTCACCGCCACCGGAGCCACCAGCACCACCCGGCGCACCCTCACCGCCACCACCGCCGGAGCACTCGCCCTGCTCGGCGCGCTAACCGGAGCCACTGGCGCCTACCTCGCGCTGGCCGCCGGATACCCCAGCGACCCCAGCGTCCTCAGCCATCCGCCCGTCCTCTACCTCACCATCACCATCCTCGGCATTCCCGCCGCCGCTGCCCTCAGCGGCTGGCTCCTCGCCGGCCGCCAGCCACCAGCCATCGCCCGCCGCGTACTCGAATGACCCACCCCGGGCGCAAGGATCACAACCCCGGCCGGACAGAACCATGCAAGACCACTCACAGGTCCTCGTAGCGGATCGCGCGAAATAGCCACCCTTGCGTCACCGACTCGCGTCGCTACACCGCGAACCCACGCTGGCCGGAGCGGCCAGCCCCCAAACAACCGCCAGTTCCTGGCGAGCAGCCTTCAGTCGCGCTGAACTCACGGGTCATACCGTGGGGCACGCCAGAATGTCCGATCTGGCGCGCCACATCGTCCCAGGGCCGCGCGTTGGCTCGCAGTCTGGGGGAGACACCGGGCTGCCGTGGATGGACCTGTAGCCCCGGCTTCTCGTCGCCGGGTGCTGCCCGCAGCCGGTGTCAAGGCTGGCCGCAGGCCACCCCGGAGGGCTTGACCTTGACACCGGCGAATACGGCGCGATCGTGCTGGCGCCGGGAGCGGGCATGCACGAGCTGGTCACGCGGCAGCCTTTCGATGTTGCTCGCGGAGGGCGAGCTCGTAGTCGATGGGGCTGCGCATGCCGCACGCGGAGTGCTTGCGGTCGCGGTTGTGAGATCGGCCCGGGCTCGGTGCGGGCTTTCACCTGGTCCGTTTCCCGGAGCCGTCTCCCGAACCGGACGTGCCCCTGGCCGGGCATCCGGCTCTCCGCAAGCCCGGAGGCCGGGTGGATTTCAGGTCGTCGCTGTCAGCCAGGGCGAGGGGATGGCTGTTCCCCGATACCGGTAGCGGGTGGTGCCCGTATTGGTCGGGTTGAACAGGGTGACCTCGGCCGTGGTGGGTGGATGGTCCACAGCAGGTGCGCGTCGGTCTGCCAGTGCGCCCATCACTCGAACAAGCCGCCTGCGGTTTCGGCGCAGCAGGGCTCCGGCGGCAGGTTCCACATCTTCCGCCAGGTCATCCATCATGCTGCCGCCGATCATTCAGCTGGCGGGCGATCGGGACAACGATCCCGGCGGCGTAGGTAACGCCCCACACCGCCAGGGCTAGCGCCGCGAGCACGCCCAGCCACAGCAGGACGGCGCGCCAGGCCCTGGCCCGCATCCCCCGGTCAACGGCAATCCCCCCGCTCATACGCAGTGGGACGCGCGGGCGGCGTGGCAGGTTCACACGGCGTGTAACAGAATGAGTGTTCCCGTCGGTGACGGTTTAGGACGGCCGGCGGGCGGGAGCGCGCTGGCCGTCGGAGTTGGCCGCGCGGGGTTCCGTGTCTCCGCCCGCGCGGCCTGGGGGCCCGCGCTGCCCGTCATCCCCCCGCGGGCCACGGGCCCCCCACAACCTGCAGTTGCCATGGGACGCGCGGGCGGCGCGGCGGGTTTACCCGTCCGGGCGGTGGCGCTCGATGATGGCGGCGACGTCCTCGGCGCTGACGCCATGAAAGTGCACGTGAAGCCCGCCAGGCAGTTTGCGCCCGCGCGGGGCGGTTAGCTCAGGTGCTTGCCGCTCCTGCGGGAGCGGCGGGGCGGCCCGCACCACCTTCGCCTGGCAAAGGCCGGGGGCGCGGTGCGGGCCGCGTCCAGCCGTAGGCGGCGCCACCGCCAGGCCAGCAAACCCCCCACGCAGACTGCACCTGCACCGACGATAACAACGGCCACGATCACGAGCACGTGGACCAGCTCCCCTGTGGCGGCCACGACCGGCCTGGCGAGCTTCACCGCCAGCGCGGCGCCCACGAACAGCGCAACCCCCAGGCCGCCGCCGCCGCTGCCGTGGATGCGCGCCCCATCAGGAACCCCCGTCACTGTCCTGCCGGGTGTACCTGCCGGCGGTCCGCTGGCCGTCGCGGATTCTGAAGGCGCGGGCGAAGACCCTGGTTCGAGACCCAGCCCAGCAGCTACCTCGGGTGACCACTGACTGACAGCGAGAGTCAGCGCGGCGGGCGCAACCCGGCCAGGGTGACCGACACGAGGCGACGGACCACGGCTTTCGAACGCGGGGGTCCCGCGCCAGCCAGGGCGTGCACGCAGTAGCTCGCGAGCTCGTCGGGCGGCACATCGTCTCGGACCTTTCCCGCTTTCGAGGCCGCCGCCAGCAGGTCTTGGATCAACTGGTGGACCTGCCGCTCGGCGCGAGCGACCTGCTCGTCCCGGTGGAGCAGTGCGGCGAATCCGGCGTCTTGGTGCCCGCGGGCGTGCCGTGAGAGGACCGCGTAGGCCTCGAGCACCGCTTCGAGCCGCTCACCGGCGTCAGCGGTCTGGTCGCGGATCTCGGCCAGGTACGCGAGGTGGGCTGTGATCTGCCGGTCGTGCCAGGCGAGGAGGATCGATTCGATGTCCGGGAAGTACTTGTAGAGCGTCGCCCGGCCGATGCCGGTCTGTTCGGCGATCTGCGACATCGTCACCGCCAGCAGCCCGTGCTCGGCAACGAGCGCGGCCGTGGTGTCCAGGATCGCATCACGCACCTCGCGGCGGTGCGTCTGGATTGTTTCGGTCCACAGCTTCGGCACATCGGAAGTATACGTGACGACGATGCCTAGACGACCTGGTTTGACAGCGACATCATGTCTCGATAGCTTGGATGCCTTGAGCCCCAGCCTGAGAACGGAGCGACCGACATGGCCGATCCGCCCCGCTCCCCCGAGACCGAAGACGAGGCTCGCCGGGGCGCCGACGGCGGGGCGGCCAGCGGCACGCCACGTTGGCTGCTCATTCTGGTGGCCATCGTGGCCGTCGCCCTGCTGGGGCTGATGGTCGTCCTCCATCTCACCGGCACCCTCGGGCCTGGTCGCCATTAGCCAGGCGGGCACAAAGTGACAGACCGCGGCGACGAACAACGAGCACCCATTCCGTCCGAAGACGGCGCTCGGGGCACGGTGGTCACGGTCCGTTCGCTGACCAAGCGGTACGGCGGGGTGGTCGCCGTCGACGACCTCACATTCTCGCTGCACCCGGGAAGCGTGACCGGCTTCCTCGGCCCGAACGGCGCCGGCAAGACCACCACCCTGCGGCTGCTGCTCGGCCTGGCCGAGCCGACCGCGGGCGAGGCGCTGGTGTTCGGACGCCGCTACCGTGAGCTCGACGATCCGGCGCGCACGGTCGGCTCGGTGCTCGAGTCGAGCGACCTTCACCCCGGGCGCTCCGGGCGCGATCACCTGCGCGCGCTCGCGTTCGCGGCGCAGCTCCCGTCAAGCCGGATCGAGGAAGTGCTGGCGCTGGTCGAGCTCGAGGCCGCCGCCCGGCGGCGCGTCAAGACGTACTCGCTTGGCATGCGGCAGCGGCTCGCCCTGGCCGGGGCGCTCCTCGGCGACCCTGAGCTGCTCGTCCTCGACGAGCCGGGCAACGGGCTCGATCCCGCAGGCGTCCACTGGCTACGCCGCTTCCTGCGCCGGTTCGCCGAGCAAGGTCGCACGGTGCTGGTCTCCAGCCACATGCTCGCCGAGGCCGCCCAGACCGTCGATCACGTGGTGATCATCGACCGCGGCCGCCTGCTCGCGGCCGGGCGGCTCAACGAGCTCACCAAGCGCGGAGGAACTCTCGAGGACGTCTTCCTCCAGCTGACCGGAGCGGCGTCGTGAGGGCCCAGCTTCGCTCGGAGCTGTTCAAGCTGCGCTCGACCCGGACCGGGCTCAGCCTGTTCGCCGCCATGACCGGCCTGGTCCTGCTAGCTGTCGTCCTGCACAGCTTGCTTCCCGCCGAGGCCCTGGCCAGCCGCGACAACCAGCTGACGATCCTCGGCCGGGGGGAGTTCCTCGGCGCGCTCTTCGCCGCCCTGCTGGGGGCGCTCTCGGTCACCGCCGAGATCCGCCACGGGACGATCCGGCCGACCTTCCTCATCACCCCACGGCGCGGTCGCGTCGTGGGGGCGAAGGTCTCGGCGAGCGTCCTGGCCGGGGCGGGGTTTGGGCTGGTCGCCGGGGCCGTCGCGGCGGCCGCGGGGGTGGCGGCGCTTCGGGTGCGAGGCGTCGACCTCCGGCTGGGCGGCGGCGACTATGTGCTCCTGATCACGGGGAGCGCTGCGGCGGCCGCGCTGTGGGCGGCCATCGGCGTCGGGGTGGGCGCGCTGGTTCGCCACCAGGTGCCGGCCGTGGCCGGCATCTGCGCGTGGCTGCTGTTCGTCGAGGGCCTCCTGGTCGGCGATCTGGTCGGTCTCGGCGACGTCTTCAAGTTCCTGCCCGGCTCGGCCGCCGCGGCGATCAGCGGGCAGCAGCCCGGCACGCTGCTCGCGCCGGCGGCCGGCCTCGCGCTGCTCGCCACGTATGCGGCGGCCGCGGCAGCGTCAGGCGCGTTCGCCACTTCCCGCCGGGACGTCGGCTAGAACCATGTCATCGCCGGCCCTCCATCAAAGCCCGGACGAGAGCACCGCGGTACCCGATGCGAACAACACCCATGGCGTGAGCCGGCGGTCGAGCGTCCGGATCACCGTGATCGTTCAGAACCGCCACACCTTCGACACCCGGCTGGCAACAGGAAGGCAGATCAAGGACACGGCCAACGTGCCGGCGGGCTTCGCTCTCTACCGCCGCGTGCAGGGCGGAAACCAGCCGATCCCCGACGACACGCAGGTCGAGTTGCACAACGGCGACCACTTCTTCGCGCGGCCGGCATCGAGCGCCTCATGATCGCCCGACCCCGAACGCTCGTGATCCTCGGAGCTGCAGCCGCGGCCGGCACAGTTGCCGCCCGGCACGCCCGCCGCGCCATGGGCCGAAGGGCACCCGGTGGGATCCTCATCCGGGATGCCGCGCTGTACGACGCGATGAGCCACCGGCTCCTGCTCGGCTCGCTCTTCGAGCGCATCGCGGCCAACGTCGCGGCGGCCGCGCCGGAGGGGGCACGGGTGCTCGAGGTGGGGTGCGGCCCCGGCCGCCTGTCGATCCTGCTCGCGCGCCGGCACGGCCTCGATGTGACCGGGCTGGACCTCGATCCGGACATGGTCGAGCGTGCTCGGGCCAACGCCGCCCGTTCGGCGGAGGAGCACGGTCGCGTGCCGTCCTTCCTCGTCGGCGACGTGGCCTCGCTGGCGTTCCCCGACCGGTCGTTCGACCTGGTCGTGAGCACGTTGTCGATGCATCACTGGGCCAACCCGACGGCGGGCCTTTCCGAGATCGGCCGCGTGCTGCGCCCGGGTGGTCTGGCGCTCGTGTGGGATTTCCGGGCCGGCCGCGTGCCGCTGCACGGGCACTTGCCCGATCCGGTCGAGCACGCGCACGGCTCCCCGCTTCGGGTTGTGACCGCGACGCCATGGCGGTGGCCCTGGAGATTGAGGCTCACCCAGCGCATCGAGCTGGTCCGCGCCGATGCCCCCTGAACGCCTATCCAGGGCCTAGCTACTTCCCCCTGAAAAACCCGCGTGGCGGTTCGTGATCTTCGGCAGCGGGGTCGACAGGATGGCCTCGACCCCTTGGGTGAGAAGGGATCGAGGCCATCATGTTCCGCACCATAGGCGATCAGCCCTCGCTGTGGGAGTCGTTGCTGCCGGAGGAGGTGCTGCGGCTGCCGGGGGAGCTGGCGCGGGTGGATGCTCTGCTGGATGACCCGGCGTTCTTCGCGCCGTTCGCGCCGCACTTTGATCCGCTGATCGGTCGGCCGTCCACCCCGGTGGAGTGCTATCTGCGGCTGATGTTCTTGAAGTTCCGCTACCGGCTGGGATACGAGACCCTGTGCCAGGAGGTGGCGGACTCGATCTCCTGGCGTCGGTTTTGCCGGATTCCGCTCGATGGCAAGGTGCCGCACCCGACCACGCTGATGAAGCTGACCAGCCGCTGCGGGGAGCAGGCGGTGGCCGGGCTGAATGAGGCGCTGTGGGCCAAGGCGGCTGGGGGGAAGCTGCTGCGCACGGCCCGGGTGCGGGCGGACACGACGGTGATCGGCGCGAACGTGGCTTACCCGACCGACTCGGGGCTGCTGGCCAAGGCGGTGGGCAAGCTGGTGCGGGCGGCGCGGCGGGTGCAGGCGGCGGGCGGCGCGACTGGCACCACGGTGACAGACCGGCGGCGGGCGGCCGCCCGGCGGGTGCGCCAGATCGCCGCCAAGCTGCGCGCCCGCAGCAAGCTGGCCCGGGAGGAAAGCACCGAGGCGATCCGCCGGGTGACCGGTGAACTCGCCGATCTCGCTGAGAAGGCGGCGGCGGAAGCCGCCGCGGTGTGGCGCAACGGCCGCCGCGCGGTGCCCAGGGCCCTCAGCGGGCGGGTGCGCGGCAGGCTGCGGCGGGCGCTGGATGAGCTGGCGGTCACGATCGAGCGCACCGCCACCATCGTGGCCCAGACCCGCACCCGGCTGGCCGGGCAGACGCCGCCAGGCGCGACCCGGCTGGTCAGCCTCCACGATCCCGATGCGCGGCCGATCCGCAAAGGCCGCATCGACCGCCCGGTCGAGTTCGGCTACAAGGCCCAGGTCGCCGATAACGACGACGGTGTCATCCTCGATTACAGCGTCGAGTACGGCGCCGCCCCCGACGGGCCGCAACTCGCGCCCGCGGTGGAACGCATCCACCGGCGCGCCGGGCGCATACCGCATGCGGTCACCGCCGACCGCGGCTACGGCCAGCCCGCCACCGAGCGCGACCTGCAAGCGCTCGGCGTGCGCACCGTCGCGATCCCCCGCCAGGCCACAACCTCCCCTGCCCGCAAGACGATCGAGCACAGCCGCGGCTTCCACCGGCTGGTCAAGTGGCGAACCGGCTCGGAGGGCAGGATCAGCTACCTCAAACGCGGCTACGGCTGGGACCGCACCCGCCTGGACGGCAGGCAGGGAGCCGCGATCTGGTGCGGGCACGGGGTATTCGCCCACAACCTGGTCAAGATCGGAGCCCTGACCAGGTAACGGCACAACCCAAAGCACCCCGGCAGCCCGCCCAGCCGCCGGTTCCAGGCACCCAAGCCTCACAATGAGGTCTTTTTCAGGTCGAAGTAGCTAGGGCCGAGGCGGGCCAGCAGGCTGTCTGCGAGGACCGGCGGTGACGCGGTTCCGTCCAGGGGGATCGCTCCCCTGGCGAGCATCTGGGCCTGGAAGACATGGCGGCCTTCGCGGATCTGCCGTCTGATCGACTCGGTGCGAACCGGCGAACTCGCTTGCGCCGGGCCTGCGAGCCGGGCGGCCTGAATGTCGTCGTCGATTACCAGCAGGAACACCATCTCAAACAAGTCCAGCATCTGGTCCTGGTTCCGGGCGATCCCACAGAAGAACATCCGTCCTGCATCGCCACCAGATGCGCCGATTACCTGTTCGATCCGGGCACGGCTCCAGACCCAGCGGTGAGCGCGCCGCCAGTCGTCGTCCGCGCCAGGGGGCTGGTCGACCCGCGCCCCCGCCGTGTTCTCCCAGAAAGCCAGGCCGTCTGCGTCGACGGTGATCAGGCCGCGCCGTGATAGCTCTCCGGCCAGGGTCGACTTCCCTGACCCCGGGTTGCCGGTGATCAGATAGGCCCGCATCACCTCAGCCTGCCAGCGGGTGGAGCGACGCCTCCGCCCGCCCCCGCGCCGCGCCATCGACATAGAGCATCAACGCAGCGCGGTGACAGGCCGCGATGGCTGCTGTCGTACGCTCGGGATCCATGACGGAGGTCGCTGAAGCTTGCGCCCTGGCCGATCGTCACCTTGCTGGCCGGTTGCCGCGCCGCTGGCGCCACGTGCAGGCGGTGGCTGCTCAAGCGGCGCGTGTAGCTGACAGGCTTGATCTCCGCGACGGCACGCTTGTGGCAGCAGCGTGGTTGCACGACATCGGTTACGGGCCTGACCTGGTGGAGACGGGGTTCCATCCGCTGGATGGCGGCCGCTATCTCCGCCGGTCCGGTGTTGACGACCGCCTGGCCCGGCTGGTAGCACACCACTCTTGCGCTGTGTATGAGGCCCGGGTGCGGGGGTTTGAGCGCGAGCTGCTCGCGGAGTTCGATCGAGAGGAATCCCCGACCTCGGACGCGCTGGTCTACTGCGACATGACAACTGGTCCTGGCGGGGAGGTCGTCGGGTTCCTTGAGCGCATGGATGAGATCGAGCAGCGCTATGGGCCCGGCCACGAGGTGACGGAAGCGCTCCAACTATCGCGCCCGGATCTGACGTTGTGCTGTCGCCGGACCCTGGAACGCCTGGAGGGGCTCGGTGGCTTACCCGATGTAGGGTTCGCTCCGGTCTTCCAGGTAGTGGCCGATCCGCGTCCTGATCGACGGGTGAATCTCATAGTCCGCAAGCTCGGTTGGGGCGACGAAGCGGACTGCGGAGGACTCCCCGCTGGTTCGGGTCACGCCACCTAGCAGGCGGGTGGTGAAGCAGATGGAGAACTCCTGCCGCACTTCGCCGTTGTCGTAGGCGGCGACGTGGCCGGGATCGGAGTAGATCCCTATGAGGCCGGTGACCTCGCACTCCATGCCGGTCTCCTCCTTGACCTCGCGTGCTACCGCCTGGCGGAGCGACTCACCGGGTTCCATGCCGCCGCCGGGTATCGACCAGTAGCCGTTGTCCGTCCGCTGGATCAGGAGTATCCGGCCTTGGTGGTCGGTCACGATGGCACTGACGGCCGGGACGATGCTGTTGGCTGCCGGTGCTGCTGGGTCGTTCAGGTAGTCCACCCGCGCCATGTCAGTCCTCGTTTGCGATGTCGAGGGTGCGCGCGTCAGCCCAGATTTTTTCGAAGCACTCGGTGTAGGTGTCGAAGAGCGGGCTGCCTGTCACCTTGCGGAGGTGGAGGACTGGGGCGCGGAAAGCGGGCATGCCGTAGATGTGCGCGTTCACCAGCATCTGCTCGTCGAACCTGAGGATTGAGTTGTACAGAACGGTCGAATGGAACCGGACTTCCAGGTTAGGTGTCCCGAGTATCGGCCGGTACCAGGCGAGGGCGTAGTGAATGCGGGCGGCCATGCCGTCGCCGACCCCTTCCTCCGCTCCCCGGGTCCGCACCTCGGCGGACTGCGGATCACCGAATGCGATCCGCACCTTGGTTCCCGCACCGCACTTTGCCTCGATCTCCTTCGTCCAGCTGGGGTTTGCTTCGGGGAGATGCAATCCCGCATAGACGAGGAGATCAGCGCCTCGTTCCGCGCTTTGGAGCAATGATAGCCACAGCGAGTTTGGGACAACGTTGCGCTCCGGGTAGACCGTGATCACCTCGCCGTAGGTGTCGTCGGTCACCACCCGTTTGCCCAGGTCAGGCCACAAGAAGACCGGATCTTCCCTTAAGCGGGCAGCCGCAGCGATCGCAGTGCGGCGGTGCGGTAGGCGGCCCTTCGTGATCCACCGTTCGACGGTCTTCGGGTCAACGCTGATGGCCTCCGCAAATGCGGGCAGAGTCCAGCGCTCCCGCATAAGGGCTGCGCGCAGTCGCTCGTTCGGCATTGCCTTGCTCCCTGGGCCTACAAGCTAGGGACGTTTTCAGTCTAAGACGTCCCAAAGGACCTGTCACGGTGGTGTCGGCGTCCTCCCCCTCTGGATGACAGTGGGAGACGAAATCAGCCGCCGCGAACTGGCCTTAACGGTCCGGCGGCCTGGTCCCAGACAAGACTGGAGGCAGGGCAATGGCCCTCAGGAACGGCTCACGGCTTGGCGTGAGCATGCACGACGTGTTCCCGCATGGGTGCCACCTGGTGCCGGACTCGATCACCGAGGCGATCGACTACGACGAGGCCACCGGCCGCCGGTCCCCGGCGGTGGACAAGCACACCGGCAAGCCGGTGTTTCAGTGCCGGGTCTCAGAGCCTGCTTGAGAACCTGCCGACCGTAGGCGGGACAGATTTGGATCTTCCTGGGGCAGGATGCGGCGTGTCGCTGATGTGATGCAAGAGGCCCCTGGTAATCGCATGGGTGTCGAATCCAGTGCGATGCCAGGAGCCTT
>DASYQM010000035.1:0-7117 GCA_036005525.1 Streptosporangiaceae bacterium
GCACCGAGGGAGTCAACACCAAGACCAAGATGATCAAAAGACAGATGTACGGACGCGCCGGCTTCACCCTGCTGCGCCACCGCATCCTCCTCGGATTAAGTCACATACGGTCACCACCGAAAGTGCGACAGAGCCACGCAAAGTGTTCACCGTGCTGTCGGCTGACAGCTGATGCCCTGCCGCTGTCACAGCACCCCGCAACCGAAGACGCAACCGGGTCCCGTTATCCTTCGCTGAGCTATCCGCCAGCCTCAAGCTCGGCATCCCCTGCAGCCCACTTCCCTTCGGCTTCGGCCTTGTCGGCGCACTCGGCGCACAGGCCGTCGTATCCGTCGCCGTCGATCACTTCGCCGTCTTGGGCGAGGATCGCGCTGCACTCCTCGCAGTAGTCCCGCTCCTCGCCGTAGGGAAGCTCGCCGCCGTTGAACACCTCCACGGCGACCGGCCTGCGCTGGATCTTGGCCATGCCGCCGCGCGGCCGGGATCCCGGGAACTTGGCAGGCGCTCCTGTCTGGGGCGTTAGCCCGCCTCGCCGGGGCCGAGGGGCAACCGGCGGAGGATCTCCTGCAACATCTCGCGGTGGCTGTCGAGTGCCTGGCCATGCCCAGCCAGCGTCTCGCGGATTGCCTGGGTATCGGCGTGGACGAGGCTGACTCCGTAGGCCACGGCGTCGAGCTTTGCGGGGAACTGGTGGCGTACTTGCTCCTCCAGCTGCTCCACGCGGCGCTCTAGCTCTTCGAGGGTCGCCATGTCGGCAGGATAGCCCGGCCGTCCGGCACTGGCGCGCATCTCGGCCGCTGACCCCGCGTCGGCGAGCCTTGGTGCCAGATGGTCACAGACCTATCGTGTAGTCGGCGAGCTTGCGGATCGGCCACCGGGTTTGCAGGCTTTGCTTGGGGGCGTGCCTGGTCGCGCGTGCGCCGCCCTAGGGTGTTGGGCGGATGCAAGCAGCAGGAGTGCCAACCATGATCCTCCCGAAGGTCCGGGACCCTCGCTTCGTGACGATCCGCCGCGGTGGGACCCTCACCGATTCGGATCACCATCTCCTCGCTCTTTGGGCGGCATCGTGCGCGGAGCACGTCCTTGACCTCTTCGAGTCGGCTCAGCCTGAGGACCCACGGCCGCGTCAGGCGATCGAGCATGCCCGCGCCTGGGTGCGTGGCCAGGTCAAGATGACCCAGGCTCGCGCGGCGGGCGGCCATGCAATGGGCGCGGCCACAGACCTGCGTGGGGCAGCACGGCATGCCGCGTACGCTGCTGGCCAGGCCGGGGCCGTCGCACACGTCGCCGCGCACGAGCTCGGTGCGGCCGCCTATGCGATCAAGGCCGCACGTGCTGCCGCGCCGGAAGGCGAGGGCGGGGCCGCAGGGAGACTCGAGTGCCGGTGGCAGCGTGACCAGCTCCCGGAGGCGATTCGCGAGCTCGTTCTTGACGACCAGCGGTTGCGGAACGAGATCTGCTGGTCGATGTTTGACTGCTGAGCGCACGCGCGTCGCTGCTCCCGGACTGGCAGGGACGGGAGTTGGTGAGCCGGGAGTAGCCCCGCGGAGCGGACATCCGTTCGTTGGCGGATCGCCCGCTGAAGCCGACACCCGGTCATCCGCGCTTTGACTGGCAGGGACGGGAGTGGGTGAGCCGGGCCCCCGGGGGGCGAAACCCCGCTCTCGATCAGACGCGGCTCTGGTCTGAACGCGTCGAGGCCATTCAGCCGAGGTCTGTCCAGGCCCATCGCCTGGCGGGGCGGCCATCGGCCTCCTGGCCGAACCGAAAGTGCTCCCAGTGGCCTTCTAGCTTGCGGAATAGCCGAAACTCGCCCGCCGCTGGCAGGCGCTCGATCAGATTTGCGACCTGCGCTCGAGCCCCCGCCTCGCGCTGCTCCCCGAGCGTTCTGTCCAGCTATTTACCCTGCTGTTCGAGTGTCTTTTCGGTGTCTCTGCTGGTTGCGCGGCGTCCAAGGATCTGCGCAACTAGAGTTCCGATCAGCGTAAGGACGCCGAAGCAGCCTGCAATGATCGCAGCTTCGACCTGGGGACTCATAACCGGAACTTAGAGCATGGGCCTCCGCTCGCCGAAACGGCAGGCTGAATCCGAACAACCCCGCCACCATCCGACCGCGTGAACCAGCCAACCCCCAGATCCCAACCATCGGCGTCGGCAGCGTTCGGCCGGAACGGACACGATTTGTCCGTTCCGGCCGAAGGCTGCCAAGTTCGGATTCAGGCCGCCGGCGTGGGAGCGGGCGGCGTGGGAGCGGGCGGCGTGTCCGCGGGCGGCGTGTCCGCGGGCGTCCGGTCGTGGGTGGGTTCCGCTGGCGAACTTGCGGTCGTCGCCGTGAACTCGCCTTCGGTGCTGAGCATGTTGAAGTAGGCGGTGCCCCCGGTGCCGGGCTTCTGGTGCACCTCCAACTGGACTGACAGCGTGTAGGTGGCTCCCGGGGTCACGGGAAACTCCAGCCACGCAACGTAGGAGTCGTCGAAACCGGCGGGGAATCGCTGGACCTTGGCCTGGCCGTTCGCGCGCAGAGTCACCTGCGCGCTCGTGCCCTGTTCGGTATACGCGTAGCCCTGGGTGAAGAAGTGGAGCTTGCCGGCCTGGGCGGTGCCGGTGACGGGCAGCGTCATGGACAGCGACCGGGTCACGTCACACTCGCCCGGGCCGTTCCCCGTCTTGATCTCCATTTGCGAGAACGTCGTGGCCAGCGCATCGTACTGCGGGGCCACGGAGAGCAGGGGCGTGTCGTCGAAGGACGTGGCGGACACCTGGCCGAAGTGCAGCGGGTCGGTGGCCGACGGCGGCGGCGGGTCCGACAGGATCGTGACGGCGGGCGGCTGGGCCGCTGCCATCAGCGAGCACGCCTTCGGCGTGGGAGCCTTCGGCGTGGGAGCCTTCGGCGTGGGAGCGGGCGGCGGGGCCGCGGGCGGGCCCGTCTTCTGCCGCGTCTGCTGCGAGGGCGCGGCGGGCGAGCGTGCCGGCCCGGGGCCGGGCGTCCGGTCGTGGGTGGGTTCGGGTGGCGAGCTTGCGGTCGTCGCTGGCGGTTTGCTGGCGGCCTTGGGCGCGCCGGCTGACGCTCCGAGGTAGGCGGCCGCCAACACGGCCGCTACTGCCAGGATGATGAAGAGAATGATCCGGCCTCGCATCGTGGCCTCCTTTGCTATTTGGGTGCTGGGTGGCAGGGTGCCGGTGCTCGGGCGGGCCAGGTCGGGTCGGCGGTGCCGAGGATCGCCTCAAGCATGGTGTTGAGCTCAAGCCAGCCGTGAAACTCGCGCCGCTCGCCGGTGGGCGCGGTCAGCGTGCCGCGGATCACCGGGGTGGTCGAGTATGGCGTCGAGGATCACGCGCTGTCTTGCGCTGGCGATGTCCATGGCAGTGAGTCTCGCCCTGCCGGGGGACGTGGCACATTGGCCCTGGGGGTTCAGGCTTTTGGGGGGCGGGGTTCTAGGAAATTGCCGCGGCGGCGCCCGGTCGCTCGTGTGTGTCGTCGAGGGGGCTGGTGAGCGCGCTGGCAAGCTGGTCGCGGCGGGTGATCTCGAGCTTGTGGTAGACGCGGTTGAGGTGCACCTTGGCGGTTCTGCCGGTGATGAACAGCGCTTGGGCGATCTCGCGGTTGGTGAGGCCTTCGGCGGCGAGTCTTGCAACGCGCAGTTCGCTGGCAGTCAGGGCGTCGCGGCCGGTGATCGCGTCCCGGCGCGGCTTGGCGCCGGCGGCGGCCAGTTCGGCGCGGGCCTGGCCCGCGATGCGGCGTGCGCCGCAGTGGTAGGCCAGGTCCAGGCCGCGTTCCAGCGGGGCGCGGGCCTGGCTGCGCTGGCCGGCCCGGCGCAGCGCGGCGCCGTAGTCGGTGAGCGCCCGGGCCAGCTCGACCCGCGCCCGCGACCGCTCCAGGACGGTAACCGCCTCCGAAAGCAGGGCAAGGCCGCGGTTCCCGCCCTCCACCAGGCCCTGGCTGCGCAGCGCGGCGCCCAGCAGGCGCGGCCGCCCAAACCGGCGCGCGACGGCGACCTCGGCGCGGGCGAGGCGGCGCGCCTCCTGCGCATGGCCGAGCAAGGCATGCACGATCGCCGCCTCGGAACGCCAGGGCCATCCCTGGATGACCCCGAGCCGTTCGCATCGCTGGCCGCTCGCCAGGAAGTCCGCCAGCGCCTCCTCGTTTCGTCCCTGGGCGGCGCGCAGCCGGCCGCGGGAAGTCAGGTATACCGGGACCATCATCGAGTGGGAGTCCAGGGGCGGGGCCGTCCGCGCCAGCTCCGTGTCCGCCTCTTCCAGCGCGTCGCGTTCGATCAGCGTCTCGATCAATAGAGCCAGCGCGTCGATCGCATAGATCCCGGTGGCGCGCTCAAGCACCCAGCGGATCTGGGCCTCGGCGTCAGCCAGTTCGCCGTGCCGCTGCAAGATCCGCGCCGACAGGCTCACGATGCCGGTCAGCTCCTGCGCGGCGCCGCGCCGGCGCGCCGCCGTCAGCATGTCATTGCACAGCCTTTGCAGCATGTCAAAGGCCTCCAGCCCGAACAACGTCACTATGATCAACGTGGACGTGTCGAGCGGAGGGGGATAGCGCGTGCGGGCAAGTGCCCGTTCGAGCAGCCGCTCAGCTTCCGCGGGCGACTGTCCGCGTCTGACCGCGACGTGTGCGACGACGACGAGCAGGTGGACCGGCGGGTCCGGGACCTCATCCAGACGGATACGGAGGTGGTCCACGCCGCGCAGCGCGGCCGGCGCAGTGCGATCGTCCACCACGCCCACCAGCGCGGCTGCGGCCTCAAGCGACAGCGTCAGCAGCGGGTCCGCGGCACCTACCCGCGCGATCGCCCGCTGCAGCACCGCGACCGCCAGGTCGGCACGGTCGGAAACCGCGTACGCGTACGCCAGCGCCCAGGCGGCCGCGGCTATCAGCGGCACGTCGGTTGCCCCGGCCAGCGCCTCCTCCAGGTGGGAGATCGCGGCCGACTGGCCGGCGTACCATTCGGCTTCCCCGAGCTGCAGCATCAGCGCCGGGCTGGCCGCCACCGCGGGCGGCTCGGCCAGGGCCCGCCGTAGATAGCTCGCGGCGACTTCGGGCGCGCCGCGCTCCCGCGCAGTACGCGCCGCCGCGGTCAGCCGCCCGGCCACCCAGGCATCGCCGGCCGGGCCGGCGGCCAGCAGGTGCACCGCGACCTGGTCCACAGCCGCGGCCCGGTCCAGAATCGCGGCCGCGCGGCGGTGCGCGATCCGCCGCGCCCCCGGCGCCAGGTCGGCGTACACCGCCTCCCTGATCAGCGGGTGGAAAAACTCCAGCGGCCGGTCAGCCGCGAGAATGTGCGTTGCCGCCAGCCTGTCCGCCGCCAGCTCGGCGGCAACCGGATCAAGGCCGGCCATCTCAGCCGCGACCACAACCTCATACCCTGATCCGAGCACCGCCAGCGCCCGCGCCAGCGCCACCGCCTCAGGACCCATCCGCGCCAGGCGCGCAAGCACCGAGGTGCCGACCGCGGCGGGGGCGGCCGCCTGCAACGCGGCGACATCGTCCGCGCTCCCGGCCAGCCCTTCGCTGCGGGCCGCCGCCAGCAGCTCCCGGACGTACAGCGGGTTGCCGCCAGAAAGCTCCCAGCACGCCGCGCAGAACCCGGCGCCGGCCGCCCGGCCCAGGTCCCTGCGGACCAGCTCGGTAACGCCGTCCGCGCTCAGCGGCAGCAATCCGATGCGATGCACCGCCGGGTCGTTCACCACCGCACCCACCGAGGACGCGCGGGCAAGCGGGTCCCCCTCGCGCACGCCGACCACCACCAGCACAGGGAGCTCGGCGGCACGGCGCCCGAAATATCCCAGCCACGACAACGAAGGACCATCGACCCACTGCACATCATCCACGGTCACCAGCAGCGGCCCCCGCCCGGCCAGGTTCACGCACAGCCAGTACAGCCCATGCACCGCCGCGAACTCAGAATCTGGCGCAGCACCGGCCGCCAGGCCCAGCGCGCCCGCCCCGACCCGTGCCGGGCCCGCCAGCAGCCGGCGGCGCTCCCTGGCATCGGCCGACAACACCGCCGCCTCCACCAGCTGCCGGACGACCGCGAACGCCATCTCGGCCTCCAGCTCGCGGCCGCGCGCGCTCAGCACCCGGAATCCCAGTACCCCGGCCCGCTGGCCGACAGCCGCCAGCAGCTCGGTCTTCCCGATCCCAGCCGGCCCCCCGACCACCACCACTGCACCCCTGCCCGCAGATGCCCCCGCCAGCAAGGCACTCGCGCGCGCCAGCTGGGCGTCCCGCTCCAGCAACAACGGCGCAGACTCCGCGACAGCCCTCATCCGGCCACCTCCCCCCTAGCTCCATGTTCTACGGCAAAAGGCGGCGACATGGGAGAGCGGGACAAGGTGGGGGCCCCGTCACCTTGTGCCGCTCTCCACGCAGGCGCACTGCGATCTTCTACACCAAGCTCTACAACCGCCTGCTCAGAACACTCGTTGCCGCCGACCAGCCGCAAGCCCCGCCCGCACTAGCCAAGCGCTGACCGGGGAAGAATCGGGAGGACCCTCCGCACCGACTTAGTCACCTCACCATCGTGCGCAACAACCAGTAAGAACGTGCTGGGCACGGACATCCGCTGCCGGCAAACGCCACAGTGCACAACACTCGCCAGACCCGAGAGAACAGGGCACTGCGGGCGGACCAGATTCAATGGGACGGGACACTGTGCTGTCCCGTCCCACCGAATCTGGTCCAGTCTCACTTGTCCTGTGACAGTTGGTCTTCCTTTTTGCCACTGAATCTTGCTCGTTCTGTCGCATGCAGGCGAAGGTTGCAAAGTCCAGGGTTAGGTTGCAAGTGATCTTGCAAGGTCCGGATATAGGTTGCGAGTCGCCACCGGTTTGGGCGGACGGGCAGATGAAGGCGAAGACCGCCGCCGAGGACGACCTGCGCTCCCGGGACCTGGACTGGACAATCCTGCGCCCCGGCGGCCTCACTGACGCTCCTGCCACCGGCCGGGTCCGGCTCGCGGCCCCGCCGGTCCCCGCTGGCACGGTCCCCCGCGCCGACGTCGCCGCGGTCATCGCTGCCCTGCTCGACGAGCCGGGTGCCCGGCATCAGACGCTTGAACTAACCGGCGGAAACAGCCCGGTCGCCGCGGCTGTGCGCAGCGCATCT
>DASYQM010000036.1:0-1894 GCA_036005525.1 Streptosporangiaceae bacterium
CCTTCGAGAGCCCGAGTGACCGGGCCAGCTGCGTGCTGGTCTGCTGCGGCGGGTCGCAGATGAGCAGCCAGCCCATCAGCTTGCCGAACGCGGCGGGCATGCCCATCCCGGACAGCACCATGCCCACTTCGTCGGCGAACAGCCGCTCCTCGTCCACGGTAATCTCCTAAAGTTCAAAACTGTTTAAACCTATCACACGATGGAATGCTGCAAGGTCTTTGCCTTCGCGACCGAGCCGGTGAAGATCACCGTCGCCAAGGCTCGCCGAGTGGATCGGTCCTCAACCGTGGCTTCGGCCAGCGGGCCGCATGCCATTGCGGGGTCGGCCGGCACCTCTCCGTCGATGAAGGTGAGGATCTCGCGTTTCCCGTCGGTACCGAGGAAGCGAGGCGCGCCGGCGGTCGCGTTTGCGTGCTGGAAACCAACCAGCTGCGCTACTTCGGGATAGAGGACGGTGACCCGCATGAGCCGTTCCTGGCCATGGTCGACGCGGCGACCGGTCAGCCGGTCGGGCGCCGGGCGCTACCGGGCAGTGTCGAGCGGTTGGCCGCACCGCCGGTCCTGGCGGCCGGCGCGCTCTGGCTGCCCCAGGTCGAGCCGCTCGCCGGTACGGACGCAGCGGCACCGGGCAGCGGCGCGATCCTCGCGATGGACCAGGCAACCGGCCAGTTGCGCTCGCAAACTGTGCTGCCCGCGCAGCCGGTGGCCCCGCCGTTGGTGGCCGGAGCCGCAGGGAACCACGGTGTCCTCATGCTCGAATCAGAAGACGGACTGGACTACGTAGTCACCGGCGCAGCCGGCTGGCGTGAGGACCACGGCGAAGACTGCGACCCCAGCGCTCTCGCCTTCCTCCCACCCGGCACCAACCCCGGATCCTCCCTACCGAGAGTCCGGATGCCTCGGACTGATGTGAACACGGCAACCGGCTACACCCCGTTCGCGGCATGTAACCGCGCGAGCGAGTTCCGCCACGGCGGCCTTGCGCCGGGCCAGCCGGGCGGCTCGGGCCGCGGGTGCGACCGCAGCCGCCGACGCGCTCGTACGACGAGCGCTAGCCGTGGCGTCGCCTGACCTCGCCGGTGCTCTTCGGCGGGAGCTGCTCGAGCTGCTCGCGGTGGCGGCACGGATCGGCGAGCTGTCCGCGGTCGGGGCACAGGCGCTGGACGACGTGGCGCACGATCCGGATCTCACCGCGGCGGTGCACCCCTGTTGCTGGCCCGGGCGGCGGTGGGTGCTGGCGTCCCTGCGGACGCCGAGCGACACCTCGCCGCCGTCGGAAGGCTCGGGATCCTGAGCCCGCGCCGGACCGCCCAGGTGCGCGTCGCGTGCGCCGCGGCAGTGATAGCCGGTGGCAGCGCGGAACGGCTCGCCGTGTCCGGCAGGCTCGCCGAGCAGGCGGTCACGGCCGCGGTGGAGGCCGGCGACCCGGGGCTGAGCTGTCAGGCGCTGGAGCTGCTGGCCATGTCGCTGCGGCCGGGGGACCTGACTGCCGCGGGGTACGTGCTGCGCAGGGAGCTGGCGGTTGCGGAGGGCGCACCCGACGACGCCGACACCGCCGCCTGGGCCACCGACCGACGCCGAAATGCGCGCTTCTAGCCGCTGATCGAGCGCGCGGACGTTCGGTACCCCCACTTCGCCGTTCCTAGCCCAACCGTTCGCCGCCGACGCCCCCGGGGAGGCAGGGTCCCGCCGACATGCAGACAACCCGCACCGCATGCGATGGGCAAACGTCAGGGCGCCGAGTCAATGGTCGCCGCTGACGTAGATGTCTCGTCGGTGCTCGCGCCACGATGGGGCGTCCGGTGGCGCAACCTGAAGTTGCGGCGGGTGGCCACTGCGACCAAACAGGACATCCCACCATCGCCGTCCCTCGGCGACGAACTCCTCGACAGGC
>DASYQM010000037.1:0-33351 GCA_036005525.1 Streptosporangiaceae bacterium
CCGCGGGATGGGAGGCGACCACGCGCTCGATCTCCGCCGGGTAGACGTTGAACCCGCCGGTGATGATCAGGTCCTTCTTGCGGTCGACGATGAAGTAGTGGCCTTCGTCGTCACGGGTGGCGATGTCGCCGGTGTGCAGCCAGCCACCGGGCTCGATCGCGGCGCGTGTCGCCTGGTCATTGCCGTAGTAGCCGAGCATGACCAGCGGGCCGCGGACCATCAGTTCGCCCGGCTCGCCGTCGGGTACCGTGACGCCCGCATCGTCGAGCGCGGCAACCCGGGCCTCCAGCCCGGGGAGCGCGAAGCCGATCGAGCCATGGACGTTGGGCATGTAACTGCAGTTGCTGGTCCCCGCGCCGCCCAGTTCGGTCATCCCCCACAGCTCCAGCAGCGGCGCCTGGGAACGGCGCTCCCACTCGGCCATCTTCGCCACCGGCATGGTCTGGCCACCCACCGCGCAGGCCCGCAGCGAGGACAGGTCGGTGCCGGGCAGGGACGGGTCAGCCAGCATCATCGCGTACATGGTCGGTACGCCGTCGAATACCGTCACGTGATGGCGCTGGATCTCCGCCAGAGCCAGCGCGGCATCGAAGCGCTCCATGAGCACCAGCGTGGCGCCGGCCATGAAGGTGCCATTCATCACGATGTTGCCGTAGACGTGGGGCAGGGGCAGCGCGCTGAGCATCACATCGCCATCGGTCCGGGTCTGAACCGCGAACAGCGCCGCGGAGCTGAGGAAAACGGCGCGATGGGACTGCATCGCCCCCTTAGGGTGACCCGTCGTGCCGGATGTGTAGCCAATCGTTGACAGGTCCGCCGGCGCTGGCCTGGGTACCTCCGGCGCCACCGCGGGGCCGCTGATCAGCTCGTCGAAGGGGGTGGCGTCGCCGTCCACGGGGTCGAAGCTGATGACCCGGCGCAGGGTGGGCACAGCCCGGGTCAGGCTGAGGATCACCCCGGCCTTCTCCCCAGCGGTGAAGATCGCCGCGGCGCCGCAGTCGTTGAGAACGAACGCGACTTCTTCCGGGGTGAGCATCGCGTTGATCGGGTTGACCACAGCCCTCGCCCGCAGGGCCGCATGGTAGGCGACCACCCACTCCCACCGGTTGGGCGAATAAAGCGAGACGCGGTCGCCGGGCCGCACCCCCGCTGCGTACAGGCCACCGGCCACCCGGTCGCACAGCTCATGCAGCGCCCGGTAGGTCAGCGTCCGACCACCAGCGATAAGGGCCGGCTTCGATCCGAATCGCTGCGCCGACCGTACCAAGATCATGCCCAGGTCCGCCCGCACGGGGCTGATGTCCGCGAGCAGCGGGTCAATGGTCGCCTCGGCCATGATCCCCCCCTTCAGAACCACCGTTTGGGACCGGGTCAACCGAGACTGGCCCGGACCGTGCTATCACCATGTACGCGCCCGGCCGGACGGCTTGTCAACACGCATCGCATCCACGTCACTCACCCCATGGTGAGCTGAAGGCGGGATCCGGCTCGCGGCCGGCCGCCACGAGCAAGCCGTTAGCTGCCGTCCCCGGCCAGGGCGAGCGCCTCCACCTCCAGCAGGAACTCCGGGCGGGCCAGCGCCACCACCTGCACCGCGGTGCTCGCGGGCGGGTGGGTGATGTCGATGAACTCATCACGCACGGTGCGGACCACCGGCAGGTGCGCCATGTCGGTGAGGTAGTACGTGAGCTTGATGACCTCGCCGAACGACAGCCCCGCTGCCGCCAGGCAGCGCCGCAGGTTCTCGAACACCTGGCGGGCTTGCGCGGACGGGTCGCCGGGGCCGACGAGCTGGCCGGTCTCGCCGGTGGCCACCTGGCCGGACACGGCGACCAGCTGCCCGGTGCCGGTCACGACGTGGGAGTAGCCAGGGCCGGGGGCGACGCCTTCGGGCCGGGTGATGTGGGTGAACCGCTGCTGCGACGTCATAGGAGCATTGTCGCGTGAGCCCCACCGGCGCCCGAAGGCGCGGCCCGGCGCGCCGGGTTCCTGTCCGGCCGGCGGCGTAGGCTGTGGCGACGTGACGCCCGATGAGCGGTGGCTTGCCGCGGTTTGGCCATTCGTCCGCGCCTGGCTGCCGGGCCCGCCCGCCGCAGTGGTGGAGATCGGGTGCGGCCCACTGGGCGGGTTCGTCCCGATGCTGCACTCCGCCGGTTACGACGCGGCCGGAGTCGATCCGGAGGCGCCCGACGGGCCCTGGTACCACCGGGTCGAGTTCGAGCGATATGAAATGCCCGGGCCCGCCCAGGCGGTCGTGGCGTGCACGTCACTGCACCACGTCACCGACGTGGGTGAGGTACTGAACCTGGCCGCGGCGGCGCTGGTCCCCGGCGGGGCGCTGGTGGTCGTGGAATGGGCGCGGGAGCGGTTCGATGAGGCCACCGCCCGGTGGTGCTTCGACCGGCTCCCGCAGCCCCCGGACGAGCACGACTGGCTGCAGCGGCACCGGGACCAGTGGCGCGCCTCGTGCCTGCCCTGGGACGGATACTGCCGGGCCTGGGCGGAACAGGAGGGCCTGCACGCCGGCCAGGACATCGTCCGCGAGCTTGACGTGCGGTTCGACCCCCGGCTGCTCGCCTACGGGCCCTACTTCTTCCCCAACCTCGCTGGCATCAGCGACAACGATGAGCAGGCGGCGATCGACGCCGGAGAGATCCGGGCCAACCGCATCGCCTACGTGGGCCAGCGGCGGTAGGCAGCGAGTCCCGCGACGGAAGCTGGCTGGGCGCCGGGGCAGCTTAGCCCAGTCCCGCGGCCGGGGATCCGGTGCCCTCGTCGAACTCGGCGGCGAGCGCGTCCGGGGCACGCATCCGCCATGCGTCGGTCACGAGCTCCGCCAGGCGCTCGGCGTCCACCTCCGCCAGCCGGAGCATCACCAGCGGCCAGCCGTCGTAACCGGGCGTGGTGAAGAAGGCCTCTGGCTCGCCGAGGAGAAGAGCCTGCTTCTCGGCCTCATCCCCGACGTACAGCACCGCGATGTCGGTCCGGATGAGCCGCGGCTTGCCCGGCCTGCGCTCCGGGTAGGACCAAACGAACCCCTTATCGGCCACCCGGAAGTCGAAGCCGTCGCTGTCGATCTCGACCACGCCGGGCAGGGCCAGCGCGA
Source organism: Streptosporangiaceae bacterium (assembly GCA_036005525.1). GTDB lineage: Bacteria > Actinomycetota > Actinomycetes > Streptosporangiales > Streptosporangiaceae > UBA9676. The sequence continues at coordinate 3,107 of DASYQM010000037.1, forward strand.
GGCGGCGTACGTCGTCGGCGTCAGCCATCGAGGTTCCCTCCATGATCGCGCCACCAGCTTACGAGCCGGGCTGGGCACCGGCGCGGCGGCGCCGCGCACGCGTGAATCGCCGACCGGCCGCCCGGCCAGCAGCCGGCCGGGGGTATGGGAGCAGGCGCTCGGCGCTTCTCAGCCGGTGGTGCCCGGCGCCTGGGCGCCGGGCCCAGAGGCCGCCATGGTGGCAAAGCCGGTGATCAGCGGCCAGTACAAACCCGGCTGGTCCAGCCACGGGAAGTGACCGGCTCCCTGGATCACCGCGAGCCGGCCGATCCCGGGTGACAGCGCGCCGGCGATCTCCCGTGCGGCAGCCACCGGGGTGACCGGATCGAGCTCGCCCACGCACACCAGCGTCGGGCAGGTAATGCCGACCAGCTGGCTTGTCACGTCCAGGCGGCGAAGCAGGTCCATGCCGGGCCGGCCCAGTTCGGGGTTCTGGATCCTGCGTGCCAGCTCCTGGGCGCCCGGGACCCGGGGCCCGAATGCGGCGAAGACCGCTGCCCACTGCTCATCGGTGATGGGATCGCCGCCGTAGTCCCGCCGGGCCAGCTCGGCCACCTCCGCGCCCGCCACGCCGCGGAAGCCATCGGCGAGGCGCGCCAGGTCGAACCGGGCCATGGTGGACTGCAGGATCAGGGCTCCCGGGTGGCCAGGATGACGAGCCCCGTACAGCATGGCGATGAAGCCGCCCATGGAGTGACCCAGCACGACCGGCCCGGCGATCCCGATCGTGTCGCAGAACGCGCGCAGGTCGTCGGCGCAGACCTCGAAGCTCCAGTCCGCCGGGTCGTTCCGCGCGGAGCGGCCGTGGTCGCGGATATCCAGGTAGACGACCTGCACCTGGCCGGCCAGATGACCGAAGTGAGGCTTGAAATAGGAATGGTCGTAGCTGCCGGGCCCGCCGTGCACCAGGACGACGGTCGGCCGCCGAAGCATCCGCGGGCCCTCCGGCACCAGCGACGGCCCGTCGACGTCGAACCACAACCGCGTCCCATTGACCTCAACGTGCATCTGGCACTCGCCTCCGGCGGTCAGCGGGGCAGGACCCTACCCACGTTGCCGCATAACGCGCGCTGCGGCCATGAGGAATGCGGGCGCGCTATTCGCTGTGCAGCACCCGGGCCGCGCGGTTCCGCGTGGCGGCCTCGCCCGGCAGGGCAGCGATCACCGTGGCGGCGGCCAGCCAGCCGGCCGCCATCACGGCCAGCACCGCGCGCGGCACGGCCACCACCGGGGTGATGCCGAGCTGGTGCGCGAAGACCTGCCAGCAGAGCCTGCCGCACGCGATCCCGGCCGGCACGCCGATCACCAGGGCGATCCCGGCCAGCGTGAGTGCCTGCCAGCAGAGCGTGCCGCGGACCTGCCATGAGGTGAAGCCGAGCGCCCGCAGGATCGCGAAGTCGCGCCGCCGCCGCCGCACCGAGGTGATCAGCAGGTGCGCGATGGTCAGCAGGGCAACCACCGCCAGGCCGATGCCGAGCACCTGCGGCAGGTCCCGCACCTGCCCGAAGTTGAGCAGATCCGTCGGGGTGGCCGGGCCATCCACCGTGAACGAGCCGACCTCGGCCAGCCGCGCGGCGAGCGCCTGGCGGCCTGCCTGCGGCCCGGCGCCGGGCCGGAAGCGGACGAACATCACGGCGGGCGGCGGATTCGGGGTGTTCGCCGGCAGCAGGTAACGTATGCCGCCGGGGGTCAGCGCGGCGCCGGTGCCCAGGCCGAGCGCATCGCTCAGGGTGGGGAACACGGTGGTCCCGACGACGGTCATCGGGCGGGCCGGGGTGTCGAGAAGCGGGATCGCAACCGGGATGGTGGCGCCGATCCGGGCGTGAAGCTGCAGCAGGGTCTTGGTGCCGAGCGTGATCTCCCGGCTGGTCCTGGGCAGGCGGCCGGTCACCGGCGCCGGGACGAACGACGCGCCGCCGGGCATCTCGAGCACGATCGCGTCGAACTCGATGCGCCCGGCCCGAAATGGCCCCCGGCAGAGCCGGTGGTCCACGCCGCCACCTGCTGGTCCCGCTTGACCGTGGCCATCATCGGGCGGACGCCGGTCCCGGCATTGTTGGTCACGGCAGCGTCCCAGGTCACGCCGTACAGGGCGGGCGAGGCGAGCAGGTGGCTGAGGCTGCCGGCGAACACGATCGCGGCGCTAAGCGCGGCCACGCCCATGGTCGCGCTGGCGACCGCGCTGCGCACCGGCACCGCTGTCCGGCCCGCGCCGCGGTGCAGGGCCAGCCGGGTGCCCATGGCCAGCGGGACCGGCCCGGCGGCCGCCAGCCGGGAGATGACCGTACGGCGCCGCTGCCGGCGGGGCTCGGCCAGCCTGCCCACCGGCCGCTCCGCCGTGGCCCGCCACCCCGGCCAGGCCGCGCAGGCCGCGGTGATCAGGACCGCGGCGGCCAGGCCGGCGGCCAGAACGGGAACATCCGCGTCGATCCCCGGGTGCGGCTCTGCCACCCGCGCCAGGCCCAGCGGCAGCAGCGGGGACAGCGCGATGCCTAGCACCGCAGCGATGAGCCCGCCCGCGGCACCGATCGCCACCGCCCGGCCCAGGCACCCGGTCATCAGCTGCCTGCGGCTCATCCCAAGCGCGCGCAGGGTGCCGTACTCGGTAGCTTCCAAGAAGGTGAGCCGGGCCAGCAGCTGGCCCACGATGAGCAGCCCGATGATGCCGAACAGCGCCGCGAGCAGCCACAGCGCCACGGCCTGTGGGCGGATCGACCGCTGGGTGTTCACCGACTGGTCAGAGAGCAGCGAGGCTTGCACGATCTTGCCGTGCGTGTGCCTGCGGAGTTCCTGCCGCACCGCGGGCCAGTCCCGGCTGCCGCGGTGGAACCGCAGCGCTACCTGGATGAATCCGTCCAGCTCCCGGTGCTGGCGGTAGAAGGCCGGGGTGCCCCAGGCGACATAGGTGCCGTTCCCCGGCTGCGGCGGGAATTCCATTTGGGCCGCGTCGATCCCGGCGACACGGAACACGAAAGGCACCGGCCGGCCGTCTGCGGTCATTACCAGCGGCAGCCGGTCCCCTGCCCGCAGGTGGAGCCGCTGAGCCAGGGCGAACGAGACGTTGACCTCGTCGGGCCTGCCGGGATCGGCGAGACGGCCGGAAAGGATCTTCCGCTTCCAGAACTGGCCGGGGATCGCGTTGCTGGCCGGGCTCAGGAAACTGATGATGCTCCGGTGCGGGAGGAGTGTCTTGATAACGGCGGCGTTCTCGGCCTGGGGAACCCGCATCACAGCGGTGGGCGAGAGCCGGGCGAAGATCGGGTTGTACGGCTGGGCGGCGACGACAGCATCGGGTGCCCTGCTCCAGTCGAGGAAGCGGGCGTACGCGGAGCCGGTCCGCAGCGCCCCCGCCGCAGCGGTCACTACCCCACCGGTGAAAACACCGACGATGAGCGCGAGGGAGAGCCAGGCCCGCCAGCGGCGCCGGGCCTCCGCCCGCAAGAACAGCCAGACCGCGGTCACCGCACGCCACCGCCGGGCCCGGGGACCCGCAGGCCCGTGTGCAGGGTGAGCCACACTGCGCTCATATGCCGATCCCAGCGGCGCGAGGCCGGGCGGTCAATCATGCAGGCATCCTCGCCATGGTGGTGCTGCCTGCACAAAGCAACCCCCGCTGGCCGCCGGTCAGCCGCCATTCGCGGCCTGTGGCGGGCCAGGAAGACACTCCCTTGATCTCCGTACCGGGGTACGGGTTTAGAGTCCGGGTGTGAGAGCGGGCGAGGTGGCGCGGCGCGCGGGCGTCAGCGTCGAGACGTTGCGGTACTACGAGCGCCGCCGCCTGCTGCCCGAGCCGCCACGGGGGGCGGGTGGGCACCGCCGTTATGACGAAGACGCGGTGCGCTTCGTGCGTGCGATCAAGGATGCGCAAGCGATCGGTTTCACGCTGGCGGAGATCGAGGAGTACCTCCGCGCGGTGCGGGGTGGGCGCGTGCCCGCTCCGGAAGCCCTGCGGGTGCGGATGGCTGCGAAGATCGACGAGATCGACGCGCGCATCGCGGCGCTGCGGCGCATGCGCGACGAACTCGCCCGGATCGTCGGGTGCGCGTGCGAGTCGCTCGACCACTGCACCTGCGGTGCCGCTTACCTGGCCCGGCGAGGGCGCGACGCCACGTCGCACCCAGCACCGCTGCATGTGACCAACGGTGAGAGCGCGGGCAACACGCTGCGGCAGACCTCACTTGGCGGCGCGGTCCTGCCGTGGCAGGACGTCCTGCACGAAGGACCAGGACCGGCCGGACCGCGGCGGGAACTGCTGCGTGCCCGGGCCGCCTTCCTGTCCGCCTGCGGGTGGGGCAGCAAGCCTACGATCCTGTCCTCGCTGCAGCGACGCGACCGGCAGCTCCTGCAAGCGCTGCAGGGCGGGCAACAGGTCGTCTTGTGGTTCGAGCACGACCTGTACGACCAGCTCCAGCTCCTGGATGTGCTTGCGCTGGCGGGCACAACGACGGAGGCGCCCGAGCTGATCGTCGTCGGCGCGTTCCCCGGCAAGCCGTCATTTCGCGGGCTCGGCGAACTGACCGCGCAGCAGCTGGAGACGCTGTGGCCCGCACGCGTCGCGGCGGCACCCGGCACCCTCACCGCAGCGACCTCGGCCTGGGATGCGCTGCGCCGCCCCGACCCCACGGCGCTCGTCGCGCATGCGATGCAACACATTCCGCAGCTGCCGTTCCTGGGCCCGGCCTTGCGGCGGCTGCTCGAAGAGCTCCCGGCGCCGCAGGACGGCCTGTCGGGGACCGAGCGACGGACACTGCAGGTAATCGCGGCCGGCGCGGACCGGCCGCCAGCAGTGTTTCTCGCGACACAGGACCGTGAGGCCGCTCCGTTCCTCGGCGATGCCTGGCTCTACCGCACCCTCGCGGCCCTCGGCCAGGGCGAAGCGCGCCTCGTCGAGACGCAGGCCGGCGAGCCGCTCCCACCCGCCCCGCCGCTGGGCGACGCCCACGCCTTCGCCGCGCTCTCACTCAGGCTGACGCACACCGGCGAGCGGGTCCTCGAGCAGCAGGCAGACCGCGTGACACTGCTGAACGCCGACCGCTGGGTGGGCGGAACGCACATCACCCCGAGCACAGCCTGGCGATGGGACCCAGCCGCGCAGCTGCTCGTCGCGCCCGGATGAGGCCGGACCGCGGCGCCGCGGCGACGCTGCACCTCGCGGCGGCTGGGTCCTGGATCACTACGATTGCTTCGCATGGCGGACTCCGCTCGGGGCCCGAGTCGCACCGCCGTGCTGACGGCGGTTGCCCGGGCCCTTCATCGTGAAGAACCCCGGCCGTGGGTCATGGACGACTATCTCGCCCTCGGCCTGGCCGGCCGCGAGGGGGCGGCGCTGCGGGAGCGGCTGCGGGCGGAGCTGCCTCACCCGTTCCTCGTCGCCTTCAGCCGCTGGATGTGCGTGCGGGCCCGGTTCCCCGAGGACATCGTTGAGCAGGCGGCCGCCGACGGTGTGCGTCAGTATGTAATCTTGGGCGCCGGCCTGGATTCCTTCGCCTACCGGCGTCACGATCTGCTGGATCGGCTGCGGGTCTTCGAGGTCGATCACCCGGCGAGCCAGCGATGGAAGCGGCGGCGGCTGGCCGAGCTGGGCGTGGGCAGCCCCGCCGGCCTCGTCTTCGCCCCCGTGGACTTCAAGCGGCAGACGCTGCGGGACGGGCTGGCAGAGGCGGGGTTCGATTTCCGGCAGATGGCGGTCTTTTCCTGGGTTGGCGTGACGATGTATCTCACGCTCGACGCCATCAACGCCACGCTCGCGAGCAGTGCCCCTCAGCCAGCCTGATCCCGGCAGCTCCGACCGGGATGTCGATTCGGTAGCAGGCCGTTCGTGTAGATGGTGAGAAGCCGGTCTGGCGCCGGTTGCCCGGCCGCAGAAGGGAACGTCGATGAGCAGGGTGGTTGTCGTCAACAACGTGACGCTTGACGGGGTGATGCAGGCGCCGGCCCGCCCGGACGAGGATCGCCGGGGCGGTTTCGAGCACGGCGGCTGGGCGCTGCCCTACAACGATGCGGTCATGGCCGAACGCATGGGCCAGGGCATGGCCCAAGGTGGGTCGCTGCTGCTGGGCCGGCGGACCTACGAGGACTTCTACCGCGTCTGGCCCAACCGGACCGGCAACCCCTACACCGAGGTGCTCAACAACACCCAGAAATACGTCGCCTCGGCGACGCTGACCGAGCCGCTGCCGTGGGCCAACTCCACGCTGCTGGCGGGCGACGCCGTGGAGGCAGTGGCCAGGCTCAGGGAGCGGCCTGGCAAGGATCTGGTGATCCTTGGCAGCGGGGCGCTCATCGGATCGCTCGTGCGGCACAACCTGATCGACGAGTTCGTGCTGCTGATCCACCCGCTCGTGCTGGGATCGGGGCACCGCCTGTTCCCCGATGGCGTCTCGCTCGCGTTGCGGCTCGCCGACAGCGTGACGACGACCACGGGGGTAGTGATCGCGACCTACCAGCCAGCCGAACCGGCGCCACCGAAGACCGCCTGACGCGGGTGGCGCGCTCTCAGCAGTGGGACGGAGCCGTGACGCACGTCTTGACATCGCGGTGGCGCGGCTAGACGAGGTCCGCCTGCAGGGCCAGCCGGGTCAGGTCGGCGCGGCGCTGGCTTCCGGTCTTGCCCCGGATCCGGTCGAGGTGGGAGCGGACGGTGCGGACGCTGATGGAAAGCTGGGCGGCGATCTGGGCGTTGGTTCGGCCCCGGGCGACCAGCGTGACCAGCTGCCGATCCCGCGTGCTCAGCCGCTCCAGGCTGGGCGCGGCGGCTGCCTCGTCCGGCTCTTCGGTGACGAGCAGCAGCGCGTACTCGGCGGCGGTCGCCGGGGTCATGACGGCGCCGCGCTCTTCCGCCGCGCGGGCAAGGGTGAGTCCCAGCGCCTCCCTGGCCTCGCGTAGCGGCTCCCGGGACCTTTCCTCGCCTGCCGGGTCATCTACCTGGCCCTCACCTTGTATCCAGGTGGCCCGCCTGACGGCAGCGTAGGCCGCCCACGCCGTGACGGCTTCTCGCCAGCGCCGCGTTGCGGCGCACAGGTCCCCGCACAGGTCGAGGCAGTTGATCAGAAGCAGAACGGCGCTGGTCTGCTCGTACAGCTCGAGAATTTCCGGCACATGCGCGCGCGCCTCGGCGAGCCGGCCCGCATGGAGCTCCAGCACCGCCATGGTCAGCAAGCAGTCACCCTGGTCGTAGAGGGCTCCCGCCTGCCGGGCCATGGCCAGGGCGTCCGCGCAGTACCGCTGGGCCTCGGCGGCCTCGCCGACCTCGTCCAGGACTCTCGCCAGGCTGTTGGTGTTGTGCCGGACGATCCATCCGGGCACGGCAGCCTGGTCGATCCGCTGTGCCTGGCGCAGCCAGGTCTCGGCGTCCCCATGGTTGGCCAGGTACTCGGCTGTGGTCGCGAGCCAGTACAGCGCGTACGCCTCGCCTGCTGGGTCGCCTAGTTCCCGGGCCAGCGCGAGCGCGTGGCGACCTTCGTCAACCGCCTCGGAGACGCGGCCCAGGTTCGCCAGGGCTCCGGCACGCCAGGCCAGCGCCCGGGCCAGCAGCGGCGCGGCCGCGCGCCCCGCGAGGGCGTCCCGGACCGCGGTGAGGTGGCCGAAGCTTGTGGTCACGGAGGAGCCTGCCGTCAGCATGCCCAGCCAGAACTGCGCGGTGCACCACTCCGGGCCGCCCTCGGCGGCGTGCCCGGCGGCTGCGGCAAGCTCCTGGTAACCCGTGGCCCAGCGGCCGCGCACGAGCCACCACGGCGCCATCGCGATGGCCAGTCGAAGCGCGGTATCCGGGTCGTGTTCCAGCGCCCAGCCGAGCGCCTGGTGCAGAGCGGCGTCCTCGGCGTCCAGCCACCGGGCGGCGGCCAGCTCCCCATCGCCGGTTACCAGGCCGGCCTCGGCCTGACCGGCCACCTGCAGGGCGTGCCGCGCGAGCGCGGCGGCCGCCTCGGGCCGCTCTCCGGCTTCGGCAAGCCGGCCCGCCCCGTAGGCGCGCAAAGTCTCCAGTATCAGGTAACGGGGCCGCCCATCGGGGCCCGCGCGGGGAGGCACGATCAGTGAACAGTCCACCAGCTGCAGCACCGCCGGCCCGGCACCGGCCCCGGCGACCGCCTCGGCGGCCTCCAGCGTGAACGGGCCGGGGAACACCGAGAGCCGGCGGAACACACGCTGTTCATCCTCGCCCAGCAGCTGGTAACTCCACTCCACCGTCGCCGCCAGCGACCGGTGCCTGGCCGGTGCCCGCCGGCCGGTACCGGCCAGCACGTCGAACTGGCCGTCCAGGCGGTCCAGCAACGGGCCCACACCCAGCGCCTCCACCCGCGCCGCGGCCAGCTCAATCGCCAGCGGCATGCCGTCGAGGCGCGTCACCAGCCGGGCAACCGCCGCCCCGGTCTCGTCGCTCATGGCGAAATGCGGGTCAGCTTGGCGGGCCCGGTCGGCGAACAGGGCAACCGCTGCCCCGTCAGCTTCCGCACGGCGCCCCGGCTCCGGCAGGCCCAGCGGCGGCAGCCGGTACCGGGCCTCCCCCGCCACTCCGGCCGGCTCGCGGCTGGTCGCCAAGATCCGCACGTCGTCGGCGGCCGGCAGCAGCGTCCCGCACAACTCCGCCACCGCGTCGATCAGGTGCTCACAGTTGTCGAGCACCAGCAGCACCTGCCGGGCCGTCAGCACTTCGGCAAGGGCCTCCAGCGCCGAGCCGCCGCGGCCCTGCTGAATTCCGAGCGCCGTTGCCACCGCGGCCGGCACCGCGTCCGGATCCGCCACGCCGGCCAGCTCCGCCAGCCACGCCCCATCGGCGAACCGGCCGGCCACCTGCTGAGCTACCTCGCCCGCCAGCCGGGTCTTTCCCACCCCACCCGGCCCGGTCACCGTCACCATGCGGTAGCGCGCCAGGAGTTCGGCGACGTCATCCAGCTCGCGAGAACGGCCGATGAAATGCGTCAGCGCCGCCGGGAAGCCGTGCACGCCCGCTGTCACGCCAACGGTTGCCACCGGGGCGCCCAGGCTCTTCAGCGGTGGGAACTGCTCCGGCAGGCCGGCGGCGACCAGCTGGTAGATCCGTTCCGGTGCCTCGATGTCCTTCACCCGGTGAAAGCCCAGGTCACGGATCGACACCCCGGCGGGCAGCCGCGGCTCCACCAGCAGCCGCGTCGCCTCCGACAGGACCACCTGGCCACCGTGGGCGGCCGCCGCAATGCGCGCCGCCCGGTGAACATCCAGCCCGATGTACCCATCCTCGTGCCGGGCCGGCTCCCCCGAATGCAGGCCCATCCGGACGCGTACCGCGACCCCGCCCGGCCAGTCGTGCGCCGCGAGAGCGCGTTGCGCCGCCACGCAGCACCGGACCGCGTCTCCCGCCGACCCGAACACCACGAAAAAGCTGTCTCCCTCGGTGCCCATCTCCTGCCCGCCGTGCGAGGAAAACGCGGCGCGCAGCAGGGCGCGCTGCACCGACAGCGCCTCGCCGTACTGGTCACCAAGACCACTCAGCAACATCGTCGAGCCCTCGATGTCGCTGAACAGCATCGTGATCGTCCCCGTCGGGAGCTCCCCCATGCCCCCGATTATCAACCCCCGATGCCTCCCGGTAAGGAAACATGCGGCAGGGGCCTGCACCCCCGGCCGCTACGGAGCCGGTCCCGGCTGACCGGGACCGCCGCCACCGGAAACCCGGACGACATGGCCCAAGGCGGACTATTCTGCACTCACGCCGACCCGGCGCAGGGGGGAACATGGGCTTTGCAACGGTGATCACCTGGTTCGCCACCGTTCTCATGGGGCTGTTCATGCTGGCGGTGTGGCTCATCGAGAACGATGTCACCAGCCACGGCGTCGCACGCAGCAGGCTGCCCGTCCCGATCATCTTCACCCACCTGGGCCTGGCGGCGACCGGGCTGTCGGTCTGGGTGGCCTTCCTGATCTTTAACCGGAAGTCGCTGGCCTGGACGGCGGTCGGCATCCTGGTCGCCATCGCGGTGCTCGGCGCCACGATGTTCCTGCGCTGGATCCCGGTGTACCGGGGACCTGCCCGGTCGGCGGGCCTGCCGCAGCCCCCCGGGGGCCTGGTCGCCGTCCCGGCGGAGGGGAACTTCCCTGTTGTCGTCGTCACCGCCCACGGGCTGCTAGCCGTGTCAACCCTGGTCCTGGCCCTGCTCACCGCCCTCGGCAACGGCGCACGCTGAGGCCGATACCGTCGGCCAGCCCCGCCCCATGCCTCAGTGCTCCTGTGGCCGGCCATGCCAGCGCTGCATGTGCTCGGCGTGCGTGCGCAGGTATGCGCCCTGCCTGAAGAACCGGTCGTAGAATTCGAGGTCGAGGTGATGGGCCTGGACGTAGTTCATGATGAACACCGACGGCACCGTCCCGGGGAACTTGCCGAACGTGTCGAAGACGTACTGCGCCTGCACGGCGACGCACGCCTTGAACGCGTCGTCATGAATCTGGGCGCTCCCCCGCACGCGGGGGCTGTCGGTCCAGGCACCCGGGGTTTGCGGGTTGAACGGGCCGCCGGGGCCGAACTTGCGCTCGGCGAAGGCCGCCACCGCGCCCGCCATGTCGGGGTGGTGCGGCGGGCAGTAGGCCTCGAAGACCCCCTCGCGGCCCGTGGGGTTGGGCACCGGCCAGCGCTCGTCCTGGTCGTACCGGAATCGAAGGCCAGGGACGTCGGGATCGCCCGAGGCGCCGAGCATGGAGAAGCGGTCGATCCGGTCGAACATCCAGCCGCCCAGGCCCATCCCCTGCAACAGCAGCACGCCCGCGCAGCACGCGGTGGCCAGCTCCGCGGTGGCCTCGGTCAGCGCATACTGCTCGATGAAGGTGAGCGGGAGCGGCTCACCGGTGTCGACCAGCCCGCTGAACTCCGCCAGCGCGGTGATCTTGTGGCCGTTGACGTCGTCGTAGAGCGCGTAGCCGTTCTGGGTGAGGAAGCACAGGATCGCGATCAGGTGCTGGGCGATGTCGGCCACCGGGATGACGAGCAGCGACCCGGGGACGTTCACACACCAGGTGTTGTGCCCCTCCAGGTAGGGCTCGGCGGCCGGCAGGTACAGCCGCCCGTCAGCCAGCTTCCTGACAAGCCCGCGATGGCGCTCGGCCATCAGTGCGGGCGTCACCTCACCGGCGGCGGGGTCAACCAGCGCGCCGGCGTCCCGGGTCGGGAAGAAGTACACCCCCGAGTCGTCGGTGAAGAAGAGCTCGGCGGTGTGGAAGCCGGCCGCGGAGGGAAACGTGCGCCCCGCGGCCGCACCGGCATAATTCGGGAAATGCGGCGCATAACGGGCGTTCCGGGTAATCGAGAAGTGCCAGCCGGTCGTTCCGCCCATCGCGCCGAGCACGAGCATCCGCTCAAGGTCGCTCAGCGGAACCGGGTCATGCCTGGACCGGTAGGCAAGCGGGCCATCCGGGATCTCATCACCGAGGGCGAAGCGCCGCGAGCGGCGGCCGAACAGGGCCTCCACCAGCGGAAACGCGCTAAGTTCCCGTAGCGCTTCGATCCCGGGACTGAGCTGGCCGACACTCATCGCGCCCCCCTCGCGAGCTCAAGCTGCCGCGCGCCTGCGCCGAACGGACGTGCGCGCTGGACCGGCCAGTCAAGGCGGCGGCCGTGCAGGTGCCGTGCCGCCGGCATGGTGGCCGTGTGGAGGGATCACCGCTAGCCCGGCTGACCCTCGTCCCCGGCGGAACGGCTGATGGTCGGCCACGGATATTCCTGGTCGCCCGGCGCGAGTTCGTACTGGTCCCGGGTGAGCCGTCGCAGGCTGGGCGGGCTGGCCGTCCGGCCGAGGACCGTGGCCGCGGGGTCCAGCGGTACCTCGGGCACCGGCCCGGCCAGCACGTCCTTCGTTTCGGGGTCAAAGAACTGCGCCACGTAGAACTGGCCGCCGACCCTGATGGGGCGCGGCTGGCTCAGCGTTTCCATGGCCACAAGGGCAGATACTACGCGGGCCTAGGCCGGCCCTCCCCGCCCGTAACGCTGACCCGGCGGCGCGGTGGTCGCGGCATGACATCCGGTCGGTAGCGTGCAGATAGACCATCACCGGCATGGAGGCCACGATGGCACAGAAGATAACCGTCGTCCTTGAAGACGATCTTGGTGGTGGCCCGGCGAATCAGACGGTGCGGTTCGGGATCGACGGCACCGAATACGAGATCGACCTGAGCACCGTCAACGCCAGCGCATTCCGGGCCCGGCTCGCCCCGTACATCGCACATGCCCGCAAGGCCGGACGAGCAGCGCGCCGCCGGTCGTCGCGCACCGCCGCAAGCCGTGAGCGCAGCAGCGACATCCGGGCGTGGGCGAAGGACCAGGGCATCGTGCTCAGCGCCCGCGGGCGCATCCCCGCCAGCATTGCCGAGCAGTACGAAGCCGCCATAAGACGACCCTCAGGCGCCTGAGGCACGGCCGGCCCCCGGCCGCCGAGCCCGGACGGCAGGCAGGCGCGTCGGCGGGCCAGCTGAACCGGTTGCCCTTGCCGGTCGGCCCGGCGGCGTGTTGGTATGCGGTATGCCTGCGAGCGCCGCCGTCGGGAACGTCGGCATTGGCTCGTGGATCGAGCGCCGGGCCCGGGCGGCACCCGATGGTGTGGCCCTGATCGCAGGGGACCGCTCGCTGACGTACTCGGAACTGGCTGCCCGGGGCCGCCGGCTGGCCAACGGCCTTCGGACGCTGGGCGTGGCGAAGGGCGACCGGGTGGCGTGGCTGGGACCGAACCACCCGGCGTTTCTCGAATCGCTGTTCGCGGCCGGCCTGCTCGGCGCGGCGATGGCTCCGGTGAATCATCGGCTGGACGAGGCTGAGATCTCCTGGGTCCTCGAGGACATCAAGCCAAGGGCCCTCATCCAGCACTGTGCCACGGGCGCTATGGCGGTGCGCGGTTCGGGCTTCCGCCGGGTCGCGGTCGCGGGCTCGCTGGACGGGGCGGCGGACTTCGAGGCGCTGATAGCCGGGTCTCCCGGCCACGCCGTCGAGGAGACGGTCGGGCTGGACGACTTGTGCCTGCTTCCACACACCTCTGGCACGACAGGCCGGCCGAAGGGGGTGATGCTGACCCACGGCAATGTCACCTGGAACGTTGTGAACCTCCTCACCTGCGCCGACTTCCGCAGCGACGACGTGACGATAGCCATCGTCCCCTTCTTCCGGGTGGGGGGACCGGGGTGAACGTGCTGCCGGTTCTGTTCATGGGCGGGGCAGTGGTGGTGCCAGGCGACGTCCGTCCTGACGACATCCTCAGGCTGACCGAGCAGCATCACGTCACGGTGGGCTTCGGTAACCCGGACATCTTGGAGTCCTTGACCCGCTCCAAGCTCTGGCCGACCGCCGACGTGTCGGGCGTCCGTTTTCTGCTGACAGGTGGTGCCCCGGTCCCCGAACCGCTGATCCGCACATACCTGGAGCGGGGCCTGACCCTGCTGCAGGGCTACGGCTTGTCGGAGGCAGCGCCGGTCGCGTTGTTGCTTCGGCCCGAAAGCGCGCTCAGCAAGGTTGGCTCTGCCGGGACGCCACCGCTGTTCGTCGATACCAAGATCGTCGGGCCGGCCGGCGCCGACGTGGGGCCACGCCAGGCGGGGGAGCTGCTCGTCCGCGGCCCGAACGTCATGGCCGGGTACTGGAACCGGCCCGAGGACACGGCCGCGGCACTGACGCCGGACGGATGGCTTCGGACGGGGGATGTAGCGCGCCCCGACGAGGACGGGTACATCTGGATCGTCGGCCGGGTCGCTGACAGCTTCGTCTGCCACGGGGAGGTTGTGCACCCCGGTGACGTAGAACGGATTCTCCTCAGCCACCCGGCGGTCGCCGACGCAGGAGTGGTAGCGGTCCCGGAATCCGGCGGCGAACAGGTGGCGAAGGCCTTCGTTGTCCTGGCGCCCGGGACCGACGCGACCGAACAGGAACTTCTGACCTGGTGCCGGGAGCATCTCGCCGCACACCAGGTGCCTGCCGTCGTGACCTTCGTCGGCCACTTGCCGCGAAACTCGGTCGGAAAGCTGATCCGAGCCGAGCTGCAAGACGCCGCCACCGGGTAAGCGGCTACGGCGATCCGGCAGAGAAATTCAGGATGGTCTTGATGTCGTCGGGCCCGCGGGTATAGGCATCGGCCCACTGGCCGATGGGCACCTGCCGGGTGATCAGGCCAGCGAGCCAGAGCGGATCGGCTTGGGCCAGCGCCTTGGCGGCGAGTTCGTAATGGTGCCGGTTGGCGTTGACGGATCCGAACAGGACAGAGTTCTGCAGGACCATGTTGCGGTTGAGAAGCCCGGGATCCACCGTCGACTCCGCTCCGGCCGAGGAAACCCCGGTCAGGCACATGATCCGCTGGCGCACATGCTGCGGGCCAGCTTCCAGCAAATTCTGAACGAAGCCTGTGCATTCGATGATGATGTCCGCTTCGGCGGCTGCTTCGCCCAGGTCGCCAACGGGGAGATACGACGCCCCCAGCCGGCGCACCATGTCCGGCTTGCGGCCCTGGGCGACCAGGTCAACCACAGAGGTGTCGTAGCCGCGCTGGACAGACAGCAAGGCGGCGAGCAGCCCGATCGGTCCAGCGCCGGTGACAAGGACCTTGGCGGGCGCCCACGCCGCCCTGGCGCCGATCTTTTCGATGTGATCCCAGGCCTTGGCAACAACGGTGGCCGGCTCGAGCAGTACGCCGAGGATGCCGAGCGCGGGATCGACCGCCACCAGGTACTCGGGATGAATGCGGTAGCGCTCGCTGGCATAGCCGTGCCGCGCTTTGATCCCCCGCTCGGTGTACCTGCCGTTGGTGCACATATCCCAGTCCCCCGCCGCGCAAGCCGGGCAGGGGACGGGGTCGGGCCGGCGCACAATGCCGACGACCAGGTCCCCGGCGGCAAACCCGGTCCCCGGTGCCGCCTCGGCCACCCGGCCCAGCGACTCGTGCCCGATGATGAGACGTTCCTCACCGGGAGGCGCCCACCCGTAGCCACCGCCGATGATCTCCAGATCGGCGCCACAGATGCCAACCGCACGGGTCTGGACCAAGACCGGCCGTCACCTGGCGATGGTTCCGGCACGTCGGCTAGCGCGACCGAGCCCTGCCGCCCGGGAACGACGGTGACGGCGCGCATGGCCTCACCGTAGCTGAAAGGGCGCGCCGGCCGGACGCTGGCTAGAGTCGCGGTATGCCGCAGATCCATGTCGCCCGCCTCGGGCGGGCGCAGCAGAGAATCGCCGAGGCTGGGGTGGACGCCGCGCTGATTACCAGCCCAGCCAACGTCCGATACCTGTCCGGCCTCGTCAGCTCGAACGCAGCGGTCTTGCTGCCCGCCGACGGTCTGGCCGTGCTGGGCACCGACTCACGCTATGCCGAGGCCGCCGAGCGCGACTGCCCGGACCTGGAGCTGGTCACCGAGCGCCAGATCGAGCCGGCCTTGGCCCGGCTGGCGGCCGCGCGAGGCTGCCGCACGCTGGCCTTCGAGGCGCAGGAGATGACGGTCGAGCGGCACTCTGCGCTGTCCGCGCTGGATGGCGGTCCGCGGCTGGTGCCGCTCGGCCGGGTCGTCGAACAGCTCAGGACGGTCAAGGACGAGGCCGAGATCGCGCTGCTCGCCCGGGCCTGCGCCATCACCTGCGAGGCGTTCGCCGACGTGCTGCCCAGCATCGTGCCGGGCCGGTCCGAGCGGGAACTGGCCGTCCTGCTGGAACGGGCGATGATCGATCGTGGCGCCGAGGCAGTAGCCTTCGACACGATCGTGGCCAGCGGACCGAACGGCGCCATCCCGCATCACTCGCCGGGAGAGCGGGCCTTCGCGGCTGGCGATCTGATCACCATTGACTGCGGTGCCCGGCACGGCGGCTATCACGCGGACATGACCAGGACAGTCGCACTCGGTGACCCGGACGGCTGGCAGCGCGAGATCTACGAGGTGGTGGCCGCGGCGCAGCTCGCAGGCGTGGCGGCCGCGATACCAGGTGCCGACGTGGCCGATGTCGATGACGCCGCCAGGTCCATCATCGGGGCCGCCGGCCACGGCGATCATTTCCAGCACGGGCTCGGCCACGGCGTGGGCCTGGAGGTGCACGAAGCACCGGTCATCGGGTACGGCCGGACGGGCAGGCTGGCGAAGCGGGTTCCCGTCACCATCGAGCCTGGGATCTACCTGCCCGGCAAAGGCGGAGTCAGGATCGAGGACACCCTCGTTGTCGGCGCAGGCGCTGACCCGGCCGGGTCGGCGGAGATACTCACGACGACCACGAAGGAACTGCTCGTGCTGTGATGCGGGCGCGGTGACCCGGGGTCAGGCCAGGACGGCCTGTTCGCCGGAGCCCGATTGCTGGGGATCTGGCTGGCGCATCATGCGGAACGAGATGAGCAGGCCGGCCAGGCCGGCGAGGATGGGGATGAGCAGGGCCACCTGGAGGGCGAGGTGCCTGGCCTGGGTGTTGATCCTGATGATCTCGTCCTGCGTCTTCTGCGGTTGGCTGGCGAGCTGCTTCTGGAGCTGGGTGTTGCTCACGACCTGAGCGTCATGCTCCAGGACCTTTGCGACCTGCTGCTGCTCGGCCGGTGAAAGCACGGTGCTCGACTGGGCCATGCTGGTGAAGCCGATGGACAGCGCCGCCAGCAGGATGGCGCCGGCGAACGCCAGCCCGAACGACAGGCCGAACGACCCTCCCGCCGAGTTCACCCCGGCCGCCTCGCTGACGCGCTCCTCAGAGATCGGGGCCAGCGTGTAGTTGTTGAGCTGAGAGACCATCAGCCCGAGCCCCGACCCGGCGATCAGCAACGGCACCACCAGATACCAGCCGGACGTCGCCCGGGGCACGATCGGCTCCACGATGATCATCCCGATCGTGAACAGCGCGAACCCCGCCCGGATGAGGCTCGCCGGACGCCGCTTCCCCGCTCTCTTGCCGGCGAGCAGGGCCACCGCGAACATGCTCAGCGAGAGCGGGGCGATGGACAGGCCCGCCCCCATAGCGCTGTATTCGAGCACGATCTGCAGGTAGATCGGCAGCGCGATCATCGTGCCGCCCAGGCCGATCTGCTGCAGCACCTGCCCGGAGACCCCGAACCGGAACAGCTTGGCCTTGAACAGGTCCGGGTCCAGCAGCACCGCCTTGCCCGCACGCTTGCGCCGCACCAGCCACCACGCCAGGGCCCCGAGCGAGACCGCCCCGAGCGCAAGCAGCAGGCCCACCGTTTCGCCGCCTTCTTGCCAAACGAGGATGCCCAGCACGATGCCGCCCATGCCGAGGACAGACAGGATGGCACCCACGACGTCCACCCGCCGCGATCCGGCGTATTCCACGTCGTGAACCAGCCTGATGCCCGACAGCACGACCACGATGATGACGTCCTCAAGCAAGAACGCGATCCGCCACGACAGGTAGGTCGTGATGAAGCCTCCCAGCAGCGGGCCGACGGCGGCGGCGATCGCGGCCGCGGCCCCGACGAGCGCGTAGGCCTGCCGTTGCGCGCCGCCCTCGAAGTTGCCGTGGATGAGTGACTGCATCGCGGGCAGCAGCAGCGAGGCGCCGATCCCGCCGACGATGGCCCAGAAGACGATGATCGCGCTCAGGCCCTGCGCGAGCGCCATGGCCAGGGCGCCGATCGCATAGCCGAGCAGGCCCAGCACGTACGCGCGCTTGCGCCCGATCAGATCGCCCACCTTGCTGCCGATCAGGATGAACGCCGCCGACACCAGCGCCTCAAGCGCGATCGCGGACTGGACCCCGCTGACTGTCGTGTGCAGATCGTGCACCACCGAGGCGATGGACACATTCATCACCGAGGTGTCGACCACAAGGACAAACATCGCCATCGCCAGCAAGATGGCCAGCCTACGGTCTCCCTTGGCCAGCTCAGGAGCGCTGGTGCCAGACTCGCCACTCATCGAAGGTCACCACCCCAACAATCGTGCGCCTTCCGCAGGAGGCCAGCGGCGTGCCCTTCGTTCCATCGCGCCCCCCCTGACACAGCCGTCTTAGTCTCACAGACCCAGCTCCGCAGGGACTCGCAAATCGGGAACCAGCTCGAAACACAGGGTTGCTTCAGCGGCAGCGGCACCCTGGGCGAGCAGCGCCCGGTCAATCGCCCTGGCCACCCGGGGTGTATCGGTGTGTTGCATGCCTTGGCGTTTGACGGTTTCCTTGGGCAGGGGTGGCCGATCTGGACGAGGTTCGCGAAGGCCTGCAACTGTTCGAGCGGCACTCGTGGGCGAGTGCTTACGCCGCGCTTGTGGGGGCGGATGAGCGCGCACCGTTGGCGTGCGATCAACTGGAGGTGCTCGCCACAGCCGCCTACCTGGCCGGGCTTGATGCCGCGAGTGATCAGGCCTGGACGCGTGCGTTCCACATCCACCAGGGGGCTGACGATCCGCAGCGGGCGGTCCGGTGTGCATTCTGGCTGGCCTTCCGGCTGCTGAACGCCGGCGACGTGCCACAAGGCAGCGGTTGGGTCGCCCGCATCCGCCGGCTCCTTGAGCGCTGCCCCGACTGTGTCGAGCAGGGATACGGCAGCTATGTGCATGCGCTTCAGTCGATCTTCGGCGGAGACGCGTCCGGCGCGGAGCACAAGTTCGCGGCCGCCGCCGAGCTTGGCGCGCGGTTCGGTGACGCCGATCTGGTGACGCTGGCCCGGGTCGGTCAGGGGCGTTCGCTCATCTACCTCGGCGAGGCGGGGCGGGGCCTGGCGCTGCTTGACGAGGCCATGGTCGCCGTGACCGCGGGTGAGGTTTCGCCGGTGATCGTCGGCGACACGTACTGCAGTGTCATCGAGGCGTGCACGGAGTTGTTCGACCTTCGCCGCGTGCAGGCGTGGACGTCCGGGCTGAGCGCGTGGTGCGACGCCCAGCCGGAGTTGATGGCGTTCCGCGGCCAGTGCATGGTGCACCGATCGGAGGCCTTGCAACTGCGCGGCGACTGGCCGGCGGCGCTGGCCGAGGCTCGCCGCGCGTGCGCGCAGTTGACCACGCCGGTCGAGCGGCCCACGGCCGGCGCGGCTCACTACCAGGAAGGTGAGCTGCACCGGATGCGCGGCGAGTTCGCCGCGGCGGAGGCGGCGTATCGCCGGGCGAGCGCCGCGGGCCGCGATCCCCAGCCCGGCCTGGCGTTGCTGCGGCTGGCAGAGGGCAATATCGGTGCGGCGGCCACATCCATCCGGCGGGCGGTGAGCGAGACGGCCGGTGCCGTACCGCGTGCGCGGCTGCTTCCGGCCTACGCCGAGATCAACCTGGCTGCCGGCGACGTCGACAGCGCCCGCGCAGCTGCCGCGGAACTGGCCGACACCGCCGCAGTGTTGCGGGCTCCGCTCCTGCGCGCACTGGCGGCCACGGCCGACGGCCGGGTTCTGCTCGCCCTCGGCGAGGCGCAAGCGGCCCTCAGCCGGCTGCGAACGGCCGCGAGCTTGTGGGCCGAGCTGGGCGCACCGTATGAGGTGGCCCGGGTCCGCGTTGAGATTGGCACCGCCTGTCGTGCCCTGGGCGACACTGACGGCGCGGCGCTCGAGGCGGACTCGGCACGGGCGGCGTTTGCCCAACTCGGTGCCGCTCCCGACGCTGCCCGGCTGCAGCCGTCCGGTTCGGCCAGAGTTTTGAGCGATCGGGAGACCCAGGTGATCCGGCTGATCGCGGCCGGGGAGTCGAACCGCCAGATCGCTTCCGCCCTGGTGATCAGCGAGCGGACCGTCGAACGGCATGTGAGCAACATCTTCGGCAAGCTCGGGATCACCTCCCGCGCTGCCGCCACGGCGTACGTGTACGAACACCACCTGCTCTAGCGCGACCTATGGGTGGCCGCACCCAGCCGCTGCCATCGCGTGATTGGGTGCTCGCGCGGATGCGCCGCCCCCGTGCGCTCCTTAGCGTCATCGACATCCAAGCCACTCGGCGCAAGGAGAATGCGATGCCGAACGTGTCCAAGGCGACGGCCTCCGAGACGGTGACCGTTGATGGTCTCGAGGTCAGCCTGGAGAATTTCGACGGCGGGTACACCGTCTGCTTCGAGTCCCACACCGCCGACGCCGACCTGACGCCCATCTTCCGGGGATTGCCCGGCGACCGCTGCCAGTTCCCGCGCTGGGGGTACGTGGTGCGCGGACGGGTCGGGTTCCGCTTCGCCGACCGGGTCGAGACCTACGCCGCTGGCGACGCCTACTACGTGCCGCCGGGCCACACCCCGATTCACTACGCGGGCGCCGAAATCGTCGAATTCAGCCCGACCGACCAGCTGGGCGAGGCGATCGGCGTGGCCATGGCCAACCTGCAGACGCTCGGCCTCACCGGGGGTGAGCCGCGATGAGCTCGTTCTACAAGATCGCGTACCAGGTGGGCTTCCACCCCTGGGAAGACTTGGCCGATCACCCGCCGTTCGCGGACACGCTCACCCGGCTGATCGCCCGCGAGGAAGGCGGCGGCGGCCCGCCGTTCGGGCGGGCGCTGGACGTCGGCTCGGGCAGCGGCGTGTGGGGCGTTCGCCTGGCCCAGCGTGGCTGGGACGTCACCGGCGTCGAACTCGTCGCAAAGGCGGTAGAGCGGGCACGCAAACGCGCCGCAGCGTCCAGCGTGCCGATGCGGATCGTCCGCGCCGATGTGACCAAGCTCCGGGCCAGCGACGTCGGGACCGGCTTCCGTCTCATCCTCGACACCGGGACGTTTCACGGCCTGACCGAACCACAACGAACCGCGATGGGCCGCGAAATCACAGCTGTCGCGGCCGCCGACGCCACCGTGTTGCTCGACGTCTTCGCACCGCGCCGGCGCGGGCCCCTGCCGCATGGGGCGACCCCGTCCGACATCGAGGCCGCGTTCCCAGCGTGGCAGATCACCGACGTCGAAGTCGCCGACACCGACCCGGAGCCGATAGCCCTCAAGCTCAAATTCGACGAGCACTGGTACCGCCTCCGTCGCAAGTGAGCAGATCACTGCCCCCGAAGCCGCAAAGGCAGCGCCCGGCCGGTCGTGCGGACGTCGCCGGATACTGTGGCCGGGGCGAATGGTGGCTGGTCAGGCGGGTTCGGCGCGGCGGCCCGATGATTGTCCGCCGCGCCGGTCGTCTTTCCTTCCGGACGCACAACAGTGGGCGAGGAACGATGAGCAACCTGCACGACATCCTGCAGACCTCCGTCAGCAACGGATCAATGCCGGGAGCCGTGGGCCTGATCGCCCGTGGCGACCGGGTCGAGGTGGCCGCCGCCGGTTCCGCCGACGTGGACGGCACCGCCCCGATGGCCCGGGATTCGATCTTCCGCGTCGCTTCGATCACCAAGCCCATCACGGCCGCAGCGGTGATGATGCTCGTCGAGGACGGCCGGATCGCGCTGCAGGACCCGGTGAGGGAGTGGCTGCCGGAGCTGGCGTCACCGGCCGTTGTCCGCACGCCGGCCAGTCCGGTCGACGATGTGGTCCCGGCCGTCCGGCCGATCACCGTGGCCGATCTGCTCACCTTCCGTGCCGGGTACGGCTTTCCGTCCGACTTCTCGCTGCCGGCGGTCGGCTTGTTGTTCAGCGAGCTGAAACAAGGACCGCCGCAGCCACAACTCGTCGCGGCGCCAGACGAATGGATGGCCGCGCTGTCCCGCATTCCGCTGCTGTACCAGCCGGGCGAGGCGTGGCTGTACAACACCTGCTCCGACATCGCGGGCGTGCTGATCGCCCGGGTCTCGGGCCGTCCTTTGCCCGAGTTCCTGGCCGAGCGGCTGTTCGAACCGCTCGGCATGATCGATACCGGATTCGGGGTGCCGACCGGCAAGCTCGACCGGTTCACCAGCTACTACCGGACGGATCCCGCGGGCGGTCTCGAGCTTGTTGACGCTCCCGGCGGGCAGTGGAGCAGCCTGCCGGCGTTTCCCTCCGGAGCCGGTGGCCTGGTCTCGACCGTCGATGACTGGCACTCCTTCGCCCGGATGCTGCTCGCCGGCGGGCGCGCCGACGGTCGGCAGCTGTTGTCGCCCGCTTCGGTGCGGCAGATGACCACCGACCAGCTGACCCAGCCCCAGCGCGATGCCAGCCGATTGTTCCTGGAGGGCCAGGGCTGGGGTTTCGGCGGCTCGGTCGACGTCGAGGCCATCGATCCATGGAACGTGCCGGGACGCTACGGCTGGGTCGGCGGCACCGGAACGGCAGCGCACATCACCCCGTCCACCGGGGCGGTAACGATTCTGCTCAGCCAGCTGGAAATGGCCGGGCCAACCGCGCCCGCTCTGATGCGGGACTTCTGGCGGTATGCGGCGAACGCCTGAAGCCAGGCGTGGGTGCGGCCTGTCGCACCGCCGGTGAGCGTCATAGAGTGACTGTCCCCACTCGGCATCAGCTGGCTGCGTCGACCGGTTGCGGCACGGTGGTAAATGATCCGCGAGCGAGAGGGAGGGGACACGCGATCATGACAGGAACGGGCTCGGTCCTGGCCGACCGCCTCGCCCAGGGCACGGTCCTGGGGGCAGAGGGATATGTGTTCGAGCTGGAGCGCAGGGGCTACGTCAAGGCGGGCGCCTACGTGCCCGAGGCGGTGGTGGATTTCCCTGATGCGGTCACCGAGCTGCACCGGGAGTTCCTGCGCGCGGGCGCGGACGTCATGGTGGCGCTGACCTACTACGCCCACCGCGACAAGCTGCGCCAGGTGGGCCGTGAGTCCGAGCTGGAGGCGATGAACAGGCAGGCCGTGCGGCTGGCCCGGCAGGTGGCGGCGGAAGGCGGCGCCCTGGTGGCCGGCAACGTGTGCAACACCTGGGCCTACAACCCGCACGACCCGGCTACCGCTGACGTGGTGCGCGCCATGTATGCCGAGCAGCTGCGCTGGGCTGCCGACGAGGGCATCGACTTTGTCATCGCGGAGACCAACGACTACCTCGGTGAGGCGCTGATCGGCCTGGAGGTCAGCCGGGAGCTTGGCCTGCCGGCCATGGTGACGCTGGCAACCACCGGGCCGGCTGAGACCTGGGATGGTTACGACTACGTCGAAGCGTGCAAGATCCTGGCCGATCACGGCGCCGACATCGTGGGGCTGAACTGCGACCGCGGGCCCGCCACCATGCTGCCGCTGATCGCCAGGATCAGGGAACAGGTCGACTGCGCCGTGGCCGCTCAGCCGGTTCCGTACCGGACCACCGAGGCCTCGCCCACGATGGAATCGCTGCGGGCGGAAGGCGTGAACCGGGTCTTCCCACTGGCGCTCGACCCGTTCAGCTGCACAAGGTTCGAGATGGCCGACTTCGCGGTGGCCGCCCGCGATCTCGGGGTGAACTACGTCGGCATCTGCTGCGGCGCCGGCCCGCACCACGTCCGGGCCATGGCCGAGGCGCTCGGGCGCACGGTGCCGGCCAGCAGGTACTCGCCGTCGATGGACCTGCACCCGGTCCTCGGCACCGCGGCCTCGCGCCAGGACCGCGCCGTGCTCGACGCGTGGAACGTGACCCGTTAGCTGTCCCCCGGCAGCACTGCCGCCGAGCCATGGTCTGCGTCCGGCACCGCGAGCTCGCCGGAGCGCGCAGCCGCGCCGAGTGCCTGCTGGAGCCGGCCGCCGTCTGCGCTCAGGTCCCGCTCCCCGGTGCCGTCGATCGGCGGGAACACCGACCGCACAAGGAAGAGCACGGGCCGGAGCGGTTGCGGCGGGTTCCGGCCGGTCACGAACAGCGCCTGGCTTGAGACGACCGCGAGGATGGCCAGGACGCCGTCCAGGCATTCGGCGGCGCGGCACTCCCGGCGGTAGGCGCTGAACGTCGGCGACAGCACGTCGGCGTGCGGATCTTCCGCGACAGCCGGCAGCAGCGCGGGCGTGGCGGCGGCGCGCGCCTCCTCGACGTAGCCGTTCGCCGCCCAGCCGTAGGCGTACGTGCCGTTCCCGGGGGCCCCCGGGGGCACCAGGTTGACCGGAAGACCGGACGTCTCGGCGGTATTGAGCGCGGTCACCTGGCGCTCGGCGATCAGCGCGAGATCGGCCCAGGCCGCCGACAGCGCGTTCAGGGCTGGGTAGGCCATCCCGTTGTGGTAGCCGCCGCTCCGTACCGTCCGCCCGGCTCGTCGGCCCGCCTCGTCGGCGACGTAGACGACGTCGCTGGTCACGGAGCGCAGCGAGACGGTTGCCGCCTTCTCGATCGCCGCCACCGCACGGTGTACCTGGCCCAGCACCCTTGGGATGATCCGGTAACTCACCGGAGCCTGGTGGAATCGCCGCTCCGCCGTTCCGGCACCATGGAGATACCGCCGCAGCCCTCGCAGGGCCGCGGTTTCGTGCGGATCGCCCCACAGATCGTCGAGGGCCTCGTCATAGGCGCCGAGAGGGGCTCGGAACGCCTCGATCGAGAGGGCGCAGATGCCGTCCGCGTGCGCGAGCCGGTACCGGGCCCTGATCGCAGCGTCGGCGGCCAGGGCTGCCGAGCACGGCGCGCCGCCCAGCAGCGTCTCCTCTTCGCCCTTATCGAGATCATCGCGCCGCAGCCCGGCGAGGACGCAGGCCATCGGGAGGACTTCACCGGTTCCGGCCTGGCCATCGAGCGGCACCTGCGGCATTGGCCCGTCGAGCAGGGCGGCCACCCGATCGGCGACCGACGGCCGGACTCCGGCATGCCCCGACACGAGGCTCGCCAGGCGGGCGAACAGGATGCCGCGCACCACGGCCGGATCGAGGAACCCCCCGCCGAAGCCCGCGCCGGGTGCGGCCCGCGGGGCCCGGCCGACGGCTTCCCCGCCCGGTGGACCCACGGCCGGTCCGTGCCCTGCGCCTGCCGTCATGACCCGGCGCGCCTGGGCGCCGACCCGCACGGGCTCACCACCGTAGGAAACGCGCCGGAAGTTTGCGAGCGTGAAGTCGTTCCTGGTGTTCACGAGGACCGTCATGGGTGATCCGGTCCTCTCCGCGCCCGGAAGCTCCCTCGGTGACCGGCCGTCATCGGCTGGTGTCGAACGGAGAGGAACCGGTGACCGCCGACCGGGCCAGCGCCGCCGCCAGGTCACCCGCGCGGGCCCCGAGCTCGCGCGCGCTCCCCTCAACCGGGGGAAAGGTCGCGCGGACGGTCACCAGCAGATTCTGGAGCGGGCGAGCCGGCTGGCGGCCGGAGGAGAACAGCGCCTGACTGGCCTCCGCGGCGAGCACGGCCAGCGCACCGTCGAGGCACTCTGCGGCCCTGGCGTGCCGGCGGTAAGCGCTGAAGGTCGGTGAGGACACATCATCTTGCGCGTCGTTGACCGCCGCAGGAAGCAGCGTCGGCATAGCGGCAGCCCGCGCCTCTTCCACCAGGCCGCCCAGCAGTGGCTCCAGGCCCGTTGCCACGCCGGCCGCAGGCCCGGAAGCCTGCCCCGGTGGTGGCGCAACCGCGGTGGTGCACAACGCCGTCACATGCCGCTGGGCCAGCAGGGTCAGGTCTGCCCACGCGGCCGCCAGCGCATTCAGCGCCGGGTATGCCCTGGCATTGTGGAAGCCGCCGGTCGAGAAGGCACGCCCCAGTGGGTGGCCCTCGTCGGGAGAGACGTACACAGGATTGTCGGTCACTGAACGCAGCGACACCCTGGCCGTCTCTTCGGCGCCCGTGACCGCCCGGTGCGCCTGCCCGAGGACCCGCCCGAGCACCCGGTAGCTCGCGGGCACCGCGGCGGACGTCCGGCCGTCAGGGGAGGCGCTCTCCAAGTAGCGTCGCAGCGCCACCAGTGCCGACGCTTCGTCTTTGTCGCCCCAGAGGTCATCGAGTACGTCATCGTACGAATCGAGCGGGGCGCCGAACGCCTCGACCGACAGCGCGAAGATCTGCTCGGCATGGTCCAGCCGGTGACGGGCCTGCAGGGCGGTGTCCGCCGCGAGGGCGGCGGACACCGGAGACCCATTCACGAGCGGATTGGCCTCCCCCTCCTCAAGGTCATCACGCTGGAAGCCTTGCAGGACATGAGCCATCGGCAGCACCTCGCCGGCGCCGACCTCCCCATCGAGTGGCACCCGGGGCAGCGGCCCGTCGAGCAGGGCAGCCAGCCGCTCGGCGACAGTCGGCCGGGCCTTGGAGTTCCCGGCGACGAAGTTGGCGAGCCGCGCGAAGACGATGCCGCGCACGACACGCTCATCGAGGTACCCGCCACCGAACCCGCGCCCCCAGTTACCCCGGAAACCGAATGCCCGCCCATGAGCCCGCTGCTGGTCCGGCGGGATCGTGAACTTGGCCCGCGGCCCGAAGCTGCTCGTCACGCCGTAGATGTACTGGGTACGGTCGGACTCGAGCAGGCGCAAGAAGTTCGCCCGGCCCTCAGCCATGGTCCGGCGGGCCTCCGGGCCGATCGATACGGACTCCCCGCCTATGGCCACCCGCCGGTAGTTCTCCAGCGTGAAATCGTCCCTGCTGTTGACCACCACAGACATCTGCACCTCGGGGTCGCCGGTATCGCGCTCGGAGCGGGCGCCGGCCTGGCCGCCTTCAGCCCGGAGCCTGTTTCGGAAGCTAGCCGGTGCCATCCGGCGAGGCAACAGCGCTTGATCTGGGCGGGCCGGCCGCAGCCCGGGCGGGCGCAGACTGCGGTCCCGCTCATGGGCCGGACAGGGCAGCCCGGGCGAAGCGGCCCGCCCGGACCGCATCGACGAGCGGCTCCAGCTCCGCGGGCGGGGCCCGTCCCCGGGCGGTGAAGTCGGCAAACTCGCGCACGAGATCAAGCGCCCGCCCGGTCCCTTCACCAAGATGAGAAGCCCGGCGCAGGTCGACGGCCTGGGCCGCGACGAGGAACTCAAGGGAGACGACCCGCGCGGCGAGGTCGGCCATCTCGGCCAGGCGTCTCGCCGAGAGCGGCGCCATCGTCGTGCGGTCCTCGATCCCTTCGGCCTTGCTCGAACTCACGACCTCGAACGAGACCGGGTGGGCGAGCATGCGCGCCTCCGCCGCGATCGCCTGCGCGGCGCCAGCGAACTCGGCGAGGGCCTCCTCGCCCGTGTCCGGCTCGGCCGCCAGGCCGGCTGGAAGGCCCGAGAGGGGGCTCTGGAGCAGCTTGACGGTCCGTTCGGCTGCACAGGTCACCACCGTGGCCAGGGCGATGCGGGCAAAGTCAAGCGCGGCGGCGACCGGCACGATGTCGAGGTTGCCAACGGACACGATGCGCCGTTCGGCCAGGACGACGGCGGGATTGCATCCCGCGGAGTTGAGCTCGGTCTCGATGGTGGTGCGGGCATACCCGAGGGCGTCCCCCGCGGCGCCGAGGATCTGGGGGATGCTCCGGAAGGTGAGCGGGTCTTGCAGGTTCCGCGCGTTACCCGGCTCAAAGAGCGAGCTCCCGGCGAGCAGCGCGCGGAGGCGGCGGATCGCCGCAACGGTGCCCGGGTGCGGCCGGACCTCGGTGACCACGGGATGGAGGATGCTGAGGTTGGCCGCGAACGCCTCGAGGTCGAGGGCGGCGGCGACCTCAGCTTCCCGCAGCAGCCGTTCGGCGGCTAGCTCCGCGAGCGCGGCCCAGCCGGTGGCGAAGGCGTTGTTGTTGACGAGCGCCAGCCCTTCGTTGTCCGCGAGGACGAAGCCGGTCTCGTTGAGCAGCCCCTCCGTGAGGTCGGCCATCGGCCCGAGATCAGCCTGGCCCACCGAACCGAGGCTGCGAACCGCCGGCGCCAGGCCACGGTTGAGCGCATGGACCAGCATCTCGGCGAGCTCGGGGCGAACACCGGCCGCACCCTTCGCGAAACCGTTCACGAGGCAGACCATCGCTGCCCTCACGACGGTGGGCGGTGCCGGCGGTCCCTGGGCAATTAGGTGACCCCTGATCAGGAACCGGCTAAAGCCCTGGCGTGCCGCGGCGTCCAGTACGACGCTCTTTCGCTCCGCCAAAGCGGTCGTCAGACCGTATACGGCGGCATCCGTCCGCAGTGCCTCCTCGACGACCTCGCGGGCAGCCGCCATCCGGTCGCGCGCCAGCGGGGCGAGGACAACCTCATCGCGCGCCTCGGCGACGGCTGCGAGGGAATCGATCGTGAGTGACGCGCCGTCCAGCACCACCATCAGCGCGGCCCCCACGGGACGCGCGCCCCCGCCATGGCATGTCCAGGGGGAGGCAGAACAGGGACCGGCACGTCGCCTAGATTGGCACGCGAGCGGGCCGGAGTATAGGGACGCGCTGGGAGAACGTTGGCGGTGACCTAGAGTTGCCCACATGCCTCGCCAGTGGGGCGGCCATGAGTACGTTTGGCGACAGCTCGCCAACGACCTATCCGCCCGTATAGCTGATGGCACCTACCCGCTTGGCTCTCCCCTGCCACCCGAGGATGAGCTCGCCAAAGAGTACGCGGTTGCCCGCACGACGGTGCGCCGGGCACTGGCCGAGCTGCGCAAGCGAAAGCTGATCAAGCCCCTCCACGGGTATAGGAACGCTGTGGTCGCCATGCCGGGGCCAGAGGGCCTGCCGGGCTGAGACAGTCCACCGGCGCGCTCCGGGGGCTTTGAGGTCCACCCGATCTCCATACCGGTTCCACCGCCCCCCATGAGGGACCGGAAGGAAAGCAGGTGCCGCCCGTTGCGGTGCAGCCGGCGGCGGACCTGGAAGGGGGTACGTGCGATGAAGGTCTGCATCGTGGGAGCCTCCGGCAAGCTCGGCCAGTACATGGTGCAGCACGCGCTTGGCCGGGGCTATGAGGTGGTCGGAGGTCAAGAGGGCCCAAGGCTCCTGACGTAGATCCATGGCGCCCGTCCGGCCAGGCTGCTGGCGGCCATCGCACCGTGAATCAGCGCGCGCCTGGCCCGGCCCGCGCCGCCTCGCGCGTTCCGCCCGCTAGGGTCGAACATGAGATCGGTCCACTGCTGCGAGACCCCTGCGATGGCCTGGAGCATGTGATGCGGGAATCTGCGACCGCCGGGAATGAGGAGGGCGTGGGGCGGCTCGATCTGATCGGGGTGCCGTTCGACGGCATGGGCCGGGCCCCAGGCCAGGCGGGGGCGCCGCAGGCGCTGCGCGCCGCGGGGCTGCCTACCGTGCTGGGCCCGGACGTGGTCATGGAGGCCGATCTGGTGCTGCCCGGCCCGGCCGCGCAGCGCGCTGCAGGCTCGGGCCTGCTCAACGAGCGAGCACTACTGCAGATGATCGGCGAGCTGTACCACCGGGTGCGCGTGTCGCTGTCGGCTGGCCGTTTTCCCTTCATCTACGGCGCCGACTGCTCAGTGCTGCTCGCGGCGGTGCCCGCGCTCCGTGATGTCGCTGGCCAGGCGGGCCTGGTGTTCGTGGATGGGCACGAGGACGCCACGCCGATGGACCTGTCGACGAGTGGCGAGGCTGCGAACATGGAAATCGCCATGCTGCTGGGCCTGACCGGTGAGCGCGCGCCGGAGCCGCTCCGCGGCCGGCTGCCAGCCCTGGCCCCGGGCGCACTCGCCATGCTCGGGCCCCGCGATGACCTCTTCCGCCAGGCCGCGAACGTCCCGACGGTAGCTGACCGGGTGTGGCTGCGCCCGGGTGGCGAGGTGTCCGCGGACCCGGTCGGCCACGCCCGCGCGGCGGTCGCGCACGTCGTGACGCAGGCGCCTCGCTGGTGGCTGCATATCGATCTCGATGTCCTGGCGCGCAGCGAGTTCGCGGCTTGTGGTGCTCCGGGCGAGGTCATGCTGGCAGGCGGGCTGACCTGGCGCCAGCTCGCCCAGGTCGCGACGTCGGCGATGCAGCGCGGCGGTTGCTCCGGCTGGAGCCTGGCGATCTATAACCCCGACCTGGATCCCGACCGTAGCGCGGCGCGGCGCATCGTCGAGTTCGTTGCGCAGGTAGCTCCCTTCGCTGGCCACTAGCATCCGCTGATCTCCGCCTCATGCCAGGCAGCGCATAGGCATATCCACCATCGACACCATCGACACACTCAATGCGGCATGCCCGGATGTTCGCTGCGTCGTGCTGGGCCTATAGCGTGCACGCTGATGTCGTCTGCCTGTTGGCCGGAAGGAGGGCAGGATCTGGTAAGCGTAATAGATGTCCCGCGGTTCCCCGGGAGCCGTGTATTGCCAGATCGGTTCAAGATCAGCCAGCTGACGGCCGGTCTTTCCTGGGCGCCGTACCGCGCCACCGGCGAACTCCGCCAGCGGCACGCCAGCAGCCCGCACCAATGGCCGCCGGAACCCGGGTCAGTTCACCGTCGCGGCCACCAGCCGAAATCCCCGCCGGATATCCGGCCCGAAATACACGCAA
The DNA here is from genome assembly GCA_036005525.1 of Streptosporangiaceae bacterium. GTDB lineage: Bacteria > Actinomycetota > Actinomycetes > Streptosporangiales > Streptosporangiaceae > UBA9676. The sequence continues at coordinate 33,203 of DASYQM010000037.1, forward strand.
CAAGGCGGAGGGCCAGGTCAGCGAACTTCGGTGTACTCGCTGCGGTCCAGCTGCACGAGGTTGGTGTAGCCGCTGCCCTTTGGCTCTGCGACGTCGGTGTCCTGGCTGCCGTCCAGCCGCACGACGCGGAAGCCGCTTCCGGACAGCAG
>DASYQM010000038.1:0-2577 GCA_036005525.1 Streptosporangiaceae bacterium
GGCAGATCGAATCGCAAGACAACCACAGCGGCGTCAGCCGAATAGCAGGTCAGGCCGGGACCCAGGCACCCGACCCTACGCCCTCACCAGCGCCAAGCGCGGGAAGCAGGGCCGGAGCACTATCCACATCCTCCCTGCCGAGTATGCGCTGCCTGTAGATGGCGAGCTCGCCGCGGCCGAGCGGCACAGATCTGCCACCCATGGGGGAACCCTCTGTCAAGAGAGCGTGATGGGCTGGCCCGGTGACGTGCTGGGTGTGGCCGGGCTTGGTGTGAGGGACTGTTTTGCTGGCTTTCCTCGCGGCTGCCGGTTTCGTGCCGCCGCGCGGGCCGTGGGTCAAGCTGGAGCGCCCGCAGCGTGAGCGCCCGTCAGGGCGGGCGAGGACGAACGAGCTTGACGCCGGCAAGCGGTGGCCGATGATCGGGGGCGAGGAAGAGCCCGCTGGGTTGTGGTTGCCGGGGCGGGGGTCGCTGGGTGGCTCCCCGGGTGCGGTCCGGCGGAGTGGTCTCACATCCACCCATTCGGCCGCTTGCCGGGTGGCGGGGCCATGACCGTGCCATCCGGGGACCGGGCTGCTCAGTCAGTTCTTCGAGCGCGGCAGGGCCGGCTCAGGCAAATCTTCGAGCTCGCCCGGGCGCTGGCGACCTCCTCCTGGTCTGTCACCGCGTCCCTTCCGGGGCGGCGGATGCTGCAGCGGGTTGCGGGATTGCGTGCCCGGCGTCGGTGAGCAGGTGCCAGGCGCGGGTGAGCAGCTTGCGGGCGACCGCGGTGGTGGCGATCTTCTTCCCGCGCCGTCTGGCGATGGCCTGGAAGCCGACAGCGAACTGCGGAGACCGCTTGGCCGTCTGCGCCGCCTCGCACAGCACCCACCGCAGCCATACCGAGCCTTGTTTGGAGATGTGCCCGTAGTGGGCGACGCGGCCGCTGCCGCGCACGGTCGGGGTGAGCCCGGCCCAGGATGCCAGCTTGCGCGCCGGCCCGAACCGGCTCACGTCACCGACCTCGGCGAGGATGACCAGCGCGGTGAACGGGCCGACCCCCGGCAGCTGGGTGAGCACCTTGACCCGCGGGCCGGACCGGCCGCGCTGGTGGATCTCCCAGTCGAGCCGGCCGATCACGGTTTCGAGGGCATCGATGGGCGCCAGGTCGTCCCCGACCAGCTCGCGGGACACCGCGGGCAGTTCCAGCGAGGCGAGCCAGGCCCGGCCCGGGCCGGCCCAGTACCCGCCGGCTGGCCGGTCATGGCCATAGTCGGCGACGATGGCGTGGATCCGGTTGCGCAGCCGGGTCCGCAGCCGCACCAGCGCCACCCGGTGCAGCAGCGCCCGCAGCTGCCGCACCTCCGGTGGGGCGATCCACGCCTCCGGCAACAGGTCGGCGCGCAGCAGCTGCGCCAGGATCGCGGCGTCGACCTTGTCGTTCTTCAGCCTGGCCGAGGCGATCGCCTTACACCGCAGCGGGTGCACCAGGTGCGGGACAAACCCGTAACCCTCCAGCAGCCCCACCAGCCACCCGGTGCCGAACGCCGCCTCGAACGCCGCCGGCGTCCCCGGCGGCAGCCCGCCGATCACACCAAGGATCGGCTCCACCCCGTTGGGGGCATTCCGGCTGGCAAGCACCTCCCCAGACTCATCGACCACCGCCACCTGGGAGCGCTTGCGGTACACGTCGATCCCGACGTAGACAGACATTGCCGGCCTCCTTTCCGAGCTCGAATGTCACCCGGAGCGTCGCGCTACCGGGCTGAGCAGAAAAGGGGGTCCGGCCTCACGCCCGGCCCCCCATAGGGTCAGTTCTGGGCGTCTTCACCCCCCTATGTGATCGACCGCTTGTGGGTCCTCTCGGCGGTCTCTCCTACTCGCCTTGCCCACTACGGCAAGCACCTCGGCAACCAACCGCGTGCCGCGGGGCCTGCGGACCAGTTCCCAGCCTGGAGCCGGCGCCGCAGGGTCCACGACTCCAGCCAGTGCTGGCCGCTGAATGCGGCGCGAGCATACTGTCACCGGCGATGTCGCCCTCGGCACCGGCTGCGGCCGGCAGGGAGCGGTGCCGGCGGCTCAGGCGCGCTGCTTGCACGTTGGCGGGGACGTTCGTTTTCAGGGGCTGCCGGTGGCGGCGGCCGGGCTCAGGCTGGGGCGAAACGCAGCCTCAGCCCAAGCCGTCGCAGCACCGACAGGAACCACCAGGTGGACGCGCCGGTTCCGGCGACGACCAGCGCAGCGGTGGCGACGGCCGAGACCATCAGGAACAGGCTGGCCGGCTCGGTGACCATCAGCACCGCCAGGCCGGCCGTGAGCAGCAGGAAGATACCCGCCCACAGCCAGGTGGCCTCCTGGAAGAAGCGGTGCAGGCCCGGGTGCTGGGTGGACGGCTGGCGCAGCGCGACCACCTCGGCGGCCAGCCGGGCGACGAGCGGGTCCGGGCCGCCCGCCGTCCGGGCGAACAGCACGCACAGGCAGAGGTTGGCGAGCGGGAACTGCAGCAAGAAGAGCCACAGCTCGCCGGTGGCGAGCACCACCGCGGTCTGCACCGTGAGCACAACCGCGGAAATCGTCAGCAGGCTGGGCACCGATCTGG
>DASYQM010000039.1:0-5121 GCA_036005525.1 Streptosporangiaceae bacterium
GACTTCATGATCTCCTCACCCCTGATGAGCCGCATCCACCAGCAGTGGGACCCCATGCCCGGCCGGGGTCGCGACGACAAACAGGAGACGGCCCAGGTCGCCTAGGACGAACGAACTTGGCGGCGGGCCGAGATTGTTGCGGCCGTATCGTGGCGCCTTGCCGGTAACGAGCCAGCCATCCTTCCCTGGGGAGGATGAACCGAGCGGGGCCGACGGCGGTGAAGTCGCTGGTGAGGAGCGCCTCGAGCCTCTCGGTGCCCTCCGCGCGCTGACCCGGCTGGAACGCCGCGGCTGGGTCCGGCCACTGCCCGCCGACGACCGCCGGCGGCCATATGAGATCACCGAGCCCGGCCGTGCCGTCCTGGCCGGGCAGCTGCGCAGCATGGCCCGGATCGTCGCGGTGGGCCACCGGCGGATCGCGCCGGCATGAGCGGGTTCGCCGACCGGCTGGCCCGGCTGATGGTCTCCTGCTATCCGCGCCGGTGGCGGCGCCGCTACCGCGACGAGCTGCTCGCGCTGCTCGATGAACACCAGTCGGGCCCGCGCACGGTGGCTAAATTAGCCTCGCGCTGGGCGCGCTCGGCACCCACCTGGACCCTGTCCCGCTCGAAAATAGGATTCGGCAGGTTACCTGCAGGTCTTCAGGGCGCTAGGCGGCGTGCACATATTCGTTGATCAGGCCGTTAGAACTGCCTCGAAATAAAGCGTTGCTTCCGGTAGAGCGGTTTGCAACGCTGACGGCGCTCCGAGGTTGACCGCGTACCCGGCAATGGCCCAGGAATGGTCGTCTTCGATCACGGTCAGCCATGGCCGGGCCGGCTTGCCTGCCGGGGTCACCACCCACAGGTCGAGCTGGGTGTGATCCGCCTGCCACATCTCATTCGGCCCGGCAGCCTCACGGCGGTACACCAAATCGAATACCTCCCTATACCGCTTGGTCCCCTCGCGAGCGAGCGTGGCCATGGCCGGATCCAGACAGCGCACCACGTCACGCACCGCGCTGTAGCCGGGCACTGGCCAGCCTTGTTCGCGGGCCACCTCAGCGGCCTGGCGGTGGACTGTGGTGATGGCGGGTGCCGGACGGCGCAATGCGAGCCCTTCGATGAGCAGCTGAAGCTCGCGGGGCATCCGGCGGCTGCCCCGGTCCGAACGTCGCCGCCGGGCCAGGCCGGCTAAACCACCTGCGCGGTAGCCCGCGAGCCATCTCCGCAGCGTCCGCTCGGGCACGCCACGCTGCCTGGCAACGCGTGTCAGTGGGATACCGTCTTCCAGATGCGGGCGCAGTACCTGCCAGCGTGCCAGCGCCTGGCGCCGCTGCTCCTCGGTCAAGGCGGCCAGCCGCCGGTCTTCCTGAGCGTGAGCACCGCCCGTGCCCGCCACGCTCCACAGCATCCCGCTTACCGCCCGCCATGCGCAGGCGATCGGCACAGGGACTGACAGGCCTGCCACCGGTATGGCCAGCCGTCAAGAAACGATCGTTTATTGAAGATCATCTCGGCAAGATCAAACAGCGCCCGGCTGCCTTCAAAAACTCCTTCAACAACCGGCGTGTTCAACAACCCCGCAGATACCGTTTCCTGAGACGATGGGCGGCGTGACAGCCCCCACCACACCAACGGAACTGCCCGGCGGCGAGCCGGCGATGCTGACCGGTATCAAGATCGGCTACGCGCGGGTCTCGACCGGCGGGCAGAACCTCGAGCGCCAGATCGACGCGCTCACGGCCGCCGGCTGCCGGCGCATCTTCGCCGAAAAGCAATCCGGCCGCGACACCGACCGGCCCGAGCTCGCCGCGTGCCTTGCCTTCATGGCCCCTGGGGACACCCTCGTGGTCCCGTCGCTGGACCGGCTCTCCCGGTCCCTGCAAGACCTGATCACCACCGTCGGTGACCTGCGCCGCCGCGGCGCCGGGTTCACCTCGCTCCACGAAAGCCTTGACACCACCACCCCCGGCGGGCGGCTGGTCTTTCACGTCTTCGCCGCGCTGGCTGAGTTCATCCGCGAGCTGATCGTCTCCGGTACCCGTGAGGGCCTGGCCGCCGCCCGGGCCCGCGGCCGGGTCGGCGGCCGCCCCACGGTGGTCACCCCGGAGATCATCCGCGCGGTGCGGGACATGCTGCCCAACCCCGACGCCAGCGTGACCTCCATCGCCAGGCTGCTCGGCGTCAGCCCCGGCACCCTCTACAACCACATCCCTGACCTGCGGGAACTCCGGGCCAGCGGCCGCCTGCATCACCAAGTGACCGCCGCAGCAGCCAGCTAACGCTGACCTCAGTTGCCGGGACCCGTGTTCTTGTCTCACGCTGTGTCAGGTGTTCGGCGCGGCCTGCATCGTTGGGCGGACGTCCGACTTTGCCGATGACAGGACGCTCGACCACTGCAAGAACATCGTCATAGGTACGGTGACCGTCTCTCAGCGGCCTTTGATCTGCCGCGCTAAGCTGCCCGGCGCGTTGGTGCGCTTGCGGCGCGCGGCGCGGCGGCGGGGTTGACCGCCGGATTCCCGCAGTGACGTCACCGATCACTGTTTCAGGAGCTGGTAGGTCAGCCCATGGATGCCCATCAGCAGGGATACGCCGGCCGCGGCGATGGCTATTGCCGTGCGGTCGATGTCGGTGATGCCTTCCTCGGCGAGTTCCTTGCGGGCCCACAGCCAGAACGGGATCACCATGGTTGGCGCGGTGGCCAGGCCGGACACGTACTGTCGCGCTGCCGCCGCCATCGCCAGGTGCCCGAACCCGTGCAGCCCGAACCCCAGCAAGACACCGCGGAAAACCGGCGACCGGGCCCCCGATCTGACCCCCAGCGCCGCCGCGGCGCCCATCACCAGGCCCATCATCGCGACGCTCGTGACCACGTGCCGCTGCGAGATGCCCTCCCGGCGCAACACGTCCGGGACGGGAACGGCCTTCGGCAACTTGCGCAAGACGTCCTTGCTGTTGCGGCTGGTGGTCCACAATTCTTCGATGTCACTGACCGCCCACGTCGCAAACAGCCCCAGGCTGACCTTCGTGGTGCGTTTCATCGCTTCTCCAGTTTCGTGTGCCCGGTTTATTCCGGGTCCCTTTCTTGCCAGGTTCTGCCGACGGTCCCGGGAATGACCGCCTGGGCGAAGCCTTTCCGCTGCGTGCGCCAAGCCGGGCCAGCGGGGATGACCTCCGGGACGCAGCGTATCCAGCGCAGCGGCGATCGGGCAGAGTCGATCGGCCCGCCGGGGCTGGCCCAAAGGCAGTTCCGCCGGGTTGCCCAGCCGGCGCACCACCGCTCGCTCATGCCGCATAGGGCGCGCGCCCACGCGGGGTGGGATCCGGCCAGCGAGGCTAGGCGCTTGCCTTCCGGGGCCGACGAGATCCCAGGCGAGTCTGCCGTACCGGTCGCGGCCGGGATCGGCAGATGACGTCACGCTGAGTGCATGGCAGGGCCAGGCAGAACGCGCGCCGAGCCGCCGCTATGCGCGGCTGCGGAAGCTATGTCCGCCGACCGCGGTGACATGCATATCAGGGTGATCTGGGTGCTGCCGGGCGCCGGTCAACAGCTTCAGCGTCGCTCGTGCCCGAATTGGGTTTGACCGCGCGCGTGCCTTTGCGCAGATGGGCATGCTCGCTGGTGGTGTGGGGCGGCGATCACCGGCCCGTCGCGGCCGCGGCATGGCAGTAGTGCGGCGTCGTTGCGGCTAGCTGAGGTGCAGCCAGCCCCTGCGCGGCTTGATCTGCGATGTTCGCGTGGCACCCGGGTAACGGATCATGATCGATCAGGTGTCTGCCCATCGGCGAGCGCCGCGGCCAGGGTGGGGTAGGTAGTGAGCACCTGGTCGGCGGCGGTCAGTTCCAGTATCCGCCGCATCGGGGGGCTGCCGACCACGACCCGTAGCTGCGCTCCGGCAGCGACTGCCCGGTGGTGAGTAAGTAGCAGCGCGGTGACCCCCGAGCACCCGCAGAAGGTCGTCGCGGCCGCATCGGCGACCAGTACCGCCGTCCCGGCGTCCAGCGCGCTGGTCAGCGTGTCCTGGACCTGGCCGTCATTGCTGATATCGATCTCGCCAGGCAGCGTGACCACCGCCAGCCGCGGCTGCTGCGGTGGCACCGGTGCCCCGGCCGTGCCTGGCTGGGGTGAGGCGGGCTGCAGCTTCTGAGCTGGGGCGGCAAGCTTCCCGCCGGGGGCCGCGGTCATCGCCATCCCTCCCCACATCGGGCCCGGTCTGTGGCACTACCAGGATCGGCACCCCGGCGGAGGCCTGTCAATAGAAACATGAGAAAAATACCGTGTGAAATTCCTCGCGAGGATCCTCTCACGAGGATATGATCAGGGGGTATGAGTCATCCTGGCGAGCGCGACGGCAGCTGGACGCTGCTGACCGGGCACGGGCACGTGCTCGTGGAGATCGCCCGCAACCCTGGCGCCCGGATCCGCGACATCAGCGCCGCCGCCGGCATCACCGAGCGCACTGCGCAGGCCATCGTGGCCGACCTGGAAGCCGCGGGCTACCTCACCCGCACCCGGACCGGACGCCGCACCCGGTACACCGTCAACCCCGACAGCTCGTTCCGCCACCCCGCCCAGGAAGGGCTCCGGGTCGGCCCGTTCCTGGCCGTGCTGGCCGCCTCCGGCGACGCCGCCGAACCCGGGCCGGCCGCAGGCCCCCGCGGCGGCCCTGCCACGGCAGCCCCGGCTCACCACGACCGCGCCGGACCCGGCACCCCAGGCCCTGGGCGCTCTCGCTGACCCGGATGGCGGGCTGGTTTAGGCGCTGGGGTCCTGGGAAGCCAACCGGGGTCGGCCGGGTGCCGGGGTGACCGGCCCGCCGGGGAAGGAGGTTATTCCGGTCAGTGGGCGTGACAAGGCCGCAAACACTGCCCAGGCAGCCCAGGACAAGGCCGAACGGGCAGCTGGGAAGGCTGCCGGGAATCCGAACGCCCAGGCTGCGATGGCGGAAGAAGGCCAACCTGGCACAGGCGGGTGAGAAGCTGAAGGACACCGCCAAAGAAGTAACGGTCGGGCTGAGGCGATGGATGTGACACAGACGTTCGTCGCCACCAGCGCTGCCGCGGGTGGGGCTGTCTGCCCGCACGCTGGGCATAGTGGGGTTTTGTGATGAGGACTGGCGCGGCGCGCGGCCATGTG
>DASYQM010000040.1:0-29396 GCA_036005525.1 Streptosporangiaceae bacterium
CCGCGGAACTGCCATGCGAATCGTGATCGCCGAGGACTCGGTATTGCTCCGGGACGGGCTGACCAGGATGCTCACCGATGGCGGCTACGCGGTCGTCGCGGCCGTGCCGGACGCCGAGAAGCTGCTCAAGGCGGTGGCTGAGCACCAACCGGACCTGGCCGTCATCGACGTCCGGATGCCACCCACGCACACCGACGAGGGCATTCGGGCCGCGCTGGTCATCCGCCGCCAGTACCCGGACGTCGCGCTGCTGGTCCTGTCCCAGTACGTCGAGGAGAGCTACGCCACCGACCTGCTCTCGGCGGCGACCAGCTCGGTCGGCTACCTGCTGAAGGACCGCGTCGCGCACGTGGCCGACTTCCTGGACGCGGTGCGCCGGGTGGCGGCGGGCGGCACGGCACTGGACCCGGAGGTCGTGGCGCAGCTCCTGGTCCGCCGCCACGACGACCCGTTCGACCGGCTCACCCCGCGGGAGCTGCAGGTGCTGCGGCTCATGGCCGAGGGGCGGTCCAACAGCGGGATCGTCGCGGAGCTGAAGGTCAGCCCGAGTGCGGTGGAGAAATACGTCACGAACATCTTCGCCAAGCTCGACCTGCCGCCCACCGGCACCGACCACCGCCGCGTCCTGGCCGTGCTCAAATACCTCGGCACGTAGCCCGGCTGCCTCGTCAGGCGGGAGGCGTGCGGCGCCCGGCCGGCGGGAAGCGGGCCATCTCCTCGAGATCGGCAAGGGTCCTGTGGCTGCGGATGTAGCGCCGGGCGGCGTCGTAGGCCGGGGCGAAGTCCCACGGGGCCGGTGTTCCGGTGCCGAGCGCGTCGTTGACGGCGATCCGCCGCCGCTGGCTCAGGCGGACCTCGCGGTCCAGGGCCGCGAGGTCCCACCGCGCGGCGGCCTCCCGCCGGAACTCCCCGGCGAGCGCGGCCGACGCCGGATCGCCGGCCAGGTTGACCCGCTCGTGCGGGTCGGACGCCAGGTCGAAGAGCTGGTCCGGGTCGGCCGGTGAGTGAACGAACTTGTGCCGGCCCCGGCGGATCATGACGATCGGCGCGATCGCCCCCTCGGCCAGGTATTCCCCCACCACCTCGTCGCGGTCAGGGGCGCCCGACAGGTGCGGCAGCAGGCTCCGGCCGTCCAGCGGGCCGGTCACGCCGGGCGGGTCGCCCTCGTGGGCCAGGCCGGCCAGGGTGGGCAGCAGGTCCATCGTGGACACCGCGGCCGCCACGCGGCCCGGCGGGAAGAGCGAGGGCGCGCGGACGATCAGCGGCACGCGGGCCGCGCCCTCGAAGAAGCTCATCTTGTACCAGGCCCCGCGCTCGCCGAGCATCTCGCCGTGGTCGCTGGTGACGATGACGACGGTGCCATCGAGCCGGCCGGTGTCGCGCAGGATGCCGATCAGCCGGGACGCCTGGTCGTCGACGTAGGAGATCGCGCCGTAGTAGGCGCGCCGCGCGGCACGGACGTGGGCTTCCGTGATCTCCACCCCGTCCATCGCGCAGACCTCGCGGAGCCGGCGCTCGTGCGGATGCGGCGGGACCTCCCCCGGCCCGACGGCGGGCGTCGGGATGTCCTCGTCGCGGTAGAGGTCCCACCACTGCCGGGAGATCGTGAACGGGTCGTGTGGATGGCTGAACGAGACCACGTAGCAGAACGGGCGCTCGTCGCCCGAGCGGATGTGCGCGAACAGGGACCGCCCGGCCGCGAACGCGACCTCCTCGTCGAAGTCCAGCTGGTTGGACCGCAGGCACAGCCCGGCGTCGATGACCGAGGACATGTCGTGGTACCAGCTGGGCCGGTCGTGCGGGCGGTCCCAGTCCGGCGTCCAGCCGAAGTCCGCCGGGTAGATGTCGGTGGTGAGCCGCTCCTCGAACCCGTGCAGCTGGTCCGGGCCGCAGAAGTGCATCTTGCCCGCCAGCGCGGTGCGGTAGCCGGCCCGCCGCAGGTGGTGAGCGAAGGTGGGGATCTCGGAGCTGAGCTGCGCCGCGTTGTCGTAGGCGCCGGTGCGCGAGGGCAGCAGTCCGGTCAGGAACGACGCCCGGGCCGGGGCGCACAGCGGGCTGGCCGTATACGCGGCGTCGAACACCACCCCGGACTCGGCGAGCCGGGACAGGGCCGGGGCCCGGGTCACCGGGTTGCCGTGAAAGGGCAACGCGGACGGCGCCAGCTGGTCGGCCATGATGATCAGGATGTCCGGGCGCCGGCCAGCGGGCATATGGCTAAGCCCCGGCGGCGTCCGCTGGCGGCTCGCCGGCACCGGCTTCGGCGGTGGCGGTTTCCAGCGAGGGGGTGTCGGCCAGCAGCTGGCGCGTGTAGGGCGCCTGGGGGTCGGTGAGCACCTGTGTGGTGTCGCCGAGCTCGATGATGTTGCCCTGGCCCAGCACGGCGACGCGCTGCGCGATGGACCGCACCAGCGGCAGGTTGTGGGTGATGAACAGCATCGAGAGCCCGAGGTCGCGCTGGAGGTTGCCGAGCAGCTCCACGATCGCGGCCTGGACGCTGACGTCCAGCGCCGAGGTCACCTCGTCGCAGATCAGCACGGTGGGGTCGCAGACCAGGGCCCGGGCGATCGCCACCCGCTGCCGCTCACCGCCGGAGAGCTGATCCGGGTAGCGGCGCGCGTACGCCGCGGTCAGCGACACCCGCTCGAGCATGTCCGCGATCCGCCGGTCGGCCTCCCGGCCGCTGGCGGTGCCGAAGATCTTGAGTGGCTGCTCGACGATCTGGCCGACCGTGTGACGCGGGTTGAGTGAGCCGTAGGGGTTCTGGAAGATGTACTGGATCCGCCGCCGGGCCTCGTTGCTGCGCTGGCGCGCGGCGTGGGGCAGCCCGGCGCCGCCCAGCGCGATGGTGCCGGTCCAGTTGCGGTGCAGGCCGGCGACCGCCCGGGCGACCGTCGTCTTGCCCGAGCCCGACTCGCCGACCAGCGCGAGGCACTCGTGGGATGCCAGGCTCAGGCTCACCGAGTGGAGGACCTCGGTCCGCCCGTATGAGGCGGCCAGGTTCTCGAGGCGCAGCGCGGGCTGCTCGGCCTCATCGGCCCCCGGCATGTCGATCGGGTCGCCGACCCGGCTCTGCGCCTCGGCGAGGACCAGCTCGGCCCGGATGCAGCGGACCGCGTGGCCCGGCCCGACCGGCAGCAGCGGCGGCACCGCGGCCTCGCACTGGTCGATGCGCAGGGTGCAGCGCGGCGCGAAGCTGCAGCCGGGGGGGCGGCGGCCGGGGGACACCGCATGCCCGGGGATGCCGACCAGGGACCGGCCGCCGGTCAGGCGGGGGATCGCGCCGACCAGGCGCCGGGTGTAGGGATGGCCGGCCGACCGGAACAGCTCCTCCGCGCCGCCGATCTCGACCACCCGCCCGGCGTACATGACCGCGACCCGCTCGGCCAGCGTCGCCACCACCGCCAGGTCGTGGCTGACGTACAGCGCGGCGACGTCGTGCAGCGTCGCGAGCTCGCGGACCGTCGCCAGCACGTGCGCCTGCGTCGTGACGTCCAGGCCGGTGGTCGGCTCGTCGAGGACGATGAGACGGGGCCGGTTCGCGAAGGCCATAGCGAGCCCGACCCGCTGCTGCTGGCCGCCGGAGGTCTCGTGCGGATACCGCTTGAGGAAGGCGCGATCGTCGGGGAGCGCGACCTCCCGCATCATCTCCGCGATGCGCTCGGAGACGGCGCTGCCCCGGTGAGTCCCGTGCGCCTCGATGACCTCCCGGAGCTGGGTGCCGATCCGCAGCGCCGGGTTCAGTGACGAGGCCGGGTCCTGCGGGACGTAGGAGACGAGCGTGCCGCGCAGGCGCCGGAGCTGCTCCTCGTCGAGCGTGAGGATGTCGCGGTCACCGAGCAGCACCGACCCGCCCGCGATCCGCAGGCCGCGCCGGGCGTGGCCGAGCAGCGCGAGGCCGACCGTGGTCTTGCCGGACCCGGACTCGCCCACCACCCCGAAGATCTCGCCGCGGGCGATCTCGAACGACACCTCGCTGATGACCGGCGTGCCGGTGGATTCGATCGCGACCTGCAAGTCCTGGACGGCGACCGCGGCCACGGCCGGCCCGGCCGTCTGCCCCGCCAGCTCGGCCGCGCTCATTCTTCGCCCCGGGCCCGGTCGATGCCGGCCGCGGTCCGCGCGATGCCGTCGCCGATCAGGCCGGTTCCCATCGTCAGCAGCGCGATGGCGATGATCGGCGCGGCCGCCCCCCAGGGCTGGACCGCCAGCACGAACTGGTTCTGCTTGATCATGGTGCCCCAGTTCGCGCCGTTGGGATTGGTGGAGAGCCCGAGGTACGCCAGCGCGGCAATCAAGGCGATGGAGTAGGTCAGCCGCAGGCTGGCCTCCACCATGAGCGGCCCGAGGGTGTTGGGCAGCAGTTCCCCCGACACGATGCGCCAGCGCGGCACGCCCATCGCCTCCGAGGCGGCGATGAAGTCGCGCTCGACGACGGGCTGCGCGGCACCGCGCGCCACCCGCGCTATCCGCGGCACGGTGGTGAGGGCGATGGCGACCACGACGACCCAGGCGTGCGGGCCGACGATGGCCACCGCGACCAGCGCCAGCAGGATCTGCGGCAGCGCCATGAGCACGTCCATGCCGCGCATGAGGGTGTCGTCGAGCGCGTTGCGGGAGTACGCCGCCAGCAGGCCGATCGCCGTGCCGGCGACCAGAGCGAGCGCGGTCGCGAGGACCGCCATCACGAGGATGCTGCGGCCGCCGTACAGAACCCGGCTCAGCACGTCCTGCCCGAGGTAGTCCGTCCCGAGCACCGCCTTGCTGCTGGGGTCGGAGTTGGGCGCGCTGCCCCGGACCGGGGTGCTCGGGCCGTAGGGGGCGAGGTACGGCCCGACGATCGCCAGCAGCACGATGATGCCGACCAGAGCGAGGCCGATGCGCGTCCGCCACAGCTTGAGCGAACGGCGCAGCAGGGACGTGCCGCGTACCGCCGGGAGCGGCGGCGCTATCTCGGCGTCGGCGACCCAGTCGCTTACCTGGCTCATAGCTGAGTCCTTAGCTTCGGCGTGACCAGGATGGTGGCCAGGTCGGCCAGCAGGTTGAGTATCACGTACACCGCCGCGATCAGCATGGCCAGCGCCTGCACAACGGGCAAGTCGTGGTTGACCACTGCTTCCGCTATCGCGCCGCCGATGCCGGTGTAGTTGAAGACGAACTCGATCACGATGATGCCGCCGGCCAAGTAGGCCAGGTTCAGGGCGATCACCTGGAACACCGGCCCGAGCGCGTTCGGCAGCGCGTGCCGAACCAGGACGGTGCGCTCCGGCAGGCCCTTGAGCCGGGCCATCTCGACGTAATCGCTTTCCAGGACCTCGATCATCGAGGCCCGCATGATCCGGGAGACGTACGGCGCCACCGCGATCACCAGGGTGAGGGTCGGCAGGACCAGCGCCACCCAGTTGTTCCACGGCCGGGACCCGGGCGGGACCGTGCTGATGGCGGGCAGGACGTGGGACACCGTCGTCGCGAACAGGATGACGAGCACCAGAGCGACGACGAACTCCGGCAGCGCCGCCAGGAGCAGCAGCAGGTTCGAGCTCGTCTGGTCGAAGACCTTCTCCCGCTTGAGCGCCGCCCACGCGCCGATCGCGATCGACAGCGGTATCGACAGTATCGCCGCCAGCGCCACCAGCACGGCGGAGTTCACCAGCTTGGGGGCCAGCAAGGTGCTCACCGGCTCCTGGGCCTCCAGCGATGTCCCGAGGTTGCCGTGCAGCAGGCCGGTCACCCAGGTCCAGTACTGGGTGAGCACCGGCTGGTCGAGATGCAGCTGGCGGCGCAGCGCCGCCAGGCTTTCCGGGGTAGCCGACCGGCCGAGGATGGCGCGGGCGGGATCACCGGGCAGCGCCTGGGTGGCCAGGAACACCAGGATAGAGACCAGGATCAGCACAACGATCCCCAGCAGCAGCCGCCGGAGGACGAACCCCCACACCCCGCCGGGCCTGAACCTGCTCACAGCCGCCACACTCCGACGCTAGCCGATCCGGGCTAGCCAAACCAGATCGTGCGGTAGCCGTGGCCGAAGCTATCCAGATTGAGGGTGCCCTTGCTCGGCACAAGCCCCTTGACCTTGGTCGAGTAGCCGTCGATGAGGCCACCGAAGCACGGGATGATGTACCCCCCGGCGTTGTACTCGGCCTGCTGCATCTCGTGCATGATCGGGATGCGCTTGGCCTGGTCGGTTTCGGCCGTGGCCTGGTTGTACAGCGACTCGAAGTTGGACCCGGTACCCGACTTCGGCGGCCAGTGCGTCTCGTTGTAGGGGGAGGTCGGCAGCGAGCCTTGCTGCACCTGGTTGAGGTAGGCGCGGGTGCCCCAGAAGTCGACCGAGAAGGCGAGCTTGAGGTACTGGTCCCCGTAGTAGTTCGGGTCGTTGAGGACGTTGATCTTGACGCCCGCGGCCGAGGCCTGGTTCGCGAAGACCGTCGCCGTCTCGACCATGCCGGCCGCGCCGGCGGTGGTGTGCAGGTCCACGGCCAGGTTCGCCTTGCCGGCCGCCTTGAGCAGCGACTTGGCCTGGGCGATGTCCTGCTCCCGCTGCGGGAGCGACTTGTTGTAGCCGGGGTCGAAGGGGGCGTAGAGGTCGTTGCCGACGAACCCATAGCCGGAGAAGACCTGCTGGAGCATCCCCTTCCGGTCGACGATCAGCCGCATCGCCTGGCGGACCCGGACATCGTCGAACGGGGGCATGTCGATGGCCATGCAGATCGGTATCCAGCCGCCGGTCTTGGACACCAGCACCCCCACGTTCTGGGCCTGCAGGACCTTCACCTGCGAGGGCGCGACGTCGGTCATCGCGTCGATCTGGCCTCCGAGCAGCGCGTTCGACTGCGCGGTCGCGTCGCTGAAGTCGGTGATCGTCACCGTGTCGAAGTACGGTTGGCCGCTGCGCCAGTAGTTCGGGTTGCGCTCGTGGACGCTCTGCTGGCCGCGCGTGAACGACTTGAGTTTGTAGGCGCCGGTGCCGATCTGCGGGGCCGGGTACGCCTTGTACCCGACCGGCACCATGTTGAACGTGTAGCTGCCGAGGGTTTGTGGGACCGTGGAGTCCGGGGTCTTCAGCGGGAGCCGCACCGTGTACTGGTCCAGCTTCTTCATGCCCGCGATATCCATGGTGGCCGTGGCGGCAAATCCGGTGAGGCCGTTCTTCTGGGTCCCGATGCGCTGGAACGAGTAGATGACGTCGTCGGCCGTGAACGTCTTGCCGTTCTGGAACTCGATGCCCTTGCGCAGCCTGATGGTGTATTGCTTCGGGTTGTCCTGGGTAACGCTCTCGGCGAGGCCGTTGTTGGTGAGCTGGTAGTTCTCGTTGAACAGCAGCAGCGTCTCGAAGGCGGTCATCAGGCGGGCCTGGTCGGGCTTGGTGATGATGTTCTGGCCGTCCATGATGTCCTTGGCGCCGCCGCCGGTGACCCCGAGCCGGAAGTTCCCGCCCCGCTTGGGCGTCCCGGCCGCGCCGGTGGACGAGCTCGTGCTGGACGAGGAAGAACCCGAACCGCACGCAGCAGCCAGGCCACCGACCGCCGCCAGCCCGGCGGCACCGGCGAGAAGCTGTCGCCGTGAAACGTCCGTCATGTCATGACCCTTCTGTTCGCCGGCCCCGGTGCCCCCCGGGCCGGTCTGCGTTCCTGCCGATGAGAGTTCCGGGCGACGTCCCCGGGGCAGTAGGGAGCGTCGGCACGGCTCCGCCGGTGGGCGTGAGCCCCGCCGCGCTGGTGGCTACCTGCCAGCGCCGGAGGTGCGGATCGCACGGTGAAGACATAGATGCCCTTGCCCAGTAAGGGGTTGCGGCCTGCGGAACGAACCCGCAGTGCGCGCAACGTTGACCTGTTAGTAGCGTGGGCGCTGATCGCCTGTCAACCGTTCGGACGCTGGTTGATCCCGTGTTGTTATCTGGCGGGCATGGAGCGGAGATATAGGCCATATGTCCGACGTGGACACGCTGCGCGAGCCACAGCCGCACCAGCCATACGCCGAGGTGGCCGCGCCCGTTCCGCGGCCCTGGCCCACCCGGCCCGTCCCGCTCCGGGCCACGGTGGCCGGGGCCGGGCGGATCATGGACCTGGACGAGTTCCTGGCCGTCACCGTCACCACCGCGCTGGTGGTGGTGGCCGACGGCGTCCTGGTCCACGAGCGGTACTTCCACGGCACCCGGGCCGGGGACCGGCTGCTGGGCTTCTCCGCCACCAAGTCCGCGCTGGCCCTGGTCGTCGGGCAGGCGGTGGACGACGGCCGGCTGCCCGGGCTCGATACCCCCGTGACCGACCTGGTGCCCGAGCTGGGCGCCAGCGGGTACGCCAGGGTGAGCCTGCGCCAGCTCCTCACCATGACCAGCGGCGTCGAATGGCGCGAGGACTACCACGACCCGGACAGCCCGGCCTCACGGATGATGCGCCGGTGGCGCGCGGGCGCGGGCGGGCTGCGGGAGTCACTGCTGGAGATCCCGGCGGGTGACCCGCCGGGCAGCAGGTACGCCTACTGCACCCCGGACTCCCTGGCCCTGGACTGGGCACGGGAGCGGGCGACCGGCGAGCCCTTCCCGGCCGCGCTGGCGCGTCTGTGGTCGGCGCTCGAGGCGGAGCGGCCGGCCGTGGTCGGACTGGACGAGCCGGGCGGCGTCGCGATGGCCGGCGGCTCGCTCGCCGCCACCGCGCGCGACTGGGCGCGCATCGGCACGCTGCAGATCGACGGCAGGTGGCGGGGCCGCCAGGTGGTCAGCCGCTCCTGGATCGAGGCGAGCAGCCGGCCCGAGCGGGAGTTCCTCACCCCCGGCAGGCTGCCCAGCACGATCACCACCCACGCCGGCTTCGGGTACCACTGGTGGCCGCTGGACCCGGCCGGCGAGCACGTCACGGCCGACGGGATGCGCGGCCAGTTCGTGTACGTCGACCGGCCGCGCCGCATCGTCGTCGTCAAGACCTCCGCCTGGCCGTACGAGGACCCGTGGTGGGACCGGCAGTGCCGCGACCTGTGTTACCTGGCCCTGCCCGCCATCGCCGACGCCGCGGTCGGGGACTGACCGGCCACCGTCCGCCGCTGCCGGGCCGGCCCGCGCCGGTGCTCGGCGGCCGGTGAGCGGGCTCGCGGTGGTGCTCCCGGTTCGCGGCGGGGCTCAGCGGCCCTTCCAGATCGCCGGGCGCCGGGCGGCGAAGGCGGCGGGGCCCTCGGCGGCGTCCTCGGAGGCGAGCATCGCGGCATAACGGGCGAGCCTGCCGGAGCGCAGTGTCCCAAAGCCATCGGGAACGGAGCCGGCCTCCGTGGCGGCCAGCACCTCCAGCACGGCGGCGACGGCCAGCGGCGCCGAGCGGATGACCCGCGCCGCGAGGGCACGGGCCGCGGGCATGAGCTGGTCGCCGGGGACGACCTGGTTGACGAGCCCGCGGTCGCACGCCTCCGCGGCGGTCATCGTGCGCCCGGTCAGCAGCAGCTCCACCGCGACCGGACGCGGCAGTCGCCGCGGCAGCCAGAGCACCCCGCCGGAGTCCGGGATGATGCCGAGCCCGGTCTCGGGCAGGCTGAACTTCGCGTGCTCTGCGGCCACGACGAGGTCGGCGGCGAGCGCCAGCTCGAAGCCGCCGCCGGCCGCGATCCCGTTGACGGCGGCGATGTCGGGCTTGGCGCGGCCGTGCAGCTCGGTGAGCCCGGCGAACCCGCCCGGCCCGTGGTCGGCCCCGGTGTCCTCGCCGGCCGCCGCGGCCTTGAGGTCCCAGCCCGCGCAGAAAAACCGGTCACCGGCCGCCGTCACGATCCCCACCCGCAGGTCCGGGTCGCTCTCCAGGCGGGCGAACGCCCCGTACAGCGCGCGGCTCGTGGCCGCGTCGATCGCGTTGGCGGGCGGCCGGTCGAGCGTGATCTCCAGGACGCCCCCGGACGCCTCGGCCCGGACGGGCGGCCGGCCCGCAGTCGGCTTGGTTCCTCCGCCCGCAGTGGGCTCGGCTCCTCCGCCCGCAGTCGGATTGGCTCCTCCACCCGCAGCGGGCTCAGCCCCTCCGACCGCAGCCCGCTCAGGCCCTCCGCCCGCGGGCACGTCAGGCCCGCCGTCCGCGGCCATCTCAGGCACCCCGCTCGCGGAGCATCGAGCGCGAGATGATGTGCCGCTGGATCTCGCTGGTGCCGTCCCAGATCCGCTCGACCCGCGCGTCGCGCCAGAACCGCTCGACCGGGAGGTCGCTCATGAGGCCCATCCCGCCGAAGATCTGCACCGCCTGGTCGGTGACCCGGCCGAGCATCTCCGAGGCGTAGAGCTTGGCCATCGCGGCGTCGGCGTTGCTCATCCGGCCCTGGTCGAGCCGCCAGGCGGCGCGGAGGGTCAGGAGCTCGGCGGCCTCGATCTCGGTCGCCATGTCGGCAAGGCTGAAGCCGACGCCCTGGAACCGCCCGATCGGCTGCCCGAACTGCTGGCGGGTCGCCGCCCACCCGGTGCTCAGCTCCAGCACCCGCCTGGCCCGCCCCACGCTGGTTGCCGCCACAGTGAGCCGGCTCGCCCCGAGCCACTCGCTCAGCAGGTCGAACCCATGCCCCTCGTCGCCGAGCAGGGCGGAGCCGGGGACCCGGCAGTCGGCGAACGCCAGCTCACAGTGGTGGTAGCCGCGGTGGGAGACCGACGACGCGCCGCGGCTGACCGTGAACCCGGGGGTGCCGTGGTCGACCAGGAACGCCGATATCGCCGAGCGCTCGCCCCGCGGCCCCTGCTCGGTTCCGGTCACGGCGAACAGCACCACGAAGTCGGCCATGTCGGCATAGCTGATGAAGTGTTTGGTGCCGTTGATGACCCAGTCCCCGCCGTCCCGGCGCGCCCTGGTCGTCATCGAGCGGACGTCCGAGCCCGCGCCGGGCTCGGTCATCGCCAGGCAGTCATGGCGCTCACCGCGGACGGCCGGCAGCAGGTACTTCTCCACCTGGCCGTCCCGGCAGGCCTGCAAGATATTGCTCGGCCGGGAAACCAGGGTCTGCAGCGCCCACGACGTCCACCCCAGCTCGCGCTCGGCCAGCGTCACCCCCAGGGCGTCGAGGCCCCCTCCGCCGAGCTCGGCCGGGAAGTTCGCGGCATACAGGCCGGCCGCGATGGCCTTGCCACGGATCTCCCGCGCCAGCTCCTCCGGCACCGCGTCGAGCCGTTCGACCAGGCCCTCGTGGGGGACCAGCTCGCGGGCGACGAAGTCGCGCACCGTCGCGGCGATCGCGCGCTGCTCTTCGCTGAGCTCAAAGTCCATGGCCTCTCCTCGTCGCCATCCACCGCCTCTGCCCGCCGTCAGCCCGCGGGCCGGCGGATGCCCATGACGTGCCCAACCGCGGCCGGCCGGGGCAGCACGGCGTGCGCCTTGCAGATCTCCATCAGCCGGCCGTGCAGCTCCTCCGGCATCGGGATCACCTGGCCGCTGGCCATGTCGACGTGCACCAGCAGCTGCTCGGCCGTGGCCACGGCCTCGCGGGTGGCCTCGTTAAGCACCGTGTGGAACAGGTGGAGGCTCTTCGGGCCGACATCGAGCAGCTGCAGCGGGACCCCGAGCCGGTCGCCGAGCGCCGCCTCATGCAGATGGTGCAGGTGCGTCTCGGCGGTATAGAGGGAGCGGCCGGCGGCCCGGTACGCCTCATCGATGCCGATATACCGGAAGAAGGCGTCGGCCGCGTTGCCCACCAGCAGCAGATAGCTGGACTCGGTCATGTGGCCGTTGTAGTCGATCCAGTCCGGCGGGACTGTGGACTCATAGAGCCCAAGCGGCGCGTCGATCATGACGCGGCGACCCCCAACCCGGAGCATCGCTGTGTTCAATCACTGCGACGTGCATTCGTATTGTGCGACGATAGGCAGGCAGCGCAGCAACCGTCAACTTGACAAAGGACGTGGCCGTGACCGCAGCAGACAACCTCCCGGACCACGCCTGGCGCGGCCGCGTGCAGTCCGTGGAGCGGGCGCTTGCCCTGCTGGACGCCATAGCCGATGCGTCGCCGCGCGGGAGCACGGTCGCCGAGCTCGCGCTGGCCTGTGGCATCAACCGCGCGACCGCCTGGCGGCTGCTCGCCACCCTGGAAGGCCGCGGCCTGGTGGACCGCGACCCCGCCACGAGCCGGTACCAGGTCGGCTACACGGTCGCCAGGCTCGCCGCCGCCTCCGGAGTGGACGGGCTGGTCCGGCGCGCCCGTCACGTCCTGGAGCGGGTGTGCGCGCAGACCGGCGAGGCTGCGATCCTCGCGGTGGGGCGGCGGTCCGGGCTTGTCTACGTCGACGAGGTGGCGCCCCCGGCCGTGCTGACCGTCAACTGGCTGGCCCGCCCCGTGCCGCTGCACGCCACGTCCACCGGCAAGGCCTGGCTGGCGTGGCTGCCCGAGCCGGAGGTGCGCGGCGTGCTCGGCCCGGTCCTCGAGGGCTTCACGGACGCCACCGTCACCGATGTGTCGCGGCTGCTCGGCGAGCTCGGCCAGATCCGGGAGCGGGGATATGCCGTGTCGGCGGGCGAGCTCGAGCCGGCGCTGTGCGGCGTGTCGGCTCCCGTGCTGCGGCGCGGCAAGGACCGGCCGCTCGCGGTGTTCAGCATCTGGGGGCCCGCCGACCGGGTGCCGCCGCCGCGCTTCGAGGCGCTCGGAGCCGTGGCCATCGAGGCGGCGGCGTCGGTGGAAGCGGCGTTGCGCGACTGAGGCCGCGAGGGCTTGACAAGGCCTCCGGACGGGGAGGACCGTTTCGTATAGTGCGGTCGTTGCTCGTAATCCGCGCTGACCGCCTCTGACAATCCCTGCCACGGAGCCCGGAGGTCGCGATGGCTGCAGCCCGGAAGGTCATCATCACGTGCGCGGTGACGGGATCGGGCCATACGCCCACGATGTCGCCGCACCTGCCCTACACCGTCGAGGATGTCGTCGCGCAGTCGGTCGCCGCGGCCCAGGCCGGAGCGGCCGTCATCCACCTGCACGCCCGTGACCCGAGGGACGGCAGCCCGACCGCGGACCCGGCGGTCTTCCTGGAGTACCTCAAGGCGATCAAGTCGGAGACCGACGCCGTCATCAGCATCACCAGCGGCGGCGGCACCGGGATGAGCGTGGCGGACCGGCTGCGGGTCATCTACGAGACCAAGCCGGAGCTGTGCACGCTCAACCTGGGCACGTTCAACTACGGCAGCTTCCCGATGATCCCGAAGTACGCCGGCAAATGGAAGTTCGACTGGGAGGAGCCGTACCTCGAGAGCACCCGGACCGAGCCGTTCGTCAGCACGTTCGCCGACATCGAGCACATGCTGACCCACCTCAGGCCGGCCACCGGCTGCCGCTTCGAGTACGAGGCCTACGATGTCGGCCATCTGTACACGCTGGCCTACTACCATCAGCTCGGCCTGGTGGAGCCGCCGATCTTCCTGCAAACGATCATGGGCGTGATGGGCGGCATCGGTCCCGAGGTCGAGCACATCGCGCACATGAAGACGACCGCGGACCGGCTGTTCGGCGACTCGGTGCAGTGGTCCGTGCTGGGCGCCGGCCGGCACCAGTTCAACATGATCACCGCCTCCGCGTGCATGGGCTCGCACGTGCGCGTGGGGCTGGAGGACGGCCTGTTCATCGGCAAGGGCCGGCTCGCGGAGTCCAACGCCGAGCAGGTCGCGAAGATCGCGCGGATCCTCGGCGAGCTGTCGCTCGAGGTCGCCACCCCGGCCGACGCGCGCGAGATCCTCGGGCTCAAGGGCCTCGACCAGGTCGGCTGGTGAGCGAGGCCGGGTACCCGCCGCCCGAGGCCGTCCAGACCGTCGCCGTCGTCGGCACCGGCGTGATCGGCGCCGGGTGGGCCGCGCACTTCCTGCGGATGGGGTACGACGTCGTCGCGTGGGACCCGGGCTCCGGCGCGGCGGAACGGCTGGCGGCGCTCGTCGAGGGCGCCTGGCCGGTGCTCGAGCGGCTCGGCCTGGGCCCCGCCGCCTCACCGGACCGGCTGCGGTTCGCGGACGGCCTCGCCGAGGCGGCTGGCGGCGCGGAGTTCGTCCAGGAGTCCGCCCCCGAAGTCCTCGACGTCAAGGTCGCGCTGCTCGCCGAGCTCGACGCCGTGACGCCGCCCGGTGTCGTCGTCGCCTCGAGCACGTCCGGCTTCATGATGAGCGACATTGCGGCCCGGACCACCGCACCGGGCCGGTTCGTGGTGGGCCACCCGTTCAACCCGCCGTATCTGATCCCGCTGGTAGAGATCGTCGGCGGGCGCTGCACCGACCAGGCGGCCGTGGCGTGGGCGGAGAAGTTCTACACCCGGGCCGGCAAGGTCTGCCTCACGATGGACAGCGAGGTGCCCGGCTTCGTCGGCAACCGGCTCCAGGAGGCGCTGTGGCGCGAGGCGCTGCACATGATCGCCTCCGGGCAGGCGACCGTCCAGCAGATCGACGACTCGATCACCTTCGGGCCGGGGCTGCGGTGGGCGCTGATGGGCCCGATGCTGACGTTCCATCTGGGCGGCGGCCAGGGCGGGATGGCGCATACGCTCGACCACTTCGGCCCGGCGCTACTCCAGCCCTGGACCCGGCTCGCCGCCCCCGAGCTCACCCCCCGGCTCCGTGACCTGGTCGTCACGGGAGTCGGCGAGTCCGTCGGCGACGTGACCGTCCAGCAGCTGGAGCGGCGGCGCGACGACTTCCTCGCTGATCTGCTGCTGCTGATCGAAAAGCACCGCCGTGCCTGACCCCGCCGGGCCTGCCGGTCCGTACGCGCAGTACCGGACCGAGGTCCGCGGGGAGTGGATCGACTACAACGGCCACCTGCATGACGCCGGCTACGCCATCGTGCTGAGCGAGGCGAACGAAGCGCTGCTCGCCCACCTCGGCCTGAGCGAGGCCTACCGGGTGGGTACACGACGGGCGATGTATACCGTCGAAAGCCACATCCGCTACCTGGCCGAGGCCAGGCAGGGCGACGTGATCGAGGCTGCGAGCCTCCTGGTGAGCGCCGACGCTAAGCGGATGCGGGTGCATACGCTGCTGCGCCGCGGCGACGGGGTCACGATCGCCACCGGGGAGTACTTCTACCTGCACGTCGACCAGGCAGCGGGCGAAGTGACCGCGATGCCGCCGGACCGGTGGGCGGTCGTCGCGGCGCTGCTGTCCGCGCACGCTTCGCTGGAGCGGCCCGCGCATCTCGGCCGCGGCGTCGGCGCCGCCCGGCAATCCTGAGGCCGTATCGGCCGGTGCCGGGCCGCGTCAGTTGGCACGCTGGGCCGTATCAGTCGGCGCCGGGCTGTATCAGCCCGGTCTCGTAGGCGAGGATCACGGCCTGGACGCGGTCGCGGAGGCTGAGCTTGGCCAGGATCCGCTTCAGGTGGGTTTTGACCGTCGATTCTTCGACGACGAGCCTGACGGCGATTTCGGTGTTGGACAGGCCGCGGGCGACCAGTTCCAGCACGTCACGCTCGCGGGGGGTAAGCAGCCGCAGGCGCCGGCTGGACGCGGGGTCGGGCTGCGGCTGGCGCGCCATGCGGTCGATCACGGTGCGGGTGACCGATGGCGACAACAGCGACTCGCCCGCAGCGATGGTGTGGATGGCCGCGATGAGCTGCTCGGGCTGGGCCCGCTTGAGCAGAAACCCGGACGCCCCCGCGGTGAGCGCACCGAACACATAGTCGTCGTCCTCGAAGGTGGTAAGGATCAGGATGCGGGCGTCGGGCGCGGCGACGATGATCTCGCGGGTGGCGGTGATGCCGTCCATGCCGGGCATCCGCACGTCCATCAGCACCACATCGGGCCGCAGCTCGCGGGTGCGGCTGACCGCCTCACGGCCGTCCCCGGCCTCGGCCATGACACTGATGGTGTCGTCGCTGGACAGCACGGCGCGCAGCCCGGCGCGCATGAGGTCGTCGTCGTCGGCGATCAGGACGCGCAGCGCCGTCACGCCGCCGCCTGGCCGTACGGAAGCCGGGCATGCAGGCTGAAGGTGCCGTCGCCGGCCTGGGTCTCGAGGGTCCCTCCCAGCACCATGGCCCGCTCACGCATGCCGACGATCCCGTGCCCGCCGCTGGGCGCCGCCCCGTTCGCAGCGGTCGGATTGGTTACCTTGATCTCGACCACGTGCGGCTGGAACCACACCGCAACGTCCGCGCTGCCGCGGCCATGGCGCGCGGCGTTGGTCAGCGCCTCCTGCAAGATCCGGTAGGTCGCCCAGGCGACGCTGCGGGGCAGCGGCCGGCCCGGCCCGCGCAGGTCGGTGGCGATGGCCAGCCCGGCGGTTCGGTGCTGGTCCAGCAGCTCATCGAGCGCCGCGGGGTCGGCCGGCTCCTGCTCCGCGGGGCCGTCACGCAGCGCGCGCACGAGCCGCTCGATCTCGCCGATCGTGCTCCTGGCCACCTGCTCGATCGTGGCGATCGCCTGTTGCGAGCGGCCCGGGTCGCGCTGGTGCAGCAGCCGGGCGGCACCGGCCTGCACCAGGACGATGTTGATGGCGTGGGCGGCGGAGTCATGCAGTTCGCGGGCGATCCGGGTGCGCTCTTCGGCGGCCGCGAGACGCCGCTCACGGGCGGCCTCGCGCTCGGTGCGCAGCGCGCGCTCTTCCAGCTCTGCCATCCGCTCGCGCCGCAGCCTGGCCCGGTCGCCAACGAGCCACGCGCCGACGAAGATCAGGGCCCAGAACAGCAGCCCCGGGACGGCCCCCTTCATCCCCTGGCCGCTGACCGCGCGGACGGCTGCGGCGACCGGGACGAACGACCAGATCGCCAGCATCGCGCCCCATCGCCGGGCCGGCCGCGGGTCGCCGCTATAGGCGACGGCGAGGAAGTACGCGGCCACCACGCAGCCGAATGGGAAGTCGAGCGGATAGTGGAGTTCCACCAGCGCGATGCTGGCCGCGGCCGTCACCAGGTAGACCGTGAACGGCGCGAGCCGCCTGGCGGCGAGCGGCAGCGTGGAGGCCATCGCCAGCGCCGCGCCGGCCGCGTCGAGGTGGCGCGCGCTGGGGTCGGGCGTACCGAGGCCGTGCGACGCCAGCACTCCTAGCGTTATGCCGCACGTCAGCACCGCGATGCCCACGTCAAGGGCAAGGTCTCGCCGCCTCACGGGATCGATCGTAGTTCGGCCGGCCATCGGCCGGGATCACCCGCTAGTGGCATCCGTGATCCCCCCGCGGGGGGACACCAAGATCCTCCACGGGTGCGTTTCGGGCGAGCGCCCGGGGTTCCTAGCCTCGCTGCCAGTCACAACCGCCCGATCTGGAGGAGGTCGCGCAGCGATGTCCGGACCCGCCCCTACTCTCGCCCGTCCGCGCGCCAGCCGGTTCGAGCGGCTCGCGTCGTGGTCGCAGCGCCGCCGCTGGTGGGCGGTGGCGCTGTGGATGATCGCCCTCGCCGTTGTCACCGTTGCTTCGCAGGCGGCCGGCAGCGCCTACTACAACGACTTCTCGCTTCCGGGGACCGAGTCGCAGCAGGCGCTCGACAAGCTGCGCAAGCACGCTCCGGGCCAGGCGGGCGCCACGGTGCAGATCGTGATGGCCGACCCGGGCGGGATGCGTGCGCCGGACACGCGGGAGCGAGTCACGGCGATGCTGGGCCAGGTGGGCGGGTTGCCGCACGTGGCCGGCGTGCGCAGCCCGTACGCCGATCCGGCGGCGATCTCCCGCGACGGGACGATCGCCTATGCCACGGTCACGCTCGACGGCCAGGAACAGGACATCCCCGGCGCCGACGTCCGCACCATCATCCACAGCGCCCAGAGCGCGGCCGGCGACGGCCTGCGGGTCGAGTTGGGCGGCGACGCCGTCCAGGGCGCCGAGCAGGACTCAGGCGGGTCCGCCGAGGGCGTCGGCCTGCTCGCCGCGCTCGTCGTCCTGGTGCTGCTGTTCGGATCCCTGCTGGCCGCGAGCCTTCCCATCGTCATCGCCGTGTTCTCGGTCGGCAGCGCGGTGGGCCTGGTGGTCTTGGCCTCGCACGCGGCCACCGTGGCCGACTTCACGGTCCCGCTGATGATCCTCGTTGGCCTGGGAGTCGGCGTCGACTACGCGCTCCTGCTCTTCTCCCGGTACCGCGGCGAGCTGCTCCGCGGGGCGGATCGCCCGCAGGCCGCGCGCACCGCGCTGGACACCGCGGGCCGGACGGTCCTTTTCGCAGGCTGCACGGTGATCATCGCCCTGCTCGGCCTGGTCGCCCTGGGCCTGGGCTCGCTGCAGGGCGTGGCCGTCGCCGTCGCCGTGACGGTGCTGGTGACCATGCTCGGCGCCCTGACGCTGCTGCCGGCGCTGCTGGCCATCATGGGCAGGCGCATCGAGCGCGCGGTGCGCCGCCGCGCCGGCAGGCGACGCCGCGCCGACGGGGCCCGGTGGGCACGGTGGTCCGGGCTGGTCCAGCGCAGGCCGTGGCCCATGCTGCTGGCCGCCTGTGCGGTCCTGCTCGCGCTGGCCGCGCCCGTCCTCGGCATGCGTCTGGGATTCGCGGACGCGGGCAACGACGCGAGATCCACGACCAGCCGCCAGGCCTACGACCTGCTCGCCAAGGGCTTCGGGCCGGGCTTCAGCGGCCCGCTGATCGTGGTCGCCGACGGAGGCGAGCAGACGGCCGCCGCGATACATCGCGCGCTCGCCGGCGCGGCCGGTGTGGCGGCAGTGACCCCGCCAGCGGTATCCCCGGACGGGCAGATCGCGACGGTGGTTGCCTTCCCCGGCTCCAAGCCCCAGGACGCGGCCACGCAGGACCTGGTCACCCGGCTGCGCACCACGGTGCTGCCGCCGCTGGCGCACCAGACGGGCGCCCACATTATGGTCGGCGGCACCACGGCGGCAACGGTGGACTTCGCCGACGCGGTCGCCAACCGGCTCCCGCTGTTCATCGCCGTGGTGATCGGCCTGTCGGCGCTGCTGCTGCTGCTTGTCTTCAGGTCGCTGCTCATCCCCGTGAAGGCCGCGCTGCTTAACGTGCTCAGCGTCGGTGCCGCACTGGGGGTGATCACCCTCGTCTTCCAGCACGGAGTGCTGGGCGGCGCACTGGGCATCGAGCCGGGGCCGATCGAGGCATTCGTCCCGGTCATGATCTTCGCGATCGCGTTCGGGTTGTCCATGGACTACGAGGTCTTCCTGCTCGCCCGGATGCACGAGGTGTGGGACCGGACACGCGATCCGCAGGTGGCCATCCGCGAGGGCATGGCGACCACCGGACGGGTCGTGACGGCCGCGGCCGCGATCATGGTGGTGGTCTTCGGCTCGTTCCTGCTCGACCCCAGCCGGATGCTCCAGCAATTCGGCCTCGGCCTGGCGGTCGCCGTGTTCCTCGACGCGCTCGTTATCCGCTGCCTGATCGTCCCGGCGGCGATGAGCCTGCTCGGAGCCCGCGCCTGGTGGCTTCCGGCCGGCATCGGGCGGCGGCTGCCGCGGGTGGCGCTGGAGGGCCGTCATCGCACCGGCCCCGCAACGCAAGCGACCGGCCCCGCAACGGAACGAGAGGAGGTGACCCCGGCATGAGAACAGTCGGTGTGACCGTCTTGGCGATCATTGGCGGGCTTGTGGCGGGCCTGGTGCTGTCGGAGATCATCGGGATCGTCGGGATGCTCGCATTCGGCACCGCGATCGGGCTCAGATTCCTCCCGGTCTACCTCGCCATCGGGTGCGCCGTCGCGGCGCCGCTGCTTGACCTGCGGTCCCGGCGCCGGTCCCGCACACGCTGATGCCGCTGATCGATCCCACGAACTCGGTTGACGGATTTCCGAACTCGGCCGGCGTTCATGCGGAAGGCTGGATCTTCCAGCGCGTGCCGATGACGGTGATGGCTTGGTCATCGTTGATCGAGACCATGGGCCATAGCCGGCCGGCTTGGCTGGCTTGCCGGTCGTGCCGTGCGGCGTGTTCCAGATCCAGGTGGTCGACCGCCAGACCTTCGGGCTTTAGTAGGTCGGCAGCGGTGTGGACGTAAGGGGCCGACGGGAGAGGGCTGGCCGCCTAGCCGAAGGTGAAGGAGAAGGCCTGGGCGTCAGGGTCGAGGAACGTGATCTCGAACGTGCGGTCGGTAACGGGGCCCTGCTGGCGTATGAGCTGGTGAACCCGCTGCTGCGTGAGCGTGCCGTTGCCGTCGCCGTCGACGTCCGTCCCGTGCGCAGGGCCTGGCGGCTGCCCGTCGATCAGCACGCGGAACCGGATGGGGGTTCCCGGTGTTGCCGGTCCCATCACGAGGTGAAGGTCGCGGGCGTGGAATCGGTAGGCGATCTGCCCGTCGGCGGTGTTGAGAGTGACGGCCTGGTCCCCCACCGTCCAGTCACCCGACAGGGCCCAGTGGTTGAGCCTCAGCTCCGCCGGGACGGTGTAGACGTGGGGCTTGCCGGGTACGGCGCCGCCGGGGGATGCGAAGTTCTCGGTGCGCTCATAGCCGGTGTAGTTTTCCGGCGATCTCAGGCTGGCCCAGTCGGCGGCGGCTTCTATACCGCGGGCATCGACCGAGACCAGTTCCCGGCTGATGCCGCTGGATCCGGCCTCGGCCAGCAGTTGCTGGATAACCATTTCGGACTGCTGGTACTCGCCTTCGCCGAAGTGATGATGCCGGATGCGCCCCTGCGCGTCGGCAAAGTAGAGGGCGGGCCAGTAGTGGTTGTCGAAAGCAAGCCACACCGCATAGTTGTTATCGGTCGCGACCGGGTAAGTGACCCTCATGTCCTGCACGGCCTGGCGGACGTTGTCGGCGTCTTTCTCGAACGGGAACTCGGGTGTGTGCACGCCGATCACCACCAGCCCCTGGTCGGCGTATTTCTCGGCCCACGCGCGGACGTAGGGAAGCTGGCGCAGCCAGTTGATGCAGGTATAGGTCCAGAAGTCGACGAGGACGACCTTCCCGCGCAGGTCGGCTGGTGTCAGCGGCGGCGAATTGAGCCACCCGGTTGCGCCGTCGAAAGAGGGCAGCACACCCTCAACGGGCAGCTGGAGCGAGGCCGTGTGCAGCCCGGCTGGCACGGGCCAGTGTGCGTTCATGGCGATACCCTCCCCTTGCCTGGTTAGCGCAAGCGTTACGCCGCGGGTTCGGTGGCGGCGCTGACAATGGAGTCGAGCAGGCCGGGAAAGCGGCGGTCCAGGTCCGTCTTGCGCAGGGACATGTAGCCCCTGGTGCCCTCGATCCTCTTGGTGACGATCCCCGCCTCGCGCAGGATGCGCAGGTGGTGGGAGAAGGTGGGCTTGGTCATGGGCAGTCCGGCCTCCTGGATGACCTGGGCACACCAGGACTCGCCGTGGTGCGCGACGAACCGCACGGCCGCCAGCCGGTGCGGATCGGCGAGCGCGGCGAGCACCCGCGGCAGCTGGATGTCCTCCGCCGCGGGCTCGACGCCATCATCGATCACGCTGCCGAGCATAGCCCACGGTTGCGATTAGTTCGATGGATGTAGTACGTTCGACGACGGTCGAATCTTCGATGAGCATCGAACACCGAGGAGAGCCCGTGCTGTATGCCCAGTCCCGGTAGGCCGCCCCCCGGCTGGAATCGTCCCGGCCCGCGCAGTCCGGTCCGGTGCCGCGGCGCTCACCCACGTCCCGCCGCAGCGGGCGGGCGCGGCGGCCGGAATTCTCACCACCACCCAGCAGTTCGGCGCCGCCAGCGGCATCGCCGTCATCGGCGCCGTCTTCTACAGCGCCCTCGGAACAGCGCCTTCCACCGGAACATTCGTTGCCGCGATGGTCCTAGCCACGTCGGTCAACGCCGTCCTCGCAGCGGCCGCGGCAGCCGTGACCCTGCTGCTGCCGCGCCGGACCGCCCCGCACCAGACCTCTCCCCAGGAGCGCAGCACACCCGCTGCACAGGAGCGCAGCACACCCGCATCTGCGGACGCCATCGGCTGAAACCCTCACCCACGTAAGCGGGCGCTTGCTGGAGACCGCGGGCGTTCGGCTCGGGTGCCGGCCGGGTCTGCTACGAGTAGTCGGCAACCACTCGGCGCCCGGCGCCGTCGACCGTGATCGCGCCGCCGTGCGGGACGATCCACTGGGGTCGCGTGTGGCCGAACGGGACGCCGACGCACATGACGGCGTCGGGGTTGTACCGGCCGACGAGCTCGACGACGACGTCACGCTGCTCGCCGCGCAGCCGGGCACGTTCGTCGGCAGCCGGGCGGCGGGTGAAGTCGGACACCGGCGGGCGGCCGACGAGGACCGCGTCGACCGCGGCGAGGATGCCGCGCTCACCCAGCGAGCGCACGATCCATCCAACCTCGCGCGCGGGCAGGAGCTCCTCCGAGGTTTCGATGATCAGCACGCCACCGTCGAGAACGCCCGGATCGGAGGGGAACCGCCCCGCGGTGAGGACCCACTCGATGACCTCGAGGCAGCCGCCCCAGCTGCGGCCGGTCACCGAACGCGCCGGACCGTGCCAGCTCCACGGCTCGGTCGGCTCGCGTTCACCGAAGGAGGTCAGCGCGCGCGCGTCGCCCCATTCGACGCCGATATCCTCCGACTCGCCGGGGTCGGTGATCTCGAGCGTCTCGCCGATGACGAGAGCGGCTCGCAGCGACCGCGCGTGGACGTCGTCGACTCGGGGGCCCGGGCCGAGGTGCACCTGGGACGAGCCGCCGTAGAAGCTCGCGATGCCGTTCGCCCACAGCCAGTGATGAAGGTTGGTGTTGTCGCTCATCCCGAGGAACGGCTTAGGGTCGCGCCGGGCGAGCTCGGCATCCAGGTGCGGGATGACGGTGATCTGGTCCTCCCCGCCGATCACCGCCAGGATGCCGCGGATCGCCGGATCAGCGAAGGCGGCGTTGACGTCGGCGGCACGTGCCTGCGGGGTCGCTCCGACCGTGCGTGTCGTCGGGTACTCGACCGGGATGAGGCCGGTCACTTCGGTGAGCCGGCGCATTGCCTGTTCGTGCACCGCAGGAAAGGCGCCGGCCGCCGCGAACGACGGTGACAAGACGGCGATGTGATCGCCGTGACGCGCCTTGGGAGGGTGGATGAGGTCGTGCGCCATGCGCGTCATCGAAGCACATCGCCCGCGCGCGCATCTGGCTTTCCGGCCCCAGAAGTCATGCCGCTTCGGAGCCATCCGCCAGGAAGCCGTCGACTTCAGCGGCGACACCGCTTGGATCATCGAGCCAGGGGTGGTGGCCAAGCCCGTTGCGCACGACGAGCTTTCCGCGGGGGATCAGCTCGGTGACGTGCCGCCAGAGATCGGCGGTCCCCGTCGGGTCGGCGGTGCCGTACACGCACATCGTCGGCCGCTCGATCGCGGCGAGTTCGGCGTCGTCGAAGGTGAGCCCGGGCCGCCAGTTGTTCCCGCGCACGACGGCGCGGACCATCTCGCGCTCGTTCCTCATCGAGTGGGTGTCCCGCTCCAGCGCGACCCGCCAGTCGATGAACGACTCTGGAAACCGCCCGGCGTCGAGGCTGGCACCGTGCCCGCTGTTGCGCATGATCGAGCGCACCCGCTGGGAATTCGCCGGCATGCGCACCATCAGCGCCCCGGCCGGCGAGGCGATCAGCCGGATAACCGGCGGGACGCGCACCTGGGGCACCACGGGGCCGCCGCCGAGCAGAACCACCCGGTTAACCCTGGCGGGATGCCGGGCCGCCAGCCGGAGCGCCCAGACGTCGCCGATCGAGCCGCCGACCACGTGCGCCCGGTCGAGACCGAGGCCGTCGAGCACGCCCCGCAGCATGTCGGC
Source organism: Streptosporangiaceae bacterium (assembly GCA_036005525.1). Taxonomy (GTDB): domain Bacteria; phylum Actinomycetota; class Actinomycetes; order Streptosporangiales; family Streptosporangiaceae; genus UBA9676. Next base: position 23,568 of record DASYQM010000040.1, read on the forward strand.
GACGAGAGTCCGGTACTCGTGTCCGGCGAAGTCGATTGCCGAGCTCAGCCCCCAGCCCGGGCGGTCGAGGACGAGGCAGCGGAAACCGCGCAGCTCACGGATGAGGGCCGGCCACGAGCCCGGGCCTGCCGTGCCGTGGACGAACAGTACCGGCGTGCCGGATCCCGCCTCCAGCAGCCGCAGGCGGGCGGGGGGTTGTTTCAGTTCGACCCAGCGCTCGGCCGGGTTCAGTCCATAGTGGGCCCATAGGGCACGCTCGGCCTGCCGGTACCGTTCCACCCGTATGTCGGCCGGCCCCGTGGCGATCGTTTTGCTGGCCATCGTCTTCCTCCTGGTCAGGTGCTCGGCAGCTCCCCTCAGCGGCCGATCTGCCAAGGAGGCTAGGACCGCTGGCCGCCCGGCACCATCGGGAGTTCTCCCCATACAGCGAGCCCGTGCTCCATCGCGAACAGCGTCGCCGCCGCCCGCGTCGAAACGCCGATCTTGCCGTAGGCGTTCTGAACATGCCGGTCCGCTGTCTTGACCGAGATCCCAAGCGCACGTGCGATCTGCTTTGTCTGCAGGCCCCGCGCCAGCAGGCCGACGACCTCGGCCTCGCGTTCGGTCAGCCCTGATGGCCGCCCGATCCGGGGTCTGGCGTGCCCGGCCGTATCCAGCACGGCGGAGACGGCGTCGATGTCCAGGTGCCCCGCGCGCGCCTCCTGACCGAGGATCTCGGCTGCGTCGGCGGACTTGAGAGATTCGCGGTACGGCCTTGGTTCGGTCATCGCGTGATAGGCGTCGACCGCGGCCAGCAGGCGCGCGGCCGGGCCCAGGGCCGCGGCGCCCGCCCCGCGATGGTAGCCCGAGCCATCGACGCGCTCGTGGTGGGCCGTGGCGACCGGCGCGAGGGCGGTGAGGAAGGGCGACCGCATGAGAATGCGTTCCGAGTGGTACGCGTGCAGCCTGACCCGCTCCCACTCGTCGGGGGTCAGTGGTCCTGCCTTCTGCCAGATCCGGACGGGTACCGCGACCCGTCCGAGGTCATGGACCAGCGCGGAGCGGCGGGTCCTGATCAGTTCAGCGCCTTCCAGGCCGCAACCGCGGGCGGCGTCGCACGCCAGGTCGGCAACCCCGGCAGAGTGACCGACGAGGTAGGGGGAAGCGAGGTCAGCGAAGTCGCCCATCGCTGCCAGCGCGCGCTCGATCGCCTCACCATTCAGGGTGCGGTGGGGAGCTGGCTCACGGGCCAGCGCTTCATCCCAGGCCGGTACGTCGTCATCCAGCGCCAGGATTTCGGCGGCCTGATCGGCCAGCAGCGTGGCAATGGCCGGATCGAAGGCATGTCCCGCCCGTTCCCGCACGACCTGAGCGGCGTACGCTTCGCCGCCCAGGGCACGCTGGAACGCGGCATCCCTCGCCACGTGAACGATGCGCACGGGCAACGGGACAGCGTCACCCTTCACCTGGCCGGGCTCACCCTTCCCGTCCCAGCGCTCCGTGAGATGAGGGAAGAGGCCGCGGACGGACGGGGGCAGGCCGAGCCGGCCGGTCAGCATCTGCGCCACCTCGCACAGGGCGGCGAGATGGCCCCGATGGGTGCGGACAGCTCTGGGGAGCCTGCGGGCGACCTGAACGGCCCGGGCGGGCCCGGGGCTGCCCGGAACCGCGAGCGCGCGCATGACGCCGGCCATTACCTCGGGGCGTGAGCCGAACATCACCGGAGTGAAGTGCGTCAGCAGAGCGGTCTCATCCGGGAAAAGCTCGGCAGCGGTCTCAGCATCGGCGGTGCACCCGGAGTAGAAAAGCAGGCACGCATAGTACGTTCGCGAGGCGGTTTCAGTGTCAACGCCCAGGCGATCGCCGAGCCGCATCGCGAACAGTGTGCTGTGCAAGCCATGCTCGAAGGGCAGCCCCAGGGCGAGATCTGTCGCCAGACATAGCGCTGCGATCACTTCTGCCGCGCGGACCGATTCCGCAGGCTGCGACGCATCGTGCTGCACTACCGCCGACAGTAGCCCGAACGGGCTGCCCACGGCCATCAAGCGCTGCTGCGACCGAACGCGCCGCGAGGCCGACCTGCTGCACTGCGAACTCGGCCGGCGACACGGCCACCCGGACACACGGGTCTGGGTTGAGACGATGCGGAACCTGGCATCACGAACCGGAATGAGAGAGCTGGCCCTCCGTTCGCTGCTTCACGGCGCGGCGCTCGGCAATGAAGGCGACGGCGCCGCCGCTGCCATGCTCGCGGCCGAGATCGAGCTGCCTCGCTAGACCGGCTGTGTGACGCCGCTGGATCCCCAAGGGCTACTCGAGCCTGCCCTGGCCGCCGTCATAGATCAGCAGGCCGTCCTTGCGCAGCCGGACCCCGGGCGAGTGCCGGTGCCCGGCCAGCTCGCCGTTATGCATGAGATGCCGGACGGTAAAGCCGCGGGCGAGCTCGGCGAAGTCCGCGATGAGCCTGCGGTGGCAGCGCCACCAGAGACTCTCGCTGCACATCACCACCGTCCGCTCCAGCTCGTCCTGGGCGAGGACCTCGCCGATCGCGGCAAGGAAGTCTGGCTCCCGCATGTGGCCGGCGTAGCCGCGGAAGGCGGGCTCGCGCCAGGCTCCGTCCGGTGAGTCCGGCGCCGGCACCCGGAAGCCGCCGAGCCGCTTCTCCCACCGGTAGGAGACGCCATGGGCAGGCAGCCAGCGCGCCAGCTCGGCCCGGCTCACGTGCGGGTTGCGACGGCTGCCCGGTGCGGTGCGGACATCGACGAGAGCGGTCACCCCGGCGCCTCGCAGCAGTTCGGCGATCCGTTCGGCGCTGGCGGTCCCGTGCCCAAAGGTGATGAGCGGCCCGGAGCCCACGTCGGCGGGCGTCACGGTCAGGCGGGCAGGCTCGAGCCCGGCATACCGTGCATGAACTCATCGGCGATCGGTTCCATCGCTACCTCAGGATTCTCATACCTCCCGCCCGAGCGCGGCAGCGCCGGCGGGCTCCTAGAGCTCGATGCGTGAGCCCATGATGACGGTGCGTTCGCGGGGGAGCTGGAAGTACTCAGCGGCGTCGGCGGTGACCCGTGAGGTCGCGAGGAAAAGGCGTTTGCGCCAGCCACTCATGCCGGGTGTGTCGCCTCGGTGTAGCTCGATGCGCGACAGGAAGTAGGACAGCTTGTCGTCGTCGAGGGGGCTTTCGATCTCGGCCTTGGCGATCAGCGGGAGGAGGCCGGGGACGTTTGTTTTGTCCATGTAGCCGAAACGGGCGGTGACGTGGATGATCCGGTCGTCTTTGTAGCCGAGGTCGTCGATGGTGAGCCGCTTGGCCGCAGGAACGTGGGGCACGGGCACGGTTTCGATGGCGAGGATGAGCGTGTGCTCGTGGAGGATCTGGTTGTGTTCGACGTTCGCGCGCAGCGCCAGCGGGGCCGTGGCCTTGCCGCGGTTGAGGAAGACGCCGGTGCTGGGCACCCGCTGCAGCGGGGGTTTCATGGCGTGGAGCTGGTCGATGAACGCCGGCAGCGGCCCTTCATCATGCAGGCGCTGACGGGTAACGAGTTCCCGGCCGCGCTGCCACGTGGTGAGGATCGTGAACGCCACGATGGCGATGAGCAGCGGAAGCCATGCTCCGTGCACGAGCTTGGTCAGGTTGGCAGCGAGGAAGAGAAGCTCGACGGCGAGCAGGGCGCCGCCGCCGGGCAGCAGAATCCAGAGTGGCGTGTGCCATTGATAACGGGCAACGTAGAGGAAAAGCAGCGTCGTGATCGTGATCGTGCCGGTCACAGCCATGCCGTATGCGTAGGCGAGCGCGGCTGAGGTTCGGAACGTGACGACGAGCGTGAGGACGGAGACAAGGAGTATCCAGTTGATCCACGGGACGTAGATCTGGCCGATCCTCTCCTCCGACGTATAGGCGATGCGCAACCGCGGAAGGTAACCGATCCGGGCGGCCTGCTGTGCGACCGAGAACGCACCCGTGATGACCGCCTGCGAGGCGATGACCGTCGCAGCGGCGGCGAGGAAGACCATCGGCAGCCGCGCCCACCCCGGTACCAGCAGGAAGAAGGGGCTGCTGATGCTGCTCGGGTCACCCAGGACCAATGCGCCCTGCCCCATGTAACTGAGGATGCAGGCGGGGAAAACGAGCATGAGCCAGACCCGCCTGATCGGTGCCCGGCCGAAGTGCCCCATGTCGGCATACAGCGCTTCGGCTCCGGTGACGGCGAGAACGACGGCGGTTAGCGAGAAGAACGCGGTCGAGAAATGGCCCACCAGGAAACCGATGGCGTAGGTGGGCGACAGCGCTTTGAGGATCTCGGGGTGGCCGACGATACCACTCACGCCGATCGCGCCGATCGCGGCGAACCAGATGCCCATGACCGGCCCGAACAGGCGCCCCACGGCGCCGGTGCCGAATCGCTGAACAAGAAACAGGCCGACGATGATCGCCGCTGTGATCGGAACGACCAGGCCGGCCAGCGACGGCGCTGCGATCTTGACGCCCTCGACCGCCGATAGCACCGAGATCGCGGGCGTGATCACGCTGTCGCCGAAGAACAGCGACGCGCCGAAGACCCCGAGCGCCGCGAGCACCACCTTCGTCCGGCGCCCGCCGGGAACTCCCCGTCTGCGGATCAAGGTGATCAACGCCATGATGCCGCCCTCGCCGTCGTTGTCGGCGCGCATCACCAGCAAGACGTACGTGACGGTGACGATGATCGTCACAGACCAGAAGATCAGCGAGACGATCCCGAAGATGCTCTGCGTGGACACCGCGACCGGGTGAGGATCGTGCGGATTGAAGACCGTCTGGACGGTATACAGCGGGCTCGTGCCGATGTCCCCGAAGACAACTCCGAGAGCACCAACCGCGAGAGCCCCCTGAGCGGTAGCGCGCCGATTCACGCTCCCAGTATTCGCCTTCCGGCCCACCAAGCCCTGCCACACCACCGCTGCGGACGACCCCGCGCCAAAGATTCGTTCATAACGACAGGTTCCACCTCACTGGACGGCGGGCCGCGCCCGGTGCGACGTGGGTCAGCTGTCGTGAACGGCGCCGGTGGTAGGTGCATGAAGCGTGCGGAGTCTCAGCCACAGGAACAGCAGCGCCAGCGGCACGACCAGACCGCCCAGGCCATAGACGATGAACGCGGTCCAGCTGCTGATGTGCCCGATCAGCCACGCGAAGTTCTGGCCGAAGAAACCGGTGATGAACGTCAGCGGCAGAAAGACCGTCGCCAGGACCGTGAGCTGCTCGATGGTCGAGTTCTGCCGGACGCTGACCTTGGTCTGCTCCACCGAGATCACCGCCATGTTGGCCTCCAGCACAGTGCCGAGCAGGTCCCGCTGCGCGGCGACCTCCTCGTTGACCAGCAGCAGGTGGTCCTGGACGTCGCGCAGGTAGGGCTGCAGTTCGGGTGCGATGGTGACGCGTTCGGCGGTGGTCACCACGGCGAGCAGCGGATGGACGGCGCGGTAGAAGTCGGTGGCCTCGCGGCGCAGCGAGTAGATCCGCTCGGTGGGCGCGACGGCGCCGGAGAACACGGTGGCCTCGATCTCGTCGATGTCGCGTTCGAGCCCGGCGACCACGGGCGCGTAGTCGTCCACCACCTGATCCAGGATCGCCCAGAGCGCGGATGAGCTGCCCGCGGCGAGCAGCTCCGGCCGCTGCTCCAGCCGCTGTCTGGCCCCGCGCAACTCGCTCGCCACGCCCTGCCGCACAGTGATCACGAAGTTCGGCGCGAGGAAGACGCTGATCTCGCCGAACTGGACCTCCTCGGCGGCGTCGTCATAGCGCGCGGTGCGCAAGATGACCAGCTGGACGTCCTGGTCGTAGTTCTCGATCTTCGGCCGCATGTGGAAGTT
>DASYQM010000041.1:0-7565 GCA_036005525.1 Streptosporangiaceae bacterium
CTCGGCCTCCCCGACGGCACCGGTGTCGTAGAGGTTCAGCGTGTCGCCTCCCGCCGGGTGCCCCTCCGCGATGTACGCCTTCGCCCAGCGCTCCGCCGTGGTCAGCGAGGCGCGCACCTGGGTGGCGGGCATCCCGAGCGCCTCCTGCGCGAGGGCGATCTCCGCAGCTCCCCAGAGCACGTCGCTGTGCCACTCGGTACCCGGGTAGAAGTCGTGCGGGAACGCGGTCATGATCGCCCCGACATGGCGGGTCTTGGCCATCGCGTAAATGCCCCGGGCGAGCGACAGCAGGTGCTCGGCACGCGGCCGGTCCTGGCCGGCCGCCAGCTGGGCGCCGAGGGCGAAGTCGGCTGCCATCCGGCCGGCCAGGTCGGGGCTGATCGGCTTGCCCGGCGGCGCCGCCTGGAAGACCGGCCGGTACTTCACGTAGTACGCGGTGGGGCCGGGATGACCCCCTGGCCGGACGTCCATGCGGTCTTCGGCCTGCGGCAAGAACCAGAAGTTGTAGTCGCCCTGGATCGTGTTGCTCGCGTTGCCGGTGCCGACCCCCGCCTGGACGTAGAGGACCTTCCTGGTCGCGTGTGGTTCATGAGGGGGTCCTTTCCGCGTAGCTGGCCCGCAGCCGGCGCTCGGCCCCTGGACCCGCTCGCAGGTGATCGAGCCCAAGCAGGGCCGCCCCGGCGACCGGGGGAACGTCAGTGATGCGCACGGCGGCGTGCGGGGCGGCGGCCTTGATCCTGTGGGTAGCGCCGGCGGTGAGCAGCGGGTCGCGCGCGGCCAGCAAGCTGCCACCCAGGACGACGGGAGTGGCGAGCGCGGTGAGGCCGAGGCGGCGCATGACGGTCAGCGCCATCGCGCAGATCTCGTCGGCCTGCCGGCGGACCAGGGCCGCCGCGACGGCATCGCCGGCGCCCGCGACGGCCAGGACGACCGGGGCGAGCTCTCGCAGCCTGACCTCGGAGATCGTGCCCAGGTGGATGCGGATCGCTACGTCACGTACCGAGGGCACTCCGAAGTGGGCGGCCACGGCGCCGCGCAACCGCGTGTCGGAGCCACGGCCGTCCTCGGCACGAATCGCCCACCACAGCGCCGCCCTGCCCAGGCCCGCCCCGCCGCCCCAGTCTCCGGTGATCTCGCCGAGCGCGAGGAACCCGGTTTTCCGGCCGTCCGGCGCGACGCCGACGCAGTTGATGCCCGCCCCGCAGGTGACCGCGACCCCCCAGTGCCGCTGGCCCGGGCCGTCGCCGGGGGAGGGAGCGGCGCCGTCCGGCGTGACCAGCCCGGCCCGGAGTACCGCGAAGGTGTCGTTGACCACCTCCGTGGTGTCACTCCAGCCCTGCGCGCGCAGCGCGGCGGTCAGGGCCTCCTCCTCTTCGGGCAGGTCGGCGTTGGCCACGCAGGCGGAAAGGTGGCGGGCAACGGGGCATCCCGGCTTGCCTATCTGGCGCTGGACCTGGTCGATCAGGCTGGTCAGCAGCCCGAGAGTCGCCGTCAGGTCGGGCTTAGTGATGCCCGGCCCACGGGCGCTGGCGAGCAGCGTACCGTCACCGGCCACCAGGGCCAGGTCGCTCTTGCTGTTCCCGCCGTCGACGGCGATGACCGCGGGCACGGCGCCGCTCACCGGATGCCCGCCGGGTCGGCCCACGGCAGGTATGCCCGGTTCTCGGCGATCAGCCGGTCGGCCAGCTTGCCGGCCAGGTCGTACTGGCCGACCAGCGGGTGCGCGAGCAGCGCCGCGAGCACCCGGTCCCGGCCGCCCCGGAGCGCGGCCTCCACCGCGAGCTCCTCGTATCCGGCCACGTGGCCGACGAGCCCGCTCAGCTGCGGGTCCAGCGGGGCCACCGGGACCGGCAGGGCACCCTCCGCGCCGACCGTGGACGGCACCTCGATGACCGCCTCGTCGGGGAGGAACGGCAGAGTGCCCGCGTTGCGCACGTTCACCACCTGGGTGTCGCGGCCGTCGGTTACCAGCGACGCCAGCAGCGCCACAGCCGCCTCCGAGTAGTAGGCACCGCCCCGCCGCTCCAGGAGCGCCGGCTTGCGGTCCACCGCGGGGTCGGCATACATGGCCAGCAGCTCCCGCTCTAGCCGCGCCACTTCCTCCGCGCGGGTGCCGTGCTGCCGCTGCTCGGCGACCACCGCGTCGTGGCAGTAGAAATAGCGCAGGTAATAGGAGGGAACGACGCCAAGTTCCGACAGCACGCCCGGCGGCTGGCCGGTCTTCTCCGTGATCTGTGCGCGATGGGTGGCGAGCAGCTCCGGGAGCCGGTCCGTCCCGTTGACCCGCACCGCGCGCTCCCAGGTCAGATGGTTCAGGCCAACGTGGTCGAGCCAGACCTGGCCCGGGTCCACGCCCAGCATGGCGGCGAAGGAGCGCTGGAAGCCGATTGCCACGTTGCACAGCCCGACCGCCCGGTGCCCGGCGTCGAGCAGCGCGCGGGTGACAATGCCAACCGGGTTGGTGAAGTCGATGATCCAGGCGCCCGCCGCCGCCCGGCGCCGGGCGCGCTCGGCGATATCCAGCACCACGGGGACGGTGCGCAGCGCTTTCGCGAGCCCGCCGGCCCCGGTGGTCTCCTGCCCGACGCAGCCGTATTCCAGCGGCCAGGTCTCATCACGCTGCCTGGCCGCCTGCCCGCCGACCCGCAGCTGCAGCAGCACCGCGCCGGCCCCGTCCAGCCCTTCGTCCAGGGCGGTTGTCCACCGGACCTGCGCCGGGTGCCCCGCGGCCCGCATGATCCGGACGGAGAACGGGCCGACCACGTCCAGGCGGGCGGAGTCGGGGTCGACCAGCATCAGCTCGCTGACGCCGACCCGGCCGGCCAGCCTCGCCATGCCGTCGACGAGCTCGGGGGTGTAGGTCGAACCGCCGCCGACCACCGCGACCTTCATGCCGCGGCCCCGCGCATGCCCGGGCGGGTCACGGCCGCCGCGGGTGCGCTAGCGGAGGTAGGCAAGATGGCGGCCGTGCCGTTCGCGGTACTCACTCATCATCTCCCTCGCGACGGTAACTCCCGGCACCAGCGGGTGGAGGGCGAGAGCCAGGGCTGCCAGGCCCGCGTCGCCGCTCACCGCGGCGTCGACAAGCTCTCGCTCGTACTGCTTTGTCTGGGTGATGAGTCCCCTGGCCGACCGGGGGAGCTGCCCGACGGCGAGCGGGGACACGCCGCCACCGTGAACAAGCGCCGGCACCTCGACAACGTCGTCCGGGTCGAGGAAGCCGAGGCTGGCGCCGTTGCGGGTGTTGACGATGACGTCGCCGGGGCTGCGTCCTGTGAGCCCGTCGATCACCTGGAGGGCCACGCCCTCGTAGCCGCCGGGCCGGCCGTTGCCGAGTTCCGCCGGCCCGCCGGCCTCGCGCCGGGCGCGTGCTTGTGCCTGCTGGCTCTCACCGTCGGTGTCGGTGCGCATGTAGGTGTCGCGGCGGACGCCCATCAGCATCGAGTAAGCGGCCCAGGCGTCGTTCACGCCGCCCACGTCGAACGCCGCCATGATCGCGTCCAGAAGCTCGGAGTTCAGCCGCAGCACGTCGGCGCCCCTGCTCGCCCCGGCGCGCGCGACGGCCGCCACATAGCGTGTCGGCTCGTAGAAGTAGTACACGTACTCGGTGGGTATCGCGCCGAGCCTGCGGACCAGGGCGGGATCGAAGGCGGCGAAGACGTGGTCGAAGCGCCGCAGCTCATCGTAGCGGTCGAGCAGCGTGCCGATGCGCTCCTGCCCGTCGACCGCGAACGACGTGATCCAGCCCAGGTGGTTCAGGCCACCGTACGAGAACGCGATCTTGTCGCGGTCCGCGCCGAGGAACCGCGCAAGACGGTCGAGTGCGCTGCTCGGTGTGTCGCAGACGCCGACCACCCGCACGCTCGTGTGCAGGGAGAGCGCCTGGGTGATCAGCCCGGCCGGGTTGGTGAAGTTGATGAGAACCGCCCCGGGAGCGCACCTGGAGAGGATCTCGCAATACGAAAGCAGGACCGGGATCGTCCTGAGCGCCATCGCGCACCCGCCGGGACCGGTCGTTTCCTGGCCGACGATGCCGCGCCGCAGCGCCACCTCCTCGTCGACGACCCGCGCGCTGTCGCCGCCAACCCGGATCGCGGAGAAGACGAAATCCGCGCCCGCGAACGCCTCCTCGACCTCGGCGGTCAGCTGGACGACACCCGGCCGCCCCAGTGCTGCGGCCAGTTCGACCGCGAGCCGCCCGATCGTCTTCCGGCGCAGCTCGTCGGGCTCGAACAGGGAGATCTCGTCGAAGGCCGCCCCGCGGTAGGACAGGACCCCACGGACGAACGCGGGTATCCGCACACCTCCGCCGCCGAGGATCGCCAGCTTCACGGCGGCGGCTCCTGTCTGGGCGGCCGGACGTCGGGCCCGGCGCGCTGGCCGTCCAGCGGGTCCCGGTCGGCCCGGGCTGCCCGTTCACTGGCCGCCACTGTCACGGCGGCCGCCGCCAGCGAGGAGGCGGCCAGGCTCAGGCCTTCCACGTCTACCTCGCCCACGGCCCCGAGCCGGCTCACCGTGTCCGAGCCGGCCGCGTTGCCCGCCACGACGGCCTCGGTCATTGATGCCCCCCTGCACAGGGCGCCGATCAGCGCTCCGGCGAAGGCGTCGCCCGCGCCCGTCCGGTCGCGCACCCGTACTCGCCCAATGCCCCCGGTCACCTCCTCCTGGCCCGCCCGGCCCGGCTGGCCGACCACGATGGCGCCGTTGGCACCTCGCTTCACGACCACGGGCGGGCCCCAAGATCCCGCGGTGTCGATCGCGGCAGCGAGCGAGGGAGCCCCGGTCAGCCGGAGCAGTTCCTCGGCATTGGGCAGGAACACGTCGGCCAGCCGCACGCAGGCCAGTACGGCCGCCGGATCGGCGGCAATCTCGTTCAGGCCGACATCGACAGCGACGCGGATACCCAGGTCACGCGCTTCCCGCATGAGCCCAGCCATTCCCCGGTGGGCGTGCAGGTAGCACCAGGCCGGCCGCTCCTGGCGCAGAACCTCCAGCCAGCGCTCATGCTCACGGGTCTCGGTCTGGGCGCGCAGCGGCAGGTAGCTGAGGAACGCCCGGTCTCCCGCGTAGTTCACCACCACGGTGATGCCAGCCGCGGGGCCGCTGACGCGCTGGGAGGGCGATAGATCGACCCCGGCGCGGTGGCAATACTCCTCCACCACGCGGGAACCGAGATCCTCGCCGAGCAGGGTAGACAAGCCCGCGCTGACGCCCATCCGGCTGGCGGCGCTGGCCGCGGTGACCGCGCCGCCGCAGGAGATCGCGAACTCGTCGGCGAAGATCTCTTCCCCGGGAGCGGGCAGGGATGGCACGTCACCGAAAACGATCTCCAGGAACATCGTGCCAAAGGCGATCAGGTCCATGAGGCCACCGTCACCGGAAGGCCTCCGTCACGGCGTCGGCCCGGGCGACGTGGCAGGCGGCGCTGTGCCCGGGGAGCAGTTCCCGCGGCTCCGGCGTGATCCGGTGGCACTCATCGATGGCGAGCGGGCACCGCCACCGGAACCGGCAGCCGGGTGTCGGGTCGATGACCCTGGGCGGCTCACCGCGGTCGGTCTCCGCGCCCACTCCCAGCGGTGCCCGGGGGTCCGGCACCGCCGAGAGCAGCAGCTGGGTATAGGGGTGCTTGGGGTTGGCGAGCACGTCCTCGACCGGCCCGGATTCGGCGATCTGGCCCGCGTACATGACGATCAGGCGGTCGGCGACGTATCGGGCGCTGGCGAGGTCGTGGGTAATGTAGAGGATCGACACCCCCTCGGAGTCACGCAGCCGCACCATGAGGTTGAGCAGGCCGATCCGGATGGAGACATCCAGCATGGAGACCGGCTCGTCGGCGAGGATCAGCTTCGGCCGCAGCGCGAGGGCCTGCGCGAACCCGACCCGCTGCCGCTGCCCTCCGCTCAGCTCGTGCGGGAAGCGCTGGAGCACCTCGGCCGGCGGGGTCAGCCCGACCACGTCGAAAACCCGGGCCGCTTCGGCGTAGCGCTGCTCCCGGGACAGCTCGGGCCGGTGCAGTTTCAGCCCGCGCATGATGCCATGGGACACGCGGAACACCGGGTTGAGCGAGCTGAATGGGTCCTGGAAGACCATGGGCACCAGCCCGGTGTAGCGGAGCGTGTCCTGGCGGGACCTCAGGGACGACAGCGGCGTTCCCTGAAAGTAGATCTCGCCGCTGGTCGGCTTGTAGATCTTCGCGAGCAGCCGGGCGATGGTGCTCTTGCCGCTGCCGCTCTCCCCGGCCAGCGCGACGATCTGGCGCTCACCGATGGACAGGCTCACGTCGTCGACGGCGTGCAGCACCTGCCGGGAGAGCGCGTTGCCGATCTTGAAGTGCCTGCTCAGGCGTTCGGTCCTGAGTACCGGCTCGGTGCTGGCCTCGGTCACGGCAGGCTCCCCGGCTCATCGTTATGCGCCTGCGGGCTGTAGGTGTCGTCGTGCAGGAAGCACCGGACCCGCGTGCCGTCCACCCAGTACTCATCCGGCGGCGCGGTCTCACAGCGGGGCATGACCTTGGGGCAGCGCGGCGCGAACCGGCAGCCCTGGGGCGGCCGCGCCAGGTCGGGCGGGCTGCCGGGAATCCCCGTCAGCGGCAGCCGCGGCCCCCTGATCGACGGGAACGCCTCCATCAGGCCGGCGGTGTAGGGGTGCAGCGGGGAGTCGAAGACGGCACGGGTGGCCCCGAGCTCCGCCACCTGGCCCGCGTACATGACCATGAGCTGGTCGGAGAAGTGACTGACCAGCGACATGTCGTGGGTGACGAAGATGACGGCGAACCCGAAATCCCGCTGAAGCTCCTTGATCTGGACCATCAGCGAACGCTGCGCGACCACATCGAGCGCGGATGTGGGCTCATCCATGATCACGAGTTCCGGGGTGAACAGCATCGCCATCGCGATCATCGAGCGCTGCCGCATGCCGCCGGAGAGCTGGTGCGGGTAGCTCTTCAGATGCACCGGGTCGATGCCGACCATGCGGAGCACCTCGGCCGACCGGCCGGCGATCTGCTCTTTCGACTTCACGCCGTGAGCCCGCATCGCGTCCGCGAACTGCGCCCCGATCGGCTTGACCGGGTTGAGCGCGTTCATCGCGCTCTGCATGACCACGGACAGGTCCTTCCAGCGGACCGCGGCGAGGTCTGATTCGGTCAGGCCGACCATGTTCCGCCCCCGGAAGCAGACGCTGCCGCCGGAGACACGTGCGGGCGGGGCGAGCAGCTGGGCGATCCCGAACAGCAGCGTGGACTTGCCGCAGCCGGACTCGCCGACGATCCCGATGAACTCGCCCGGGCCCAGCTCGAAGCTGACGTGATCGACCGCCACGACGCTGCCGGTGTCCGTGATGTACTCCACGGACAGGTCGCTGACCTCCAGCACCGTCCCCGGGACCGCGGGGAGCGGGCCGACCTGCTCGCTTGGCTTCTGCCTAGCCGGCACGCTTGACACGTACTCTCCTCACCGGCCGCAGCGCTGGGTTCCCGATCTCGTCGAAGGCGTAGTTGAGCAGCGCGAAGGCCGCGCCGAGCGCGACGATGCAGGCGCCGGGGACGATCGCCCACAGGTACTGCC
>DASYQM010000042.1:0-4291 GCA_036005525.1 Streptosporangiaceae bacterium
CAGGCGTTACGCCCTTGGCCAAGCCGACTCATGTTTTGTGGCTCCCGCGCTGTCCGGTGGGGTGGCACCACCGAGGGCTGGGACCTATCGGCCCGCCCGGGCCGACGTTGCTGGCTCGGATGCGGCGGCCGCCGCTGGTCCTGTGGCGGTGCGGCCCGCTGGCGTGGCTGGCCCGGGTCCGGCGGGCTGGGAGAGGGGGTATCGCAGGAGCCGGGCGCCGACCAGGGTGACGGCCGCCACGGCGGCTGTCACCAAGATCGTGGAGATGAGCGGGCCGGTCCCGGTCTGCCAGCCAAACAGGCCGGGCTGCGGCCAGTACCAGGTCTTGGCCAGCGTGGCGAGCAGCACGCCGAAGAGCGGCAGCGCCAGCGTCCCGGTGACGGCGCCGAGCACCTTGGCGCGTCTTGGCCATCGTGGTGAGAGCAGCAGCATCACGATGCCCACTGCCCAGCCGAGCAGCGCGAGGACGAAGCTGACCGGCGCCAGCAGCACGCTGCCCAGCGTCAGCGTCACCGCGGCCAGGTCGAGCCGGCGCTGCCGGCCCGGCCCGCGGCCGGCCGGAGGCTGCGTGATCGCGGGTGCGGGCGGCGCGAAGGCGCCGGCGAAATCGCCCGCCGAGTCGCTCGCTGCCGCAGCGATGGCCTCCGGCTCGCCGAGCCGCCGCAGCAGGTCCTGCAGGCCGGGCCCGGAGGCCTCGCTCACGGCGCGGGCTTGCTCGATGTGGTCGGCGATCTCGTCGATGAGCTCGGCCCGCCGGTCCGGCGGCAACTGGCGCGCCGCCTGAACGAGCCGCCCGAGATAACCGGCGACCAGGTCGTCGTCGTTCATGTGCTGCCGCCCTTCCCGCCGACCTGCAGCAGGCCGTCCACGCTGTCCCGAAACAATCTCCAGGACCCGGTGAACTCGGCGAGCGTCGCCCGCCCGGACGGCGCCAGCCGGTAATAGCGCCGCGGCGGCCCGGCATCCGACTCCCGCCACGTGGTCTCCACCAGGCCCTGCCGCCGCAGCCGCGCTAGCAGGGGGTAGATCGTGCCCTCGCCGGTCACCAACCCGTCTACCGAGGCAAGCGCACGGACCAGCTCGAACCCGTACCGCTCGCCGTCCCCGAGCATGGCGAGCACGCAGAAGGGAAGCACGCCCCGCCGCATCTGGGCGACGAGGTTACTGGCCTCGCCATCTACCATGCAGCACATAGTAGCCTGGTGGCGCCCGGCAGTCGAGACCAGCGAGTACGCGCGCTAACCGGCGGGCCGTTCATCGAGCCGCCGCTTAATCCGGTGCTTGCGCCGCCGAGATGCGCGCACCGAACTGGCTGTTCTGTGAGCGGCCAAACCCCGGAATGGACTGCTAGCGGGCAGCACCGAGTCGGCGATCTGCGGGTTGCTGCGCGGGGAGGCGACCTACAGGTGATGACGCTGCGTGACAGCGAGGCCCTCGCCGAGATGGCCAGCTGCGGTCAGCTCACGGCGCCCGCCGTACCCGGTCGCTGAGGAAAATGCCAGATCAGTGAGAACATCGCGGACAAACCGGTGAGAAACCGGACAGGAACCCAGGTCAGCGACGTGCCGGGTGACAAAAATGATGAGAACCTACACCCATTTTCTAGGTTCTCATCGTAAATGTCGCATTCTCAAATCACATGTCGTTTAAATGTCGCATGCGACATTTAAACGAGAAAACGGCCGGCGTGGCGCCATGCCCTTGGTCACTTAGAGTGACAATGTCACCGGTCTGTTCAGAGGAGCCGGACTTTGCGACATTAGTCCCGGAAGCAGCGGACTTGCGCCCCTGCCACCCCGGATCAGGTGGAGTTACGCAGGCGGTATGTGAACGTGTGAGCGGAGGAGGTGGGGGCCATGGTCCGCACCGATACGCACAGCAGAAGCAGGGACACTGGCATCGCAGTCGCCGTTGGGCGCAGGGCGCGGCTCTGGCACTTCGGGCTGCATTTCGTGGAGATGCTGGCCGCGATGGGGGTTGGCATGGCCGTCGGGATGCCCATCTACCGGGCCGTCGCCGGGATCTCATCGGCCGAACAGTACCGTCTGTATCCGGTGCCGTCGGTGTCGGCGATGGCGCTCACCATGGCCCTGCCGATGGCCGGCTGGATGCTGTTGCGAGGCCACGGGTGGCGGAACTCGGCCGAGATGGCCGCCGCGATGATCGTGCCCGCGATCCCGTTCATCATCCTGGCCGGGCTGCATGTCATCAGCGGAACGGCGTGCCGCGCCTACATGCCGCTGTCCATCGTGGCAATGATCGGCCTCATGATCTACCGGTGGGACGTGTACTCGATGCCGATGCGGGGCCTGTGGCGCGGGCACCTGCGGCACTAACACGCCCCCGGAGCACGTACTCCATGGCCGAAAGGGAGGTCGCCATGCGAACCCAGCCAGCTAAACCAGGACCGGCCCCGGTGGCAGAGCCGGGGCATGAAGTGATGCGGGCGATCGTTCAAGACGTCTACGGCCCCGCTGACCGCCTGCGCCTGTCACAGACCGGCAAGCCCGTTATCACAGCCGACGAGGTCCTCGTGCGGGTCCGGGCGGCGGGCGTGGACCGGGGCACGTGTCATCTGATGCGGGGCGAGCCGTACCTGATGCGGATCTTGGGCTTCGGGTTCCGGGGGCCGAAGAACCGCGTCCCCGGGCTGGATGTGGCGGGCACGGTCGCCGCGGCCGGCGCCGACGTCACCAGGTTTCAGGTCGGCGATGAGGTGTTTGGCATCAGCCCGGGGCTCGTTCGCCGAATACGCCGCCGCGCGGCAGGACAAGCTGGTTCCCAAGCCCACTGGCCTGAGCTTCGAGCAGGCCGCCACCGTCGCGGTCTCCGGGCTGGCCGCCATCAAAGGCCTGCACACTGGGCGCATCCCAGCCGGGCAGAAGGTGCTGATCATCGGCGCCTCAGGCGGCGTCGGCACCTACGCCGTGCAGCTTGCCAAGGCCTTCGGCGCCAAGGTCACCGGTGTGGCCAGCACCGGCAAGGTGGGTCTGGTCCGCTCGATCGGCGCCGACGAGGTCATCGACTACACCCGGGCGGACTTCGCCGACGGCCGCCAGCACTACGACCTGATCCTCGACATCGGCGGCAACAGCCGTCTCTCCCGGCTGCGGCGGGCGCTCACTCCCAAAGGGACACTCGTTATCGCTGGCAGCGAAGGCGCTCGGTGGACCGGAGTCGGGCGGCAGACCCGTGCGCTGATGCTCTCGCTGGTGGTTCCCCAGCGGCTGACCATGTACGTCTCCAGCACCAGCAAGCGCCAGGCTGACCTCGAAGCGCTGCGTCAGCACATCGAGAACGGTCACCTCACTCCCATCGTGGGCAAGACGTATCCGCTCCCCGACGTACCCGAGGCCATACGCCACCTGGAAGGCGGCCGCGCACAAGGAAAGATCGCCATTACCGTCTGAAGCCGGACTTGTGCTGGCGGAGACGCCCGGGAGATGGAGGAGTTCGTGCGGCCGTGGAAACGTCGTTTATTAGCCGCTTGCGGGGCGGAGTCGCGGTGATCGAGGCCGAGGCGGACATCCGGAAGCCTGCCTTCGACTACGCCAGCGACCCGGCCAACGAACCCGGGTGGAACATCCGGATGAAGCGCGCCGAGAAGCTGACCGGCGGCCCGGTTGGGGTGGGTGCCCGTTACCGGATGGAGTTCACTCAAGGCCCCGCCGCCATCAGCGAGTGCGTGCGTTTCGAGCGCCCGGGTTTTTGGGAGCACGCCGGCGGGTCGAAGATCATCAGCTCAGGTTTCAGCGGCAAGGTGGTGCCCAAAGGTGACGGCTGCCATCTGCTGCTCCGGATGCAGATCCGGCCCCGCGGGCCGCTGCGGCTGGCGCTGCCGCTGGTGCGCCGCCGGATGCAGCGGGAGCTGACGCGTGACGTCGTCACGATCAAGGCGAGGCTGGAGGGCGCGGCGTAGACATCCGCCCGCACTGGCGGGCCAGCTGGCCCGGGTCCAGCGCCCAGAGCCCCAGTGAGAGTGCTCATCGGTACCGCGGTTCGACTGAGCTTGATCGTCACCGCTGCCCGGCGGTCACCCGGTCATGCCAACCCGGCCGCGCAATGTGATCATGGTAAGACAGCCCTTGCTGTCAAGTGCTTCTGGGCACTGGCCGCCGGGCTGAAGGCCGGGAGACCCACCCAGCCCAGGAGGAAGCATGTCCCCGGACAACGCGGGCACCGGCGAAGGCGCCGGGCCGAAGGCAGCACGCGAGCTTCTGATCGACCGCCAGCTTCCCCGGTTCGACGCACACAGCTTTAGCGCCCTGATCGTGGACGCGGATACCGAGCA
>DASYQM010000043.1:0-4606 GCA_036005525.1 Streptosporangiaceae bacterium
CAGCCGGTGAGCCGGGTCCCGCCGCAGGGCCCGGGCCAGCCAGGTGCCGGGCTGGCGGCCTGTCGCCAGGATCACCTGGTCATAGTGGTGGACGCAGGTTTCGGTGCGCACCGCGGTAACCAGGCCGTCGTCGCTGATGAAGCCGCTCGCCTGGCAGCCGATCAGCCTCAGGCGGCGCACGGACAGGTTCATGCGATGCCCGGCCGCCGCACCGATGTTGTGATCGGGCTGGGGCGCTACCGGGAATTTGGTGATGTTGGAGCTTGGTGCCGAGCAGAAGTTCCAGCGCTGGCAGCCGCGCCTGGCGGTGGTCGGCCAGCGACAGCACCACCACCTCGCACGGTTGCTCTTGTTGCCGGGCGAGGAGATAGCTGATCGGCTCCAGGCCGAGCTGCTCATCGACGGCCAGCAGGTCCATGTCCAGCACCAGCAGATAGCGCCGCGCCATACCTCGCTTCCTCACCGGCTAGTGCCCGCCCGGCCGCTGGGTCACAACCGGCAACCTGCGCCGGATCACCCGCCCGGAAACCAGCACCGCTCTCATCGCCTTTCCCATCCCATCGCTGGCCGCTCCCCGGCCCGGGATCGTGTGTCAGGCTGCTGACAGTGCTGGCCGTGCTGGCGTCAGGAGCGGTTGCCTGGCCCATCCGCCTGCTGCCAGCTGCAGATGCAGGCGGCGGTGACATCGGCGGCCTGGGCAGCGCTGGCGGGATCGATGCGGGCCGCCAGCCAGATGCCGAACGTAGCAGTGGTAAGAAGCTGTGCCCGCTGGGAGGCCAGGCCGGGCTCGTGCTGGCCTGCCATCGCGTTGGCGAAGGCAGCGCTGAGGCGGTCGCGGAAGGCCTGGGCCTGGCCGCCCAGGAGTGTCCCGCGGCCCTCATCTTCAGCGATGGTGTTGATCATCAGGCAGCCTCGCCTGGCCTGGCCGCCGGTGCGGAAGAAGGCGGCGAGCCCGGCGAAGAAGCGCTCAATGTCACCGGGGCCGGCTCCGGGGCGTTCCATCGGTGCGAGCCGCGGGCCGATGAAGCTGCGCAGATACCACTGCAGGGCCTGGCCGAAGATCGCCTGCTTGGTGCCGAACGCGCCATACAGGCTGGAGCGGTTCAGGCCGGTGGCCCACTCAAGGTCGCAGATCGCCGTGTCCCGGTAGCCCTTGGCCCAAAACACTGCCGCTGCCGCCTCCACGGCGTTGCCGGTGCTGAAGCTGCGGGGCCGTGCCATCTGCCATCCCTTGACGCTGCGACCTGACCGGTCCAGCATAGGAAACCGGTTCTGCAACAGGTAGTTCAGAACGGGTTCTTCCAGGTGGTGACGTGATGGCTCTCCCCACCGAGCCGATCGGGAGCATCCCGCGGCCGCCGCAGCTGCTCGGCGCCGGAGCTGACCTGGCCGCCGGGCGGATCACCGCCGGCGACTACGCCCGGATCGCCGACGCGGCGGTGCGGTTGACCATCGAGGAGCTCGAGGCGACCGGCTCGCCGGTGATCACCGACGGGGAGCAGGGCAAGCCGAGCTTCGCGACCTACCCGCTCGCCGGGCTGGAGGCGCTCGCCAGCGACGGGGTCGTGATCCCGTTCGCCGACGGGCACACCCGCCAGCTGCCCCGGCTGACCGCCGGGCCATTCCGGTACGCGCACCACGCCGCTGGCTATCTTGAGCTGGCGCTGCGTTATACCCACGTCCCGGTCAAGCAGCCGGTAATCGCCGCGTCCGCGCTCAGCCTGATCTACCCGCCCGGCGGCATCGACGGCTACCCGCGGGAGGCGTTCCTGGCGGACCTGGTGCGCGAGGCCGCCGCCGACATCCGCGGCGCCCTGGACGGCGGCGCGCACAGCGTGCAGATCGACTTCACCGAGGGCAGGCTCGCCGTCAAGCTCGACCCATCCGGGCAGCTGCTTGCCTCGTTCATTGATCTGAACAACCAGGTGCTGGCCCAGTTCTCAGCGGAGGAGAGGCAGCGGATCGGCGTGCACACCTGCCCGGGCGGCGACCAGGACTCCACCCACAGCGCCGACGTCGACTACGCGGCGCTGCTGCCCGGCCTGTTCAGCCTGAACGCTGGCACCTTCTACATCCAGCTGGCCAGCGAGCCGGACCGCGCCCGGGTCCTGCACACGATCGCCGAACATGCCGGGCCGGGGCAGCGCATCTTCGTTGGCGTCATCGACCCGATCGACCCGCGGATAGAGACGGCCGGACAAGTCAGGGACAGGGTCCTGGAAGCCGCCATCCACATCGAACCCGGCCGGCTCGGCACCTGCGATGACTGCGGGTTCGCCCCGTTCAGTGACGATACCTCCACCAGCCGCCAGACCGCGTTCGCCAAGATCCGCGCCCGCGTAGAGGGCACCCAGCTCGCCGCAAGTCAACTCGGGCTCTGAACGACACCCAGTGCTGGCGGGCAGGCCGCGCCTGAACCGGTCAGCATCCCCGCCTCCCCGGGACGGTGCCGGCGGGTGACTGACCGGAACGGCGCGCTCGCGCTCGCAAGGAGGGACGCCCGCCATGAGATCCCACACCACATCGGCGGCTTCCAGGGCGCAACGCCCGCGGTCCCGGCCGGGCGAGATGATCGCCCTGTTCGCCCGCGGGACCACACTGCGCCCCTGCCTGCCGGTCGCCGCGGTGGTTGGCAGCGTGCTGTCGGCGATCAACGAAGGAGCGCGGATCGCCACCGGCCACGCAGGATGGCCAACCTGGGTACAGGTCGGCCTCAACTTCCTGGTGCCCTTCCTGGTCTCCAGCTACGGCTATCTCACCGCCCAGACTGCGGCCAGTTGCTCAGCAGCGGTCAGCAGGCGCAACAGAAATCCGGATCTATACCGCCGGCACGGACTGCAAACCGACCGTCGAAGCCGCACCTAACGGCTCGGCGCGCGGGAGCCAGGAGCTGGCCTAATCACAGAAAGTAACGTTGAGAGTGGGCGGCCATGCGGCCGGATCGCCGACTCGGGGCGGCTGTGCCATTGGCCGTCGTTGGAGCGTTGGGTGTCCAGATTTCCCTGATCTGCGCTCGGCAATGGGTGGCGACGGGACGTGGGTCCTGTGTCCGGTTGGGGTCTTTCGCTCCCCGTCCGTGCGTAGTAGCGTTTTGCCCGTTCTTGCCCATTAGTTACGGCCGTGTGAGTTTTGTGGCCTGAAGTGACAGTTGGGCATGGGGGGGCAGATGCGGCAGCAACGTGGCTGCTGGCGGCTGGCGCGCGGGACTTCACGCACGTGCGCTGGCTGGCATGTTCGTCTCGGTGGCGTGCCGGGCGAGCACAGCGGTGGCGCTGACATATCCGCGTCGTTGCGGACGCGGTGTTGTGGCTCGCGGCTGCGGCGCGGCCCCCCATCGTTCCGGAGCCAGCCGCCGCCTGGCAAGCGGCCTTGCCGTGTTGCAGGACAGCGTCTGGCGGCATCGTCCGCGATTCTGAGCTTTCTTTGCCGCGGGCTAGCGACGTAGGTCGTGCGGTGGGGTGGTCCGCCCGCGATCCGGCAGGAGCACCAGTCGGCAAGGCGGTGCCGAGAGGGCCCGTCGCTGGCAACATCTTCTAGGGGGGAACATGAATGCGTCAAAGGCGAGCGGCCGTAGTGCGGCCCCAGCCGGCCGTGGCTCTCACCGATTTCTTCTAGCCAGCCGAACGCGAGACGTAGTGGCCGCGATCGGCGCGCGCGTCATCGGCCGGAGGGCGACCGGGCCGAAACTCGCCCTGGTTCTCGCGGGCGCACTGGCCCTGACGATCGGCGCATCGGGTGGCGCGTCCGCCGCGGCCCCCATCGTCAATGAGCACACCAGCTTCACCGACACGTTCCCGGACGCGGTGTGCGACATCCCGGGAACATCGGTCGTCAACGTCGTCGACAACTTCAAGCTCTACGCCGACGGCACCTTCCGCGACACGAGCAGGATCCGGCAGGTGTTCACGGCCGAGAACGGCAAGTCGGTAGTGATCTTCTCGGCAGGGCAGGTGACGGGGCTGAACGACCCGATCCAGAACCCCGACGGCACGGTCACGTTCATCAACACCTTCAAGGGGCTGCCGGAGAAGCTGTCGATCGCCGGCGGGCCGACGCTGTCGCGGGATGCGGGCGTGGTCACGGTCGCCACCACGTTCCGCCCGCTGGGCGACGACGAGTTTGAGTTCGTCTCGCAGAGCTTCTCCGGGGAACACGGGCCGCACCCGGACCTGGAAAGCGGGTTCGAGGTGTTCTGCGACGTGCTCATCCCGGCGCTGACCTAGCACCGGGCCGGAAATCCAGAATCGGCTAGACAGGGAGGACGTGAGGCCATGTCCGCCACCACCGGGTCCATCACCGAGACGGCACGGGCCTTCTTCGACGCCTGCGAGACGGGCAAAGGCTGGGCCGCGTGCAGCGCCTACTGCCAGCCAGACGCGAGCTTCGCGGCCCAGGCCGAACCGCTCGCCGGCCTGCAGACGCTCCAGCAATACACCGAGTGGATGAAAGGGCTGCTCAGCTTCGTCCCGGACGGGAGCTACGCGGTCAAGTCCTTCGCCACCGACCATGACCGCAACAACGTCTGCGCCTACGCCGTGTTCTCCGGCACCCACAGCGGCGACGGCGGCCCGGTGCCCCCCACCGGCAAGAGCACCAGCAGCGACTA
>DASYQM010000044.1:0-3063 GCA_036005525.1 Streptosporangiaceae bacterium
GGACCAGCTGCTGTCGGAGCGGGACACGGTCAACCGGGAGCTGCGCCGGATCATCGATGAGCCGACCGAGGGCCCGTGGGGGATCCGGGTCGAGCGGGTGGAGATCAAGGACGTCTCGCTGCCCGAGACCATGAAGCGGTCCATGTCGCGGCAGGCCGAGGCGGAACGGGAACGCCGGGCCAGGATCATCACCGCCGACGGTGAGTACCAGGCGTCCAAGCGCCTCGCCGCGGCCGCGAACGTGATGGCCCGCGACCCCGCGGCGCTGCAGCTGCGGCTGCTGCAGACCGTGGTGGAGGTGGCCGGGGAGAAGAACAGCACCCTGGTCATGCCGGTACCGGTCGAGCTGCTCAGGTTCTTCGACAAGCTCACCCCCCCGGCACCTGCGGGCGAGCCGAAGTCGGCCGCGGACTCGGCCTCGCTGGCCGACTACGGCAACGAGGATGTGGCCAAGGAAGAAGCGGAAATCGAGAGCGGAGCACCGCTCGAGATACCCCAGGTCCCGCCGATCCCCACCGTGCCCACGCCGGTGGGCAACGGCAAGCTGGCCGCCGCCGCGGTGGCCCGGCACAACGACGACGACGCGGCCCCGGGCGCATAGCCCCCGCCCCCTGATCTGGGGGGACGCCGCCGCGGCGATCATTGCCTGCTTCCCTGCGGTTTCCGGTAGTTCGGTGCTGTTGCTGGCCATCGCCAGTCAGCTTGGCGTCCGCGATCGCCCGCCGCATGGACGCCGGTGCCCGTGAACCCCCAGCCGCGTAACTTCGGGGTTAGGGATCCGGCGGGCCGAGGAACAGGAAACTCGGCCAGGAGATCGTCGTGCGGTCTGAGGCCGCCGGCGCCGACCTCTCCGTTGGCGTTAGGCGCGGCCGATCACCGCGCGGGCTGGCCGCCCTCGCGGCATGAGCTCGTCAGGCTGTGAGCCAGTTAATAGGGCTTGACTTAGAGTCTCGGGAATTCCATTTGGCGCTGCCGTTCGCGAGTCTCCGCGCCGATGTACACGCTCCATCGGTGGAGTGTTTACCTGGCTGGGCACCGCGGGGGCGGCTGGGTGGCGAGCAGTCCGCCCGGCCGCTGGGAGGCCCTTGCGGTGGGTGCGATATCCGCCTGTTCGTTCCGCTGATCGTGGGGCTGTGGCAGCGCGGGCAGGTGACTGATTGCCACGCGGCGGGGCCGGCCCGTGGGCCAACTTACTGGATGGTGGCTGCGCAGCGGGGGTGGCCATGTTTTTCGAGGTAACGCTGGTGGTACCCCTCGGCCCGGTAGAACGCGGACGCGGCGGTGATCTGGGTGACGATCTGCCGCTTGCGCGATTGCTGCTGGGCGTCGCGCGATGCGATCGCGGTTTCCTGCTGGCCAGCGTCATGGTAGAAGATCGCCGAGCGGTACTGGCTGCCGAAATCGAGGCCCTGGCGGTTGCGGGTGGTCGGATTGTGGATCCGCCAGAACACCTCAAGCAGCTCCGCGTAGCTGACCTGGGCCGGGTCGAACCACACCTCGACCGCCTCGGCGTGGCCGGTGCGGTGCCGGCCGACCCGTCGGTAGCTGGGGTCCGGGACGTGGCCGCCGGTGTAGCCGGCAGCGGTCTGCAGCACCCCGTGGACTTGGCGGTAGGCCGCCTCGACACCCCAAAAGCACCCGGCGGCGAAGGTGGCGCGCTCGGCTCCGTCCGGTCCGTGTCCTTCG
This sequence comes from Streptosporangiaceae bacterium, assembly GCA_036005525.1. GTDB lineage: Bacteria > Actinomycetota > Actinomycetes > Streptosporangiales > Streptosporangiaceae > UBA9676. The sequence continues at coordinate 1,687 of DASYQM010000044.1, forward strand.
AACGGCGGTGCCGGCGCCGGACCGGGGTTGCGGTTCCTGAGCTTCATCACGTCATGACCCCCTCGAACTTTTGTGCTAACACCAAGCCATCGCCAGGGATTCCTGCACGGGCACCACGGGCGATGCCGCTCCGGCAGGCGCAAGCCGTGCAGAGGCACGAGGCTGGGAACCAGCCAGCCGGTGCGCCCGCACCCGCCGGCTTCGGGCTCTGCCCGCTCATCAGCCCTGCGGAACTGCACCTACCGGCCTGTCACGGGGCGCGACAGTCCTCCCCGGAAAGGGACGCCGGCCCCCGACCCGCCGATCGGGGCGGCGGCGCATGCACGGGGCGACGGTCGGCATGGGCGAGGTCGATGCACGACATCACGCTGAGTGATGGAGCAGGTCCGAGAGAACGCGCGCCGACCCGCCGTTATGCGCGCTGATCTCGGCGGGCCGAGATGGTCGGCCGCGCGACGCAAGAATGGGTGTTATGGCGTCCGCGGCCACCGCTTGCCCATCTGGCACGGCTGGGTCACGCCAGGGCCTGGGCGCGCAGTACCGTCGTGCCGCGCCCGGTGCCGGGTCGTCACCTGGGCCGTTGGGCGGCTGCGTACCAATATCGGATGACCTGGCCCACCCGGGTGCTATGGCGGGGATGGCCGCGGCGGACGCGCCGCATGCAGGGCCACGGCACCGATATGGCCGGTGGTAGCCATGCCTGGCGGGAACCCATGCCCTTGGGGCAGGACGATACGCTGGCCGCCCACGTCTGCACGAAGAGCGGTTTCCGTGGCGGCGAAGGCGGCCCCGCGCACGCGGGGCAGTTTCCAGCCAGGTGTCTTTGCCTACCCGCACTGCCCAGCGGAGGGGCCGGTCATATGACCGGCCCCTCCGCTGGGCGTGTTTCTCCGGTTCTCTGTGGGCGGGCTATCCGTTGGTGATGGTGAAGTGCTCCACGCCGCAGGCCGAGGTGGCGCCGGCGTTGTTGCCGTCACCGCTGTAGATGACCTGCCACCGCCACTCGCCGTTGTCGCTGGCGACGAAGGCGGTGTTGGTCGTGTTGTAGGTGCCGTTGCCGGACACGTTCACCTGCTGTGTGTAGGCGGGCGTGCCGGAGCACGAGTCATCATTCGGGGCGTACAGGTTGAAGGTGATCGTGCCGCCCGCTTGCGTCGTGGCCCCGCTGATGGTGGCGTCGTCGTTGGGAATGACGTGCTGGGCGGTGCTGATCGCCGGGGCGTTCGGCTTGACGACCAGCTTCTCGGTGGTGCAGTCGCTGGTGGCGCCGTTGTTGTTGGCGTCGCCGCTGTAGACCGCCTGCCAGAAGAAGGTGCCGGCGTTGCTGAAGGTGACCGGGTTGGAGTCGGGCACGTTCCCGTTGGTCACCGTCTTGGT
>DASYQM010000045.1:0-20661 GCA_036005525.1 Streptosporangiaceae bacterium
GGCCACCCCGTCCTTGCAGCCGGAGCCGGTCCCCCAGCCGGAGCCGATCCCCCAGGCCGAGCCGATCCCGCCGGCCCGCGAGCCGAGCGTGTCACGGCAGCTGCCCAGCAACGCGCTGCGCATCGGCCGCGCGCCGGACAACGACATCGTGGTCTCCGATCCCGCCGTCTCCAGCCACCACGCCGAGCTCCGCAATGTGGCGGGCGCCTACCGGATCGTGGACCTGGACAGCACCAACGGCACCTTCGTCAACGGGCAGCGCGTTGCGGACGCGTCGCTGACGGAGGGCGATGTCGTTGTCATCGGCTCCTCCACGTTCCGGCTGGCCGGCCAGGAACTGCTGGAGTTCACCGGCACCGGCGCTCTGGTCGAGGGGGCACCGCCTCCGGTCGCCCCACCGTCCGGTGACGGCGACGGCCCGCTCGAGATCCCGTATGCGGTTCGCTGGCTGGTGCCAAAGGGCGAACGGTTCGCGAACTTCGACATTTGAACGACAACGACACGCAGCTCGACTACTACCGGCGGTTCGGGCACATCTACGCGGTCGGGATCCCGACCAAGAAGTGGCGCCTCGTCGTCGTCTCGGACCCTGAGTTGCTCGACGAGGTGGCGGGAGACGAGGAGCAGTTCGGCAAGCGCGTCGAGGAGATCAACTTCTTTGCCCAGCTGAGCAACTCCCGCTGCGGCGGCATCTCGGTGATCGGCGACGGCGCACACTACGAGCAGGTCCGCCGCGTGATGCTGCCGTGGTACGCGCCGACGAACCAGCGGACGCAACTCGAGCTAATGAAGGAGCAGGCGCGGAACCTTGTCGCGGCGTGGTCGGCGATCCCCGACGACGAGCCGCTCGATGCGCGCATCTGGATGGAGCGTTACACGCTCGAGGTCTCCGGGCGCGGCGCGTGCAAATACGACTTCGGCCTGCTCGACGGCAGCGGCGACCCGCACCCGTTCGCCACGGCCGTGCCGGAGAGCACGAAGGAGAGCATCCTGCGTGTCGCCGAGCCCCGCCCCGACTTCACGCTCTTCGCCGGCCCTGCACGACGCGCACGCACGAAGCGTTACCGCCGTAACAACAAGGAGCTACTCCGGACGGCCGACGCGCTCGTGCGCGCCCGCATGCACACCTCCCCGGTCGGGCAGCAGACGGATCTGCTCACCCGTCTCGTGATCACGCCGGATCCCGAGACGGGCGAGTTCCTCGACGCCGAGACCATGCGCGACCAGGTCCTCATGCACCTCTCGAACGGCTTCAACGGGCCGTCGATCACGGGAGCGTGGCTCGCCTACGTCCTCGCCACGTATCCGGAGGTCGAAGAGAAGGTGATCGCCGAGATCGACGGGATCACCGGCGGCGACCCGGACTACGACCTGCAGTGGGACGACCTGATGGGGCTGACGTACACGACGCAGGTGATCAAGGAAACGCTGCGGATCTACCCACCGATGCCGGTCACGATCCGCCGCAGCCTCAAGGACGGGATGCTCGGCCGCTATCGCATCCGGAAGGACGACATCATCCTCGTCGGGACGCTCGCAGCGCAGCGCGACCCGCGCTACTGGGGACCTCACCCGGACAGGTGCGACCCAGAGCAGTTCGCGATGAAGGTCATCGACCGGCCGCGGCACGCGATGATCCCGTTCTCGATCGGGAAGCGGCAGTGCATGGCGCAAGAGCTCTCGTTTCTGATGCTCCGCGTCGTGCTGTTCGAGATCTGCAAGCACTACCGGCTGCGGCTCGCGCCGGGTGCGACGGTGACGAAGAACACGATCGTGACCACCAAGCCGGCCGCGGTCCCGATCATCCGCCTGCCGCGGGAGCACAACGGGCGCCTGCGGGAGCCGGTCGCGTTGCGCGAGCACCCGGCCGCCCCCGTTCCCGCCGGCGCACCCGAGTGGGGCCAGCCGACGGAGATCCCCGAGACGAGCGCCTACCGCCACCTCGTGATCGCGTACGGCAGCAACTTCGGCGCGAACAAGGAACTGGCCGAGCGCTTCGCCGAACGGAGCCACTTCCACGGCTACACGAGCGACGTGATCACGCTGAACGAGCTCGCGGGGTTGCCGCCGCCCACGCAGCCCTGGCTGCTCGTGGTCATGACCTCGACCTACACGTCGAACCCGCCCTCGAACGCGGCCGCGTTCAAGTCGTGGCTCGAGCACACAGACCCCGGCGGCCAGACGTGGCGGTACTGCCAGTACCTCGTCTGGGGACTCGGCAACAGTCAGTGGAACGCGTTCCTCGCGTTCCCCCGCTACGTGCACCAGAAGCTGTCCGAGCTTGGCGCCACTCCGCTCGCGGAGCTCGCGTACGGCGACGTGGGCTCGCCCATATGGGAGCGCCGGCACGCGGACTGGAACGCCCGCGTCTGGCCCGTCCTCCTCGAGTTGTCCGGGGCGCGGCCGACCGAGGCCGCGGCCGCGCGCGACGCTGCCGAGAAGGCGGCCGCGGGCGCGCTGACGGGCGCCGACTCCAACACCGCGATGCACAGGTCGCTCCAGGTTGACGACGCTGAGGACGCTGCGCAGCAGCCGGCCGCCGAGGCGAGGAGCGTCTCCTCGATCATGCGCCGCATGTCGTCAGGGTCACTGAAGTGGGCCACGCCGAAGCGCGGCGGGTCAGCGGGATCGGACGGCCGAAGCCGCGCCCAGTCGCGGGTGCTGCTCGTTCCGACGATCCTCACGAACGCCGTCGGGATGGACACCGTCGAGGCGCGCGCCCTCGTGTGCCGGGAACTCCTGGCGAACGGGTCGCCGAAGCGGACGCGGCACCTGGAGGTCAGCCTGCCGCCCGGCGTCACCTACCGGGTCGGGGACCACCTCGGCGTCTGCCCGAAGAACGACGAGGAGCGGGTCGAGCGGCTCGCGCGGCACCTCGGCGCCGCGCTCGACGGCCTCTTTGTCGTGCCGAAGACAATGAACGTCAGCGCCGTGCCCAAGGGCGTCGTGCTCCAGGTCCGCAATGTGCTCACCAACCTCATCGACATCACCGGCAGGCCGACGGTGCCGATGCTCGACCTCCTGCTTGAGAAGGTGACCGACCCCGCCGAGCGGTCGGGCCTGATGGAGATCAGGTACGTCTTGCAGACGCCGGATGGTCCCGATTCACCGCTGCGCGCAGCGATCGACGGGGGCGGCTATGACGTGCTCAGGCTGCTCGACGAGTGCCCGTCCTGCTCGCTGAACGTCTTCGAGTTCCTGCGGGTGGCGCAGCAGCTCCGGCCGCGCTACTACTCGACGAGCTCGAGCCCGCGGATCCACGGCGACGGCGTCGCCCACGTGACCGTCGGCCTCGAGACGACGCCCGTGCCGGGCATGCCCGGCCGTGAGTTTTACGGGATGGGCTCGCACTACGTGTACTCACTTCGGGAGGGCGACCGGCTGAATGTCTTCCACGACAGCGCCGACGGGTTCCACCCGCAGGAGGACGTGACGAAGCCGATGATCTTCGTCTCCATGGGCACCGGCTTCGGCTCGATGCGGGCGTTCCTCTGGGAACGGCTGGCGCTGAAGCGCGCGGGCGCCTCGCTGGCGGAGGCGGCGCTCTTCAACGGCATCCGCTCGAGCAGCGTCGACTACATCTACCGCGACGAGGTCGGGCAGTTCGCCGCCGAAGGAGTGCTCAACCACGTTCACATGGCGACGTCGCGCGAGCCGCCCCGCTCCCCCGAATACGTCCAGGACCGGATCCGTGAGCAGGGCGCGCTCGTCTGGCGCCTGCTCGCCGCCGACGGTTACGTCTACGTCTGCGGCTCGCAGCCGATGCGTGACGCCGTTCGCGCCGCCTTCGTCGACGTCATCGCGGAGCATGGGTCGCTTCCGCCCGGGGACGCGGAAGCCTACCTTGGTGAGCTGGAAACGACCGAACGCTACCGCCCAGACCTCTGGGGCTGACCCTGGGAGCCGCATGGACGTCCTCGCCCTCATCCTGACCGTCGCTGCGCTGGTCACGTTCCTGTTCGCCGCCAGCGGCCGCGAGCTGCGCCGCTTCAACGAAATCGCGCTCGGGCTTGTCTTTCTCACCGCGGCGCTGATCTGCCAGTTCACGTCGATCACGAACACGCACATCGGCCGGTAGCCACATCAGCCACCATCACCGGCTCGCGAGGGTTTCCGGCTCAGGGCTAGGGCCCTAGAAGCGGAGTGCAGGACGGTCGTTCCTCTTCGCGGGCGCGCTGCTCGTCGTCGTCGGCGCCGCGCTGCTCGGCGGCGTGGTCCAGGCCTGGGTTGTGGGTTCCGGGGCCCTGATCATCTTCGTCACTTCGTTCTGGCTGCTGTCGCTGTCTCCCGATGACTACCGGCGCGAGTCGCCCATGCCGCCCGGAGCTCCTCCGCCGCAATAACGTTGCCAGCCCGCGGCACGACGGCCTCAGCCTGCGTGCAGGTGGAGTTCCGCGGCGAATCGTTCGGTCATTTCCAGGGTCTTGGACAGCTCCCGGTGGCGGACGATCACCATGCCGTCGCCGATGATGCTCGCCCGCCAGTCCCGTCGTGGCGCGCCGACGGGAAGCAGGTCGACCGCCGCCACGTGCTCGCCGTACTCGGCCAGCAGGCGGTCCAAGCCTTCATGGCGGGTGATCCGGCCGGCCCCCTCGGCGCGCTTGAAGATGCCACCGGCGTTGTAGCGCCGCTCGATCGGCGCCGAGATCCGCCCGGCAGTGACGGCCTCCGCCCAGGCAGAGAACAGGTCGGCGTCCGTGGCGTAGTTCATGATGTCGACCATCCGCCCGCCGGGCGGCCGGGCGCCGATCTCGCCGAACACCACCTCACCGTCGGCCTTGCGGTACCACTCCATGTGGGTGAACCCGTCACGGAACCCGAGCGCCTCCACCGCGGCAGCGCCGAGCGCCCGGCCGGCCTGAAGATCCGGCGCGTCCAGCGCGCGGAGCGCCACCGTGACAGGGCTGATCCACTCGTGCAGCTTGGTGAGCAGCGGGCGCGGGCGGTACCAGCAGACGTTCTCGAACAGCACCCGGCCGCCCGCGCAGATCGTGTCGTAGGTGAACTCCTCTCCGTCGACGAACTCCTCGACGATGACCCGTGGCACGTGCCGGAGCATCGGCAGGATCGCGTCGAGGTCGGCGACCGAGTCGGCACGGTAGGTGTCGGCCGCGCCGGCGCCGGCGACCGGCTTGACGATGAGCGGGAAACCGAGGCGCTCCGCGGCGGCCCAGACGCCGGCCACCGTCTGGCTGCTCGCGTGCCCCGGCGTGCGGAGGCCGGCGGCGCCGAGAAGCTCCTTCATCAGCTCCTTGTCGCGGAACGGGACCGTCTGCTCGACCGTCAGCCCGGGCAGGCCAAGGTCCTCCCGGAGCCGCGCGGCGAGCATCATGTACGGCTCCCACAGGCACTCGACCCGGTCGATGCGCACCTGCCGGGCCAGCTCACGGACGGTGGCGGCCACCGCGTCCCCCGCGGCCAGGGATCCAACCTGCTGGTAGTGCGCCAGCGCTTCCCTCGCGGGTTGCGGAACGGATGACGGTGGCTGGTCACCCACACCGATGACGGACGCTCCGGTGACCGCGAGCCCGCGGGCGAACAACGCCATCTCGGCCGGGTAACCCGGAGAGATCATGATGACGTTCATAACGGATCAGCCCAGCTCGACCCGCACGCCGGTGACGAGCCGCCACATCGCATCGGTGACGGCGGCGGTGTCCGGGTGCCGGACGATGACGTAGCCGTCGCCCTCGTAGCTGCCCGAGGACAGCTGGCCCGGCTCCGGCAGGCGCGACTCGACCAGCAGCGAGCCCACCTCGGGCGGCAGCCCGGCCAGGCCGTGCACCGCCCGGACCCGCCCTATCCCCTGCCCGCGTAGGTACACCGTCCCGGCGGACCAGCGGCGCTGCGGGGGCGCGAAGCTGTCGTGCACCATGAGCCGCGCCCACGCGCCGTAGAAGTCGAAGTCGTGGACGTAACACAGCATCGACGTGATCTGGGCTCCCGCTGGCCGGGCCGCGACCTCGGAGACCGCGACCGAGCCGTCGGGCCGCCGGAACCACTCCATGTGGGTGAAACCGGACCGCAGCCCGAGCGCGCGCAGCGCCGCCGGCGCGGCCTTCCGGATGCCGTCGTACTCGGGCCCCCCTATCTCGCGCGGCAGGAGCACCCGCCACTGAATCCACGGGTTGCGCAGCACCTCCAGCGGCGTGGGCAGGTAGAGCGACACCGAGTCCCAGACGATCTGCCCGTCCGTCATCACGCTGTCGTACGAGCCTTCCTCGCCGGTGAGAAACTCCTCGACGAGCGCGGGCCGGTCCGGCGCCGGCGGGGCCGTAGTCAGCCAAACTCGCAGGTCTTCTGCGTCGTCGAGACGGAACGTGCTCTTGGCCCCGGCACCCGCGGGCGGCTTGACCACCAGCGGGAACCCGACCTCGGCGGCGAAGCCGGCCGCCGCGTCCGCGGAGTCGGCAAGCCGGTACCGTGCGCACGGCACGCCGGCCGCCCGCAGCACCGACTTCATCTGCGCCTTGTCGCGGAAGTTGTGGGCTGTTGCCGCATCCATGCCGGCGATGCCCAGGTGCTCCCGGACCTCCGCGAGCGGTACCTGCAACTGCTCGAGCACCCCGAAGAGCCGTTGCACCGGGCCGAGATGCCGGCCGAGCGCCTCGGCGGCGGCGGCGATCTGCCCGGCGTCGAGCGGGTCGCCGATCCGCCAGTGCGCGACCAGCCTGCGCCGCAGCTGATCAGGGACGCGGTCCTCAGGATCGCAGGTGATGAGCGCCAGCCCGGTATCCGGCAGCCTGGCGGCCGCGTCAACGAACCGCATCGTCGCGTCGAGGAGGTATGGCGCGACGAAGGCGGCGATCACCATGCCAAGGGGGATACCCCGCTGCGCGGAGGCCAGTCAGGCCAGGAGGGCCGCGCTGGGCCCGGCTAGCATGCCTGCATGAACGTCGTCTTCGTCGAGCCGTTCTTCCCCTCCAACCAGCGTCACTTCCCCCGCGCGCTGGCCGAGGCCGGGGCGACGGTGATCGGTATCGGCGAGTACCCCGCCGATGCACTGGATGATCAGCTCAAGGGCTGGCTGCATCACTACGAGCGGGTGCCGTCCGTCACCGACGTGGAGGCGATGACCCGCGCGGTCCGGTGGGTGCAGGACAAGCTGTGGGTGGACCGGCTCGAGGCAACGATCGAGGCGCACACCCTGGCGGCGGCGCAGGTCAGGGAGGCGTGCACCATCCCAGGCACGTCGGTGCGCACGGCCTGGCTGTGCCGGGACAAGCCGTCGATGAAGCAGGTGCTGCGCGAGACGGGCGTGCCGACAGCCGCCTCGGCCGCGGTCGGCAGCGCCGCCGAGGCACGTGCGTTCGCCGGGCAGGTTGGCTTCCCGCTGATCCTCAAGCCGCGCAGCGGCGCCGGCGCGGCGGGCACGATGCGCGCCGAAAGCGCCGCCGACCTCGACCACGCCCTGGGGGTCTTCGGCGGCGAGGGCGTGGAGTCGATCGCCATGGAGGAGTTCATCGAGGGCCACGAGGGCTTCTACGACACGATCACGGTCAACGGCCAGGTGGCGCTGGACTTCGCGTCGCACTACTACCCGAACGTTCTCGAGGCCATGCGGACCAGGTGGATCTCGCCGGAGTTCATCTCGACCAACCGGATCGACACCGCGCCAGAGTACGCCGAACTGCGGGAGATGGGCCGGCGTGTCATCACGGCACTCGGCATCGGAACGTCGGCGACGCACATGGAATGGTTCTACGGCCCGAAGGGGCTGAAGTTCTCCGAGATCGGCTCCCGCCCGCCGGGGGTGGGTGCGTGGGACCTCTACTCCGCGGGCAACGAGATGGACATCTACCGTGAGTGGGCGATGGCGATCGTGAACGGCGAGACCGGCTCGGCGCCGTCGCGGCGTTATGCCAGTGGGATGGTCGCGCTGCGTCCCGACCAGGACGGCCAGATCTCGGGCTACACGGGGGTGGAGGAACTGCAGCGTGAACACGGCGAGTGGGTCATCGACGCTCATCTGCCGCCGCCGGGCACGCCGACCCAGCCGGTGGAGGCCGGGTACATGGCCAACGCGTACGTGCGGATGCGGCATCCCGACTACGACGCGCTGCGCGGGATGCTCGACAACGTGGGCCGCACGCTGCACGTTTATGCATCGTGAGGGTGACACTGCTGGGGCCGCAGCGCAGGCCCACGCTGGACACGGTCGCCGCGTCGCTGCAGGTGGAGGGGCCGGTGGCCACGATCACCGCCGGCTGGCAGGAGCGAGAGCCCGACGACGGGGAGCTGGGCAAGCTGCTCGGCTCCCGCGACGTCAACCTCCGCCTGTACCGGCGGTGGCTCGACGTGCAGGAGCGCGACCCGCAGTTCGCCGTGGGCGAGCGCCAGCTGGCCGGGGTGCTCGAGGAACTGCAGGACATGTACCTGCTGCGCCTTGATCATGCGCTGCAGGCGGTCTACGCGGTCCAGCGCCGCAGCGGCCCCGACCGGCTGCGGGCGGACGTGCTGGCCGAGGCGGTGGACGCCGTCCGGGAACTCGACGCGGCGCACCTGCGCCGGGTCAGCGCCGTCCGCGGCGAGTTCTACCAGGGCCTGCGGCCGCACGACCGGCCGGTGATCGCCGGGCACCGCGCCGAGGTGGCGAGCCTGCTTGCCGGTGCCGCCGGCGTTGTCGTCGCAGGCGGGCACGTGGGGGTGCTGGCGGATGCGCTGCACCTGTTCAACATCGCCGCATCGCTGCGGTCGCCGGTGATCGCGTGGTCGGCCGGCGCGATGGCGCTGACCGACCGGATCGTGCTCTTCAACGACCGGGCGCCACAGGGACCCGGTCACCCCGAGGTCTACGGCAGCGGCCTCTCCGTGCTGCGCGATGTGGTGGCGCTGCCGCACGCCAGCGCGAGGCTGCGGCTCGGCGACACGCCCCGGATGGCCGTCTTCGCCCGCCGGTTCGCCCCGGCGTGCTGTGTCCTGCTGGAGAACGGGACGAGGATGGACACCGACACCGACGGCGGCTGCCCGCCGGGCACCCGGGTGCTCGCCGCAGACGGCCGCGTGACCACCCTGGAGGCAGCCTGACCACCGTCGGCCGCCCGGCAGCAGCCGGCCGCAAGCTCGCGATCAACCGGCTCCGGGAGCGCGGGCCGGTCGAGCCTGCGGCCATTGACCGGTTCCTGGCGCGGCACGAGGTGCCGATCGTCGAGGGCGCCCGGTGCACGTTCCTCTACCGGGGGGAGGCCAGCACGGTGCACCTCGTGCACCAGATCTTCGGGCTGCCCCGGCGGATCCCGCTGCGGCGGCTGCACGGCACCGACCTTTGGTACGTCGTGCTGGAACTGCCCGACGGCTCACGGGTCGAGTACCAGCTCGAGGTCGCCCGCGGCGAGCAGCGCGAGCGCATCAACGACCCGTTGAACCCGCATGTCGCGCACAGCCCGCTGGGCAGCTCCTCGGTCTGCTACGCGCGGGGACACCAGGTACCTGAGTGGACACGGCCTGACCCAGAGTCGCGTCCCGGGTCCCTGGCCGAGCTCACCGTGCCGAGCCGTGCGCTGCGGCGCTCGGCCCGGGTGACGCTCTACCTGCCGGCCCGGTTCCGGCGCAACGCCCGCTATCCGCTGCTGATCGTCCACGACGGCGGCGACTACCTCAAGTACGCGGCGGCCCAGACCGTGCTCGACAACCTCATCCACCGGCTCGACGTGGCCGAGACCATCGCGGCGTTCGTGTACCCGGGCGACCGGCTTGCCGAGTACGGGAACTCGGCGGCCCACGCCCGCTACCTGACCGCCGAGCTCGTGCCGCAGCTCGAGGCGGAGTTCCCGCTCGCCGGCAGCCCGGCCGCCCGCTGCCTGATGGGCGCGAGCTTCGGCGCCGTCGCGGCGCTCTCGACGGCCTACCGCTACCCGGGCGTCTACGGCTCGCTGCTGCTGGAGTCCGGCTCGTTCGTGTTCACCGACATCGGCAACGACCACGGCGGCGGCCCGGCCTTCGAGCCGGTGGTGCGGTTCGTGAACCGCTATCGTGCCGCCCCCCGGCGGGTCGCCGACCGGGTGTTCGTCAGCTGCGGGGTCTACGAGCCGCTGATCATCCGGAACCGGTCCATGGTTCCCACGTTCGAGGCCGCCGGGATGGCCGTCCGTTACGTCGAGGCCCGCGACGGGCACAGCTGGGAGAATTGGCGCGACCGGCTGCGGGAAGGATTGTCATGGATCTTCCCAGGGCCACAGAAGTTCTTCTATGAATGATGTCGTGAAGACGACATCACGGTGGTACTCCGAGCGCGTCCGAGGCGAGATAACCGTCGTGCGGTGGGGTACGTTCGGCAGACCGGTGCTGATCTTCCCGTCCGCGGGCGGCGACGCGGAAGAGATCGAGCGGTTCGGCCTGGTCGACGCGTGCGGGCCGCTGCTCGCCGAGGGCCGGGTCAAGCTGTACTCGGTCGACAGCGTCGCCGGGCGGGCGATGATGACGAAGGACGGCTCGGCCGACTACCGCATGTGGCTGCTCAACCAGTTCCATGAGTGCATCCGGTGGGAGGTGGTACCGGCGATCCACGCGGACCTCGGCGGCCAGGCGATGGACGTGATCGTCACCGGCGCCTCGATCGGCGCGTTCAACGCGGTGGCCGTGCTGTGCCGCTATCCCGACGTGTTTTCCGCGGCCATCGGCATGAGCGGCAGCTACCGGATCGAGCGCTTCTACGACGAGGCGTGGAGCCAGGACCTGTACGTCTCGGCGCCGCTGCAGTTCCTGCCGGGCCTGGACGGCCCGCAGCTGGACACGCTCCGCGGGCGGTTCGCCGTGCTCGCGTCCGGGGAGGGCGACTGGGAGAACATCGGCGAGTCCTGGCGGATGGCGGAGGTCCTGGGCGCCAAGGGGATACCCAACCGGGTGGACAACTGGGGCCCGCAATGGCCGCACGAGTGGCCCACGTGGCACCGGATGCTGCCGCAGTACCTCCGCGAGCTCACCTGAGCGGGGCCTGGAGCTGATCGCGGCTCAGCGCCCGAGTGACACCTGGGCGCCGCGCCAAGCTCTCACAGCGATCTTCCCGGTCCCCCGATGTACGATTGGCGAGTGTTCGTCCGGATGGGGATCCGGCTCGTCGCCGCATTGGTCGGGATCGCGGTCGGGATCATCGTGTCGGCGGCGGTGCTGAGCAAGTTCTCGGTCACCGCCAGCGCGGTCGTCTGGGCAACTCTGCTGTTCTGGGGCATCCACCTCGTGATCCAGCTGATCGCCCTGCGCGTGCTTGTCCGTGAGCCGTCGATAGCGCTGGCCGGATTGCTGGCGCTTGCTTCGACGATCGTCTCGCTGATCATCGTCAACCTGATCGTCAGCGGACTCACGATACGTGGCGTTTCCACCTATGTGTTCGCGACAGTGATCATCTGGCTCACGACAGCGCTCGGCGACATGATCGGCGGTCGCCTGGTTAGGGCCCGCCGCAAAGAGCGCGAAGCGGGCTAGTGCGCTGACCACGAACCTTCACCGGGTCTGGGAGGTCGTGCGCTCCGCCTTTCACTCCCGACCCGCGTTGACCCGCCGGGCGGGGCTTACGGCCAGACACTGACGGCCGCGCCGACCGCGAGCAGCTTCACGAGCCAGTCCCCGGCGTGTATCGCTGCGAGCCTCCACTGGATGTTCTCGTGAACGATGGCACCGGCCCAGAGCACGGCCGGGAACCCGATCCACAAGACCAGGCCGAGGACCAGGCCGCCGGCCAAGCCATCGACTCGTGCTTGCGCTGCGAGGCCCGCGACGACAGCCGCCAGGACCAGGCAGCGCAGGACCTCGACCACCAGCGCCCACGGCGGTGCTTTCAGGTCCGACCCGGCGGTACCGCTCAGCTCCGCCAGCCGGGTACTCAGGACGGCGTAGTACACCGCACCCAGAGCGAAACACACGACCGTCGCTACCAAGATCACCGCAGGTTCGATGTCAGGCACCGCTCTCACGGCCCTCGTGAAGCTCCCTGAGCGCGCTCAGGCGCTCGCGCCACCACCCCTTCATCCGCGCCGCCGCATCCGCGTCGGGCAGGCGCGTGTGCTCGACCGTTACGGTGCTCCTCGCCTCACCCCTGGCTTGGAACGTGACGTTGACGCGGGTCCGGCCGTCGCCCCAGTCGAAGCGAGCCGACCTGGGCTTCGTCGCGCTGCGCTCACGCAGCTCCGCGTCCGCGAGCCAACGACCACGCTCCGCTTCGCCTGCGAACGCGCCGAAGAGCCGGCCGACCGGTACCCCGACTGTCCTCGATGCAGTGATCGCGAACCCGTCCGGGCGCTGGCCGACGAGGCGCCCACCCCGGGCCCGCTCGTAACTGACGGTCACCGCCTGCGCCGCCCACGCAAGCGGGACTACTCCCTGCAGCTCGGCGACCCAGCGCGCGATGTCCCGGTGCGGCCGCTCTGCCAGACCCGCCCCGTCAAGGAGATCGAACCATTCCTCCCAGCCGCGCCCGGTCCGCTGCCGGATCATCTCGAAAGTCATCGAAGGGTCCGCGACCGCGCAGCGACCTCTTGTGTCCGTGCGCCAGGATCGCGCCGGTGGCGCTGGCGCGGGGCTAGGACGGCCGCGATCGGTGGTGCGGCGTCCGCCCGGTGCGGATCCTGACGATCGCAGCGGTGGTGGCCCGGACGGTCAGGCTGATTCGCGGACGCGCATCGGCGGGCAGGGCGCTCCATCGACCGTCCCAGGCCGTGTCGCCGGTGATCGCGGCACCGCCGAGCGTGGCACTGGCGCCCGCGGCGTCGCCCGGCTCCCCGCCGGCGAGGGTCATGAACTCGGCACCTTTCAATCCCGGCCCTGGCGGGACGATCGTTACGGCCGCGTCCGCCGCCCCCGCGCCATATGTCTTGTTGATGATCGTGACGTAATCCTCGCCCGCGCCGCCGACGCAATAGGCGGTCAGGTTGATGCCGCCGGCGTTCCCGATCGCAACCGGCTTGACGTGGCCCGCCGAGCCCAGGGTGAACGCTTTGATGGCGTACCCCTTCGGGGTGACCGCATAGCCCTCGCCGACTGCGTCAGGATCCGGCACGATCGTGTCGGTGCGGAGCCACTGCTTGTTGTGGAAGTTCACGCCGGCGGCCGCGTGAGCTGCCCACCAGTGCAGGTGGTCCAGCGCCCACAGCGCCGAGGCGAATGCGTCGCTCGCTCCCGGGACGCCGAAGAGGTAGTCATTCGACTCGGTGAGCCGGTAGCGCAGGCCGGCGGCGATCACCGGAGCGAGGTTGTTCGCGTAGAGCCAGGGATAGGGGGTGTAAGTGGTGCGCGTCGGCTGAGTGCCGATCACGGTGCCGTTCACCCACTCGGGTGACAGCATGTTGCTGATCGCCTGCTGTACGGTTGTCTTTCTGGGGTTGTCCCCCACGTAGTAGTGCTGCGTGATTTCCGCTATCCGGCCCAAGTCCTGCTCATCGCTGGCGAACCGTTCGGTCCACGAGACGCCGGTTTCCGCCGCGGGGGTATAGGTCAGCCTGCCGTAGGCCCCAGTATCTGGCCCTGACAAGAGCGCCCCGGGCGCCGCATCCCCGACCGCACTGGCCAAGCTCTGCCAGCTGGTCCGGTAGGACGGGTACGCGCTGCCCGGCACGCCCGAGATCTCCTCGTAAATCGCTGGGTCGAGCGGACGCTTGTCATAGGAATGAAACGCATGCCAGTCCGGCTCGTTCCCGATGGCGAAGCTGGCCACATTGTCCTGGTAGTGACGCCAGATATGCCCGGCGACCCGGGTATGGATCTGTGTCAGGTCACCAACGGGCTTCGCGCTGGGGTTGAGCAGGCGGAGGGAGTAGATGACCTTCACCCCGGCCGCGGCGGCAAAGGCAAACAGCTCGTCGATTCCGGCGAAGCCATTGCTGCCTGTGCCCGCCGGGATCAACTGATCCACCGTGCCCCCGCCGACCCGGAGGTTGCCCAGGCCCAGGTTGCGAAAAAGGGTGACGAGCGAGCTGTTATCCGGGCTGAACAGGTAGCCCGCCACACCAGCGTTGCCGGGATTGAGCGGCCCCACCTCGAAACTCAGCCCGGCGAAATCGCCCGGCACCACCGGCCCGGGATGGTCGGCGTCAATCCTGATCGTTATGGGATGGGCACCCGGCTCGGCATGGCGTGACCCGGCGCGCCGGCGACGCCTGCCGGCCGGAGCCCGCCGGGTGGCCCGCGGCCGACGGGAGGAGGGCGGCACCCCTCACCTCGGCCGAGTCAGGAAGCAGTGTGCACCCGAGCACGTCGTCAGCAGCATGACCAGGTGGTGCCCATGGCGAGATCGGCCTAACCGCCAATCACCAGCACCGTGCTGGCACCGGCAGCGGCCCGGCAACCGCGCGTCAGTGGACGACGGCTGGGTTCGCGGGCGCGTGAACGGCGGATCCCGGTACGGCGCTGGACCTGGCGCCGCGGCCGCCGTCAGGGCCGGCCCACGCGGCGCACTCGCCGACCGCGGCTACGAGCAGGTCACGGAGCATCTCGTCCGGCCGCGGGACGCACGCCAGGGCGATCCCCTCCACCGCGGCATGGATGGTGGCGGGCGCGGAGTGCCGGCGAAAGGCCTTGGCGGAGATCGCGGTGTCGCGGGTAAACCGCCGGGCCCACTCCGCGGCGCGCGGAACCTGCGCCAGTGCCTGCCGGCTCTGCTCCTCCAGCGAGCCGGCCGGCCGCCCATCGAGGCCCGCCAGCACCCGCTCACACGCCAGCACCGACACCGCCAGGACCTGCTGCCGCCCAGCCGCCGCCACCGGCAGCGCCATCCTCGCGCACACCAGCGCGACCCGCGCATCGATGTGCAGATCATCGCCGGTCAGCCCGATCACCGACGGGATCAGCTCCGCCAGGCGCGCCCGGCCGGCGTCGGAGGTGTAGTCGTTGACATCGCGGGCGAGTGCTGCCAGCAGCGGGTGGGTACAGTCCGGGTCGTCACTCCAGCGCTCCCCCGCCAGATACGACGCCAGCTCCATGAAACACGCGCCCTGGCGCGGGCTGTGGTGCTTGCCCCGCGACAAGACCGGGACCAACTCAGGCAGATGAGCCTCGTAACCAGACACGGGCACCCCCAAAGCATCGGCAGACCCGCTATGCCCAGTCTGCGCGCCTTCCGGCGCGCACGCCACCACGTTGCCCCCGGATTCCCGCGCCGGGTGTAGCGCTAGCCCGCGGTTTCCGCCATGATCAAACGCGTGGAGGGATCGGGGTTGCGGCACCGGGTGAAGGGCGTGCTGCTGGTGGCCGCCATCGTGGGTGCGGGATGCCTGGCCGCGGCGTGCGTGCAGAGCGCCGGCGGTGCGGTTAGCACCTCTACACCCAGCGCGAGCGCGCCGCCGACGGATACCGCCCCGCCGTCACCGACTTCTGCCCCGCCCTCGCCGGAACCGAGCGTGACCACCCCGTCGGTGGCGCCAACCACCGCCCCGGCCACCTCGCCGGCCAGTTCTCCCGCGTCATCCGGCATTTCTGCCTCGGACCTCATCTGGGTGTGGGTCGGCCTGGGTGCCCTGGTGCTGTTGGGCATCATCTTGTGGGCGACCCGCGGTCCCTCCCGCTCCTCCGTGGCGGCGGCAAGCTGGCGGTCCAGGGCCGCGGACGCCTACGCGACGGGCGCCGCCCTGGACGGCGCCGTGCGTGCGGCGGAAAGACAGGGCGCGTTCACCGGGGGGACCGGCGGGCGCCCGTACGACATCCAGCGCCACGCCGATGACCTCACCCAGCGGTTGTACGCGATGCGCGAGACCGCACCCACCGAGGAACGCCGCGGCCAGGTGGCGGATGCGCTCGCTGCGCTGCAGGGTGTTCGTTACGCGGTGGACGCCCAGCGTGCCCCCAGCGGCGCCGGGGCACGGCAGAGCGGGCCCCTCCATGCCCGCCTGTCCGACCTGGAGTCGGCTCTCAACGAACTCCGGATGCCAGACGACCGCCTCCGGTGAGCGCGATGACAGGCACGCGGGCCGGGCGGCCGGGGGAATGCGACCGCCGCCGGCCCGGTTGGGTGCCAGCATGAAGATCGCAGTCATCGGGACCGGGAAGATCGGCGGCACGCTGGGCGGACGATGGCGCGCGGCGGGGCACGAGGTGGTGTACGGCTCCCGCGCTGGCTCAGGCGAGGGCCCAGGTGGCGCCCCGCTGATGGCGGTTGGCGACGCGCTGGCCGGCGCCGACGTGGTCGTGCTTGCCGTGCCGGCCGGCGCCGTCGGTGGGGTGGTGGCCGCGAACGGCACCGCGCTGGCCGGCAAGGTGGTGATCGATGCGGTGAACCGCATCGGCGAGCCGGAGGTCAATAGCCGGGCGATGGTCGCGGCGGCCGCGCCGGACGCCCGTTATGTGCGCGCGTTCAACACCTTGGGCTGGGAGAACTTCGCCGATCCACCCCCCGGCGCCGCTCTGTTCTTCGCCGCAGACCCCGGCGCGCGCCCGGCCGCCGAGGAGCTGATCGCCGCGGTGGGCCTGGAGCCCGTCTTCGCCGGCCCCGCCGACGCGAGCGGGACCGTCGATGCGCTGTTGCCCCTGTGGTTCGCGCTGGTCAAGCACAACGGCGGGAACCGCCGGGTCGCGCTGAGCATCGTGCCATAGCCGGGTGGCCATCGCCGGCCGCGCGGGCGGCGATGGGCAGTCCGCGCCGCTTCCCTGGCCCGCTAGAACGGCTCGGGGATGTAGCGCAGCGGCAGCTCCGGCTCGACGTAGCCCCTGGGCGGTTGCCGCCTGGGCAGCGTGATGTCCCGGTGGTCGAGCGGCTTGTAGGGGACCTGGCTGAGCAGGTGACGGATGATGTTGAGCCGGCCGCGCCTCTTGTCGTCGGTGTGCGCGATGTACCAGGGCCCCCAGACGGTGTCGGTCGCGGCGAACATCGCGTCCCTGGCCCGGGAGTAGTCGTACCAGCGGCTGTAGGACTTCAGGTCCATGTCCGACAGCTTCCAGATCTTCCGCGGGTCGTTGATGCGGCTCTTCAGGCGCCGGGTCTGCTCGGCCGGGCTGACCTCGAGCCAGTACTTCAGCAGCAGGATGCCGTTATCGGCCATGGCCTTCTCGACCCCGGGCGCCAGCTCGAGGAACCGCTCGGTCTCCTCCGGCGTGCAAAAGCCCATCACTGGCTCGACGCCCGCCCGGTTGTACCAGGAGCGGTCGAAGATCACGACCTCGCCGCCGGCCGGGAGGTGCGGGACATACCGCTGGAGGTACATCTGCGACTTCTCGCGCTCGGTCGGGGCGGGCAGCGCAACGACCCGGAACACGCGCGGGCTCACCCGCTCGGTGATCCGCTTGATCGTCCCTCCCTTCCCGGCGGTGTCCCGGCCCTCGAACACGACGCAGATCTTGGCGCCCGAGGACTTGACCCACTCCTGCATGACGACCAGCTCGCCGTGCAGCACCCTCATCTCCCGCTCGTACTTCTTGCGCTTCATCTTCGGCGGCGGGCCGTCTCCGGCCTCCGGCCGCGCTCCGGCCGACGCCGCGGGGGCGCCCGCGTGGCCCTGGTGCTGCTTGCCCTTCTTCTTGGCCATGCCGCCTACCTCCGATAGGGTCCGGTGATCTGAGTACACCCCAAGCAGGTGCGGGGACGAATCACCCCGCCCAGGTGAGGCCGCGGCTGCCAGGGATAGGCAGCCTAGTCAATCAGCGCGTTCAGATCCGGAACCAGACGTAACCAGCAGTGCCTCCGTCTACGTAGCTGCGAGTGAGAGCACACGATGACCGACCCTGGTGCGCCGAAGGCGGGCGCCGCGGCCCGGGCAATGATCTTGCCACTGGCGCTGGCCCAGTTCATCGCCAGCTACGCGGCCACGAACATGAACGTGGCCATCAGCGCGATCGCCAAGGACTTGGGCACGACCGTCGCCGGCGTGCAGACGGCAATCACGCTGTTCACCCTCACGATGGCGGCGCTGATGATTCCCGGCAGCAAGCTGACCGACATCTGGGGCCGTAAGCGGTGCTTCGTGCTGGGCCTGATCATCTACGGGGTCGGCGGGCTGCTGGCACTGCTGTCGTTTGGGCTGCCGCTGCTGATCGTCGGGTACTCGCTGCTCGAGGGCGTGGGCTCGGCGCTCATGATCCCGCCCATCTACATCCTGGTTACGGTGGCCTTCCCTGACGTGAAGTCGCGGGCGCGGTATTTCGGCGTGGTCAGCGGGGCAGGCGGGCTGGGTGCGGCCGCTGGGCCGCTGATCGGTGGGGTGGTGACCAGCGCGATCAGCTGGCGGGCCTCGTTCGGCCTGCAGGTGCTGGTGGTGGCATGGATCATCTGGCTCGCCCGCAGTATCGCCGACCCGGGCCCGGCGGAGCCACGGCCGCGGTTCGACCTGGCAGGGGCCATCTTGTCGGCGGTAGGCCTGTTCTTTGTGGTGCTCGGGCTCCTGCAGTCCCGGACCTACGGCTTCGGCAAGTCGCGGGCAGACTTCACCGTCGGGAGCACCGTTGTCATCCCGAAGGGCTCGATCTCCCCGGTGTGGCTGTTCGTGGCGATCGGCGCACTGTTCCTGCTGTGGTTCTTCCTGCACGTCCACGGCCGCGAGAAAAAGGGCAAGGCGGTGCTGCTGCGGCTGCGGCTGTTCCGTAACAAGACCTCCAACCTGGGGCTGGGCACCCAGGGCATCCAGTGGCTGATCCTGCAGGGGACGTTCTTCGTCGTCTCGGTCTACCTGCAGGAAGTCTGGAACTATAACGCCATCCAGACCGGCCTCATACTCACTCCGGGCACGATTGGGATCCTCATCGCCTCGGCCGGCGCCGACCGGTTCGCCCGGCGCCATCCGCAGCGGTGGCTGATCATCGCCGGTTTCCTGATCACCGCCGTCGGCATGATCCTGCTGCTGGCCCTGGTCCGGGCGCACTCGGCCATCTGGACCTGGATACCAGGGCTGTTCCTGTTCGGCGCCGGGGTGGGGGTCATGCTGACCTCGTCGGTCAACGTGGTGCAGTCCAGCTTCCCCGACAAAGACCAGGGCGACATATCGGGCCTGTCGCGCAGCGTCTCGAACCTGGGATCCTCGTTCGGCACGGCGCTGGTCGGCTCGGTCCTGGTGGCCGCCAAGCTGCCCGCGGGCAAGCCCTTCGCCGTCGCGCTCACGATGATGCTGGTGTTCACGCTTATCGGCCTGGTCCTCGGCGTCCTCATCCCCCGGCGGCCGGTCGAGGCCCCGGCAACAGCGGACTCGGAGGGGCACGACGGGCTGGTCGATACGACGGAGACAGGGCCGCCGGGCTGAGCACACCCAGGGCTACGCCTGCTCACCGCCATCTCCCGCGGAGGTTGCGCCGCCGCGCCCCGCGCCGCGTGGGCTGACGGCCCGGCGGATGAGCCTGCGCTCCGGTATGCCGGGCACCTCGGCATCGGTTCGCCCGCCCGCTTGGCGGCCGAGCAGCCTTGCATAACGGGTGGCCACCGGATCGGCCGTGGCACCGTGTGCGACGACGCTGATCATCACGGTGATCGTGATGACGGCTACGGCGGTATGAGCGGTGCGATCGCCCAGCTCCTCCAGCGCAAGAAGGGCGAACACCACCGACGCCAGCCCGCGGGGACCGAACCAGCCCACCAAGGCGACCGTGGCCCGGCCGAGCCCGGCACCGATCAGAGCGACAGCCACCGGCAGCATGCGGATCACGGTGAGGCTGAGCGTCGCGTACAGCACGATCTGCCAGGTCAGGCTCTCCACTGCGGGTGCGACCGCGACAGCGCCGAACGTCAGCCACACCAGCAACGACACCAGAGCGCCCGTTTCCTCCACGAACGGCACCAGGGGCTCGCCGCGGCGGCTTCTCGCCGTGCCGAACGCCAGACCGCCGACAAACGCGGCGATAAACCCGTTGCCGTGCAGCGCCAGCGCGGACGCGTAGGTGCAGACCGCAAGGCCAAGCCCCGCCGAGCCGGCGAAACCCTCAGCGATCCAGGCGCGCTGGCGCGCCGCGTTCACCAGCAGGCCACCGATCCCGCCCAGGGCCACGCCGACGAGAAGGCCCACGGCCAGCTCGGCAGCGGCCGCGGCCGGACCGTGGCCGGCGATCTCGCCTCCCGTTGCCGCTCCCGCGATCGCGATCGACACAAACGGGGTCGCGATCCCGTCGTTGAGGCCGCTTTCGACGTTGATCAGGCGGCGGATCCTTGCCGGTATCGCCGGGTTGGCCATCATGCCCGCGCCAAGCGCCGCGTCGGTGGGCGCCAGCGCCGCGCCCACGAGCAGCGCCAGCCAGATACTGCCGCCGCTGAACAGGGCAAGCGCCAGTAGAGTCCCCAGGCCGATCGTCACTGGCAGCGCGACCCCGAGCAGCCGGAGGTACAGACCCGCATCCGCCCGCAACTCGTGCAGCCCCACCCTGGACGCGTCAGAGAACAGGATCAGGACGAGGGTGAACTCCGCCAGTTCCTTGATCAGCTCGTTGCTGGGTGCGACGGCCAGGAACGCCAGCGGCCCGTGGGTAAGCAGCAGTCCGGCGACGACAAAGGTGATCGGAGCGGTGACGTCGAAGCGTTCCAACCTGGCCGACAGCGTGCCCCAGCCAAAGACCAGCGCCGCCACAATGGCCAGGTCGGAAACGCTCATGAGCTACTGCGTCGAGGCCCCGCCCCCGTGCAGGGCGTCCTGAAGCTCCTTCTCGTCGTCTTTGGACAGCGAGGTCTTCAGCACGGTGCCGCCGTACTTGCTCATCGCCTCGACGGCCTTGTCCGGGGTGACCTTCTCCAGCATCAGGAACAGCGCCGAGGTGCCCGGCTTGACCATG
>DASYQM010000046.1:0-6433 GCA_036005525.1 Streptosporangiaceae bacterium
AAGCTGTTCCACATCCACAGCCTGCAGGGGTTCTTCAACCTGTCCACCTGGCTCACCGCCATCGCCGGAGCGGCCGTCCTGCTGCTCGCCTACCACCTGGTCACCAGCCGGTCCGGCGGCCGGTTCGCCCACCGCTGAGAACTGCCAGGGCTGCTCCCGCTCACGGCGCAGCCCTGGCAGTCCGCCGACCGGAAACCCCGTGCCGCCGCCCGGCGGATGCCACGTCTTTACTGTTGGCCTGCGATTGAAGCCTCGGAGTGCGTCGTGATCATAGTCCTCGGGGCTCATCATCCTGGCCGCCGCGCTGATCGCCGACGTGGCCGGCGTTCTCGGCAACGGCGGCAATGCGCATCCCCGCGGACCGCCAAGACAGCGAGGCCGGATAACCAGTGCATGAGCAGGTAGGCGATCTTCAGTAGCACCGGCCAGCCAACCACCTCCGTGCCAGGCCTGCGGCCAACAACGGCAAGCCAACCCGCCCAATCGAGTATTCGATCCGCACAGGTTCGGGTCGGGGCGAAGGACGCCTTGACAGGATCGGAGTTTGACGCCCCTACCTCAACCGAGCGGCCGTTGCGCCCGGCGGGTGCCTGACCATAGGGTCGCCCAGATGTGACAGAAGCGCGGCCAACTGTAACACTGGGCTGCCCGCTTAGGCCGCCGCTGACTTGTTGTGCCGGTTGTAGACGCGAAGGCCACGGTCCTCAAGTTGCCTGCGGAGGTCGAGCGACAAGCCGGTTCCCCGGCGGCTCTCCTTCTCTGACGTAGAGAAGGGAGCATGGCAACAATGGGCGCCACCGTTCCGGCCGCCGGGGCGACCTCCGGCTCCCCGCGAACGCTTGCATCAAGGGTGGCGGGTGGGAATTAACGGGCCGGGTGCTTGCCGGATCGCCGCCGCATCCGCAGGGCGCCCAGCACAAGGGCGCCGAGGAACACGACAATGCCGATGAACAGCAGGTACAGCAGGCCCTTCGCAGCCACGCCCACGATACCCAGCACGATCGCCACGATCACCAGCAGCAGAAACAGGGCAATCATCCGATCCTCCGCTCAGTTGGGCTGCTCAGCGGCGGGCCAGCCGCCGCTCACCGCGGGCGCCCGGCTCGTAGGCCAGGTCGTAGTGCTTGAAGATCGCCTCTTCGTCGCCGGCCGGCAACTCGCCGTCGGTGCCGATCGACGGGGCATCTTTCACTTGCTTTTTGCCGTAGCAGACCTTGAGGTACCCCGGGCCCACGGTCGCCTGGTTAAGGGGCACGAACACGAGCCGGTGCCGGGTCGGCATCCCGACCTTGACCGTGCCAAACGATGGCAGGTCGGTGCCGGTGTCGACGTAGACGGCCTCCAGCTCACCGATCTTGTGACCCTGGGCGTCAACCACGTCGTGGCCGCGCCATTCCCGGATGTCGGCAGCCTCGAACACGCCAGCCTTCCTCCCAACAGCGCCGCACTGCCGTTTCATCTACGACCCTACCCCGATGGCGCGGCCGGCGGCCATGATCCGCAAGCCTGGGCCCAGGCCTTGCACACACCGTCGCTTATTCGCGACGCCCCTGACGGCTAGTGACCGATGTCATATCCGAATGGAAGGCAGACCCGCGCAAGCGCCGGGAGGGCGCCTGTGCGCGCCGCTGCTGCCGGGCTACTGCAGTGTCGCTATGGTCGGCATCGTCAACCTCGTTGCCGTGATCATCACGGCCCGGCTCACCGTTTCGGCGGATTCGCCCCGTGTGCTGCGCGTCGGCGGCCCGGCCCTGGCCAGCGGTGCCATTACGCTGCACTGCTTCGCCAAACTCCTTCCTCAACGCCCAGCCAGGGCTGACAGGATCATTTCCACCGGCTGACGAGTGGCACCCGCTGTGGCCCGGCGGCCCGATCGCGACGCAGGTTTGCTGGGCCAGCCTTGGGCCGGCTGGTGTGGATGAGGAGTGGCCGGGCGTGGATGAGCGCGGGCGCGTGCCGCCACACCAGGCAGGCGGCCGCGCCGAGGGGGATGGGGGGCAGGTAGGTGACGGCCCGGTACAACAGCACGGCGGCGGTCACCTGCGCACCGGCGCTGTGGCTGGCACCGGCGGCCAGGGTGCCGATCAGGCCGAGTTCGGTGATGCCGGCACCGCCGGGGGTGATGGGCAGGGCGGTGAGCAGCCCGACGAACGCGAAGGCTGCGAGGGAGGTCTGCCAGGGCAGCTGGGCCTGGGACAGGCCGGTGCCGCGCAGGCAGGCCAGCAGGACGAGCCACAAGGCGAGTTGGCTTGCTGCGGTAGCGGCGGTGATCCGCCAGCCGCGCGCGGCGAGCAGGCCGGCCGCCCGATCGCGGAAGCCGAGCAGCGATCCGGGGACGTCGCAGGGCGGCGGTGGCCGGCGCACGAGCCGGCAGGCGATGGCCAGTGCGCGCTGCACCGCATGGCCCGCGCGGACCGCGAAGGGCTGGCTGCGCAAGAGCAGGCCGAGCCCGGCCGCCACGGCGGCGAGCAACGCCAGGCCCACGGCCGCCGCGGCGATCAGGCCCGCAGCGGGCCGGCTGACCGTCACCAGGACGACCAAGGCGAGAACCGGCAGGCTCAGGCGGACAAAGACATTCCAGATGCCCGACACAAGGGTGTAGAGCACATACTCCGCTGTGCTGATCCCCCAGCTGGACAGCATCGCCCAGCTGACCCCCAGGGCGAGGGCACCGCCTGCGGGTAGGGTGCTCGCCACCGCGCTGGAGCCGAGGTTGACTACCGCCGCTTGGCGCAGCCGTATCGATGGCAGCACCGAGCAGATCATGAACCAGTACGAGGCCATGCTGGCCGCTGCTGCGGCGGCTACGAGCAGGGCCTGCGGCCACGTCATCGTGTGCATGCTGGCCCATACGCTGTGGTAGGACGCGAAATGTGGGAGGGCGAACCCGAATGTGGCCGCGACCAGAGCGGCGGGCACCGCGGTGCGCACAGCCTTACGGCCACGGCGCAACCGGGGCCTGGCATCCGGCGGCTGCCGCTGCTCCAGCGCATCGCGACCGGTTCCTGGCGCGGCGGGTTGCCTCGGTGGTGTCCCGCGTGCGGTCAACGGGGCGGCAATGGGAATCATCGGTGACAGCCTCGGGCCGGGGCCGTTGGCCGCCGGTGTTCAGCGTCCCGCCGGCTGGAGGACCCGGTCCGGCCGTGCCTGGCTTGGGCCACGGCGGCGGGCGGCGGGCCGGGCGGGGGCCGGCCAGTGCACGGCGGTGGCCCAGCCGAGACGTTCGAAGATCCGGATCAGGCCAGCGGAGATGTCGATCTGGTGCGGGCCGATGCCGTGCCGGGCGCAGGTGGGGTCGGAGTGGTGCCCGTTGTGCCAGCTCTCCCCGAAGGAGATCAGTGCGAGCGGCCACAGGTTGGTCGACCGGTCGAATCGGCGGCTCAGGTAAGGGCGTGAACCGATCATGTGGCACAGGGAGTTGACGCTCCAGGTGACGTGGTGCAGCACCAGGATCCGGATCAGCCCCGCCCACAGGAACGCGGTGAGCGCGGCGCGCAGGTTACCGCCGATGGCCCAGCCGGCGAGGGCCGGCAGGATCAGCGAGACCGCGCACAGGGCGGGGAATGTCCTGGCGATCCGGGCCATCGCGGGATCGGCGAGCAGGTCGGGGGCGTAGCGGGTGGCGGGGGTGGGGTCGTCGCGGAACAGCCAGCCCATATGGGCGTGGGCCAGCCCGCGGAGCTGGCCGGTGATGCCGGTGCCGTACCGGTAGGGGGAGTGTGGGTCCCCGGGGCGGTCGGTGAAGGCGTGGTGGCGGCGGTGGACCGCGACCCAGCCGATCACGTCGCCCTGGAAGGCCATCGACCCGGCGATCGCCAGCGTGATCCGCAGCCACCGGCGGGCGGTGAAGCTGCGGTGCGTGATGAGGCGGTGGAAACCGACAGTGACTCCCAGCCCGGTGATGGTGTAGAAACCGGCCGCCAGCAGCACGTCGGCGAACCCGAGGCCATGTCCCCACAGCAGCCACACTGCGGCGGCCAGGCCCGCGAACGGCAACCCAACGATCAACCCGGTCACCACCACCTGGAGTCTTCGCCTGCCCGTCCGGGCCGCTGCGGCGCTCCCAGGGAAAGGCGCGGCGCCGTCGTACACGGCCGCCGCTGTGTGATTTGTCATGTTGACTCCTGGGCTCGAGAAGGCGGATGGAGAAGGGCAGGCTGGGCATGAACCCGGCTGCGGGCAGCGGCCTGCCGGGTCAGACGAGACGCTGGTGGACGTAGCACCATCGCCACCGCGATCCCGGCTCCAGACGACGGGCGAGCGGGTGGTCGGTCTCCTCGTAGTGCGCCTTGGCGTGCTGGTTCGGTGAGTCGTCGGAACAGGCCACCCAGCCGCAGGTCAGGCAGGCCAGGAGTGCCGTCCAGTGGCCGGCCCGGGTCCGGCAGGCCGGGCATTCATCCGACTGGGGTGTGACCGGCGTGAGCCCGTCGAGGTGCTCACAGCGTGGCGCCGACCCGTTCGGGCTTATCGTGGGCGCGCCGAGAATCATGCTCTGGCCCGGGATCATGGCAAGCCCCCTTACCGTGATGGCGATGCCGGGCATGGCCCGACTGGTCACCTTCAGTCAATCCCGGTGACACCACGGCGGAAACAGGCAACCTGAGCAGGGCCTATCACCAGAGCAGATCAGCGGTCGATCCCCCCGGCCGCAGCTGCTTGAATGTTCCTGGAAACTGGGTGCACGATCAGGCTCGCAGGCGAAGTCTCCTATCCTGCCGGGTTGCGTCCGCGCGGATTGCGTCACCTTCCGCAATCCGGTAAGCAGTTCCGAGGAGGGCAGGGATGGACGACCCGGAACCCTCCTCCCGCCCCGCGCTGTCCGCGCATACGGCGCTGCCGCCGGCCGCGAGACAAGTGAGAGACACCTGCCGCGGTGGGCCGCCGGTCCGGCGTGCCGCTGTCTGATTGGGTGCGTCATGGCGGCAGGTAGCCCTACCGGCGGCAGGGGGTGGCGGGCGTGGAGTTTCGCCAGCTGCGCTACTTCGTGACCCTGTCCGAGGAACTGCACTTCGGCCGTGCGGCCGCCAGGGAGCATATCGTTCAGTCGGCGCTGAGCCAGCAGGTGCAGAGGCTGGAGCGTGAGCTGGGGGTCCGCCTCCTCGAACGCAGCACACACAACGTCTCATTGACCGCTGCTGGGGCGATGTTCCTGGTCCAAGCCCGACAGATCCTGGCGCACGTGGACCGGGCCGCCGCCGCCGCCCGCAGCGCGGCCGGCGCGTCGCCCGCGCTGCGGGTCGGCATCATCGACGCCAGCTACGACTCGATGCCGCAGATCCTGCACGAGGTCCAGGCCCGCTACCCCGGCCTGGTAATCCACCAGGTCGAAGCCAGCGTGCCCGAGCAATACCAGCAGCTGATCGACGGCCGCCTCGACGTAGGCATCGGCCGGGCCGCACTCGCCCCGCCCGAGGTCGCCTCGCACCTGTTCCGCCGCGACCCCCTCGGGGTCATGGTCCCAAGCGGGCACCGGTTCGCCGACCTTGACGGCATACCGGTCGCCGTCCTGGCTGAGGAGCCGCTGCTGCTGGCCGAGGAGGCGCGGGCGCCGGAGTTCAACCAGTTCACCGTCGAGATGTGCCGGTCAGCCGGCTTCACCCCCACGGTCTACGAGGGCACCGTCGAGAGCATCCGCGCCGCCGCCGATCTCGTCGCCCAGGGACGGTGCCTGTACTGCGTACCGGCCTCCTGCATCTCAGCGCTCCCCGGAACCATCTGGCGGCCGCTCACGCAGCCGACCTCCTACTACCCGTGGTCGGTCCTGTGGCGCGCGGCCGACGACTCCGGCCACGTACAGGCCATCGTCACCTGCGCGCGAACCATGTCCGGGAGACTGAGCTGGCTGGTCACCGCTGATCAGACGGCAGGCTGACCTGGGCCCGGCGGCCTGCGGATCAGGCTCTGCCTGAGGCCGGCCGCAGGGCCAGCTGATGATTCATTGCCCGGCCGATGGCCTGGGAGCGGCTGCTGCGGGCAGGAGGTCTGGCCGACTGACCGGCGCTGGCTGGACTATTTGGGCTGGAGGCAATCATCCGGCGGTCGCCAGCCGAACGACGGCTCATATGTGAGCCGCCGGGCTCCTGATGTCGGACGGAGGACGATGGGCACGCTGGAGGACTGGACGGGCGAGCTATGCGCCAGACTCGGCATTGATCCCGAGGATGTCAGCAGAAGACGGTGCTGAACCCTGGCCAGGGTGGTGGCCCACACGATGGACCGGCCGGCCGCGCCGCTGACCGCGTACTTCCTGTGCGTTGCGGTGGGCCGTGGGGAACCGCTGGCGGAAACAGCCGCACCGCGCCCAGGCCGAGCAGGATCCGCCACGCCAGATCGTCGCTGGCCCCGGCGCCCAGCAGCGCCAGGGCGACCAGCGGCCCGACGATCAGCCCGAGCGCCTGGGTCCCGAACACCATCCCGACGAGCTTGCCGCGGT
>DASYQM010000047.1:0-7685 GCA_036005525.1 Streptosporangiaceae bacterium
CCGAACCTATTTCGCTGAGATCACCTCACTGTGCACAACTTCACCGGAAATGTGTACGGCAGGCGTTGCAGGAAATTCTTTCCGCATACAGGCCATCGACGGCATCAGCGCAGGTGGCTGCATCGCGGGTGTCGAACGTTAGCTCTTGTCCCTACTCGTATCCTCAGCTTGCGCACAGCCCGGCCGGCGTGTCTGCACAGAATGTCCACAGGGGTTGTGCACACGACAATTGGACGCCACGGACGGGCCCCCCTCAGAATGTCATAGCCATCTACTAAAAATGAGTTGGCAACCGGAACCACAGAGAGCGTCCTCCGCCGTGACTACCGGGCGTAGATCCGCAGCGCGGCCACCGGCGCCAGGGAGTCGTAAGGCCCGCTCTGCTCACGCCCGCATCTGCGCCGGCTCGGTGAATGTGAGCGGAGGTGGCCCCGGCCTCGGGCGCGCCGCCCCCGGGAGAGCAGGCGGCGAGCAGTCCCAAGCCGCCAGAGCGTCTGCTACCTCCGTGCCGCGCGGCGGCCCAGGTGCGCTGGCCGCCGAAGGCGTCCCACGATATCTCGCAGAAAGGGGCAGGTGAATCAAGGTGCATGCTGCAGGCAGGCCGGCCGGTTCTCCCGGCCGGCGGGCGCTGGCCGTCATCCTGGCGATCATGGGGGTCCTGGCGATCATCGCGGGGATTCTCTACCTGGCCGGCGCAGCGAACTCGCTGCATCTCATGGCTCTGGGAGCGCCCATAAGGGACATCACCCGATCCGGGCGGGCGTCTCGTTTGTGGCCCGCGCAGTGCTCCTGGCTGGCGCTTGGTTCGCCGCCAGGGCGGGGTGAGTTCCTGCCGCTGACCCCAAGCTCGCCCTCTCGCTCGAGGCCGTCCTCCCCCGGGCCGCGCTGCGGCAGGTTCCCACCCTGCTGGGCGCGGGGCCATGATCATCGTTCGGGTGCAGCGTGAACGGCCGGCCGGCGGCCGGGACCGGCGGATTCGCCCACGCGCCGGCTGTGTTGTTCCAGGCTTGCCGTGCTCGGTGGGCGGCAGCAGTGGAAGCTCAATACCCAGGCGCCTGCCTTGGGCGCCTGTCCATGGGCTGCATGAAACTGGCTGCGGGGATGCTGGGCGCATGGTTGACGATGCCGCACCGGACCGGGCCATCTATCACGCGCTGAAGGCGAGGTCGCCGCGGCGCTTCAGGCGCACCTGGTCGAGGAGCACGGTGCTGATCTGGATCGGGCTCCTGCGCAGAGCCCGTCCACCGGCTCGCTCAAGCTCCTGCGGCAGGCCCGTGAGCGCTTGGGCGAAGGATTGCGAGCTGTCGAGGCCGACCGCATCGCGGAGTCTGACCAGATCTCGCTACGCAGCCACTGACCCTCGGGGTCCCGGCGGCTGACGCCTTGCGAGCACGCCGGTCGAGGACCTCAACGCTCCGCCGGACACCGTCGCCGCCCCTTCCGTGTGGACTCAGCCTCGGGGAGGCCCTCGGCGGGCGCGCCGTCCGGGTGCCTGCGGCAGCTGAACGCCTGCACGCAATTCGTGATCCTGAGCCGATATCTGATGATGGCCACTCAATGGCAGAAACGGCTATCGCTGGAGTGTTCGAAATATGTTTAACGGCGACCTGGGTGGAGTTATGGGGACTTCAGGCCTCAGGCCTCTAGCCACAGCTGGCAATGATTGATGTGGCCCGGCGGGGAAGTGTGCGGGGCGGAAGCGCACACGGAGGTTTCAATGTCCCGCTGGAAAAGAAGCCGGAAGGCCAGTATGGCGGCCAGCAGTGTGTGGGGCCGCGCGCGCCAGGCGGCGGCTCAGGTGAAGCCGGTTGCCGCTCAGGTGAAGCCGCTTGCCAAAGACACCGGAGCAGCTGCGAGGCGCCGCGTGCATCGGTCGCGTGCCTGGGCGGCGCCGCGGGTCGAGCGCACGGGGCGGGTCGTGCAAGACAGCGTCGCGCCCAACGTCTCGGCCCTGCTGTCGTCGGCCGCGCGGCGGCTCGAGCCGGCCAAGCCACGCCGCCCACGCTGGCGCAAGCTGGCCGGCATCACGGTGCTCACCGCTGCTGCTGGCGCGGCAGCGGCTCTTGCCCGCAACCGCAGGAATCCTGACTTCACCACCTCGCCGATCGAGGCGGACGCGGACAACGTGGCAGCCGCCGCCGAGATGCGTGACGGGCAGGCGATGGCCAGCACCCGACACTGATGCCGACGTGAATGGGCAGTCCGCACCTGACGGGCCGCGGCAGAGATCGGCGGCCGACCCATGAACCCGTCACGCACCGATCAGGGCCGGCCGCCCCTGCCGCCGACTGCCGTCTTTACCACCCCAGCGGCCGGTCGCACGCTGAGGCGGGCACACGCCCGTCCCAGGACTGCGATCCGCAGGAGCAGACACGAGACGGCCGCAACGAATACCCCGACGGCACCGGGTCACGATCCACGACGCCGTTCTGGTGGCCACCCGGCGAACAGTCACCGGCCCGCCATCGTGACACCCGGCAGGTGTCAATGTCCGAAGTCGCATGCACGACTGAGCTGGGCATTTGCCGAGGTGTGCAGAGACGTTCGGGTCGGCTCGCTGTACTGAAGTCGTCTGCACTACCGTCACTCCGGCCGTGATCGTGTGCGCGCGGCGGAGTGTCGGCTCAGCCAGTGAGATCCGCAGTGGTTGCGGTCCGCAAGTAGCTGTACACGGTTTCGCGGCTGATGCCGAACTCCTTGGCCAGCACGGACTTGCGCCCACCGGCGGCGGCGCGCTCGCATAGCTCGCGGGCACGTTCGGGAGTGAGCGCGGGTTTCCGCCCGGTGTAGGCGCCGCGCTGTCTAGCCGCAGCGATGCCCTCGCGCTGGCGTTCGAGGATCAGGGCGCGCTCGAACTCGGCGAAGGCGCCCATGACCGACAGCAGCAGCGTCGCCATCGGCGAGTCCTCGCCGGTGAAGGTGAGGTTCTCTTTGACGAACCCCACCTGCACCCCCTTGCCGGTCAGGGTCCGCACGATGCGGCGCAGGTCGTCGAGGTTGCGCGCCAGCCGGTCCATCGAGTGCACGATCACGGTGTCGCCGTCGCGGACAAAGGCCAGCATCTCGTCCAGCTTCGGCCGGGTGGTGTCCTTGCCGGATGCCTTGTCGGTGAAGGTGCGTTCGACGGCGATCCCGTCGAGCTGCCGCACGGTGTTCTGATCGACGCTGCTGACCCTGACGTAGCCGACTCGCATCGTCCTTGGTTCCTTCCACCTCCGAAATGTCAGGATGAACTCTAGGAATCGAGCGGACATATGTCAAGAAAGCCTCACCGAAGACTCTAATCTGACACTGTGGGGCCAGGTCGTGCGTGTGGCGTTGGGGTTAACCCATGCCGGACACTTCCGTTGAGCCACGGCCTGTCGATGTTCCGATGAACGTTCCCCCGGGGAGTAGGTGCAGCGCCACCTCATAACGCTCGACCAGATCCACCCCGTGCCTGGGCAATGGCGTCTCGTCACCGAGGGTGACAGCTCCGCGATCGCTTGACACGCGAGATCCGCCGTTACGCGCGGTGAAGAGATCGTCGGCGCCCACCAGTTGAGGCACACGGATCAGGTTGTTCTGGCGCGGCACCGTCTCGCCCCACAGGACGCTGTCGGGGGCGCCGAGATCATCGACGGCAAGGGCGTCACCCATCTGCGTTACTGCGTCCGGAAGTAGCAACGCGGCCCGCCGGACCTCACGTTACGTGACAGCTGCTCCCTCGACCTCTTCGACGCTTCCCGAGCCAGGCGCTCGGTGCTCCGACCGCGGCGTGTTGCGGCTAGCCACATCTGCCGTCGGCCTTAAATTGCTGCCAATGCATTGCGCTGACACGCAAGGCACCCGGGAGGCCCCATGACCCATGAGCACACGCGTCGGGCGCTTACAAAGGACCAGCAGGGGCGTCTGTTGCGCGCCGCCGAGCGCCGCGGCGTACGCGACCACGCCCTGGTAGCACTGGCCCTCACCACAGGGCTGCGAGAGGGTGAACTCGCCAGACTCGATGACGCCGACGTTTCCATCACCGCCCGCACCGGGCATGTCCGGGTGGCGGCTGGCAAGGCCAGCAAGCCTCGCGTGGTTCCACTGCCGGCGCAGGCTCGGTCTTCGATCACCGCGTGGCGGGAGCACCGGGGACAGGCGTCCCGCGGCCTGCGGGACCCGGCGCTGTTTGTGGCCCGCGACGGCCAGCGCCTGTCGGCCCGCAGCCATTGTTGTCGGCGGGTATTCGAAAATCTGTGGTGAAGCGCAGGTAGTCGTCTTGGCGGTCGAGCAGGCGGCGGGCCAGCGCGTGGTGTTTTCTCATCAGCTTGCCCTTGCGGGCCTTGGCCTGGCTGGCGCCGATCAGCGCCGCGGAACGGTAGCGGGTGACCTGGTCAGCCAGCGTGGCCGGGTCCATAGCCTGGTGGCCCTGGCTGATCGCCACGGTGACCAGCCGCTGCATGGCGGTGATTGCCTCGGCGGCCTGGGTGGCCCAGCGCCACTGGCCGGCGGGCACGGCGTCGGCGAGGGCCTGCAGTTCCCGCAGGACGTGGGCGCAGCAAAGCTGGTGCTCAGCGTTGGCGTAGGAGTCGTACGGCGACCAGGCGTCATGAATGGCAACCCCGCCGAAGGCAGGGAGCACGCCCATCGCCTCGATCGCCTTTCTCCCGCGCTTGGGGTGCACCATCAGCAGGGTGTACGTGCCGGTGCGGGCACAGTGCACCCAGGCCAGCCGGCCGTCCACCCGGAACCCGGTCTCGTCGAACCCGGCCACCTCGCTGGCGGCGATCTCCGCCCGGGCCTGCTCCAGGAACCCGTCGAGCCTGCCCGCGGCCCGGCTGGTGACGGCGGCGACCGTGCCGGACGACAGCGGGACGCCGAACAGCTCGGCCAGCGCCTGCGCGGTCCGCTTCTTGGACAGGAACTGCCCGATGTAGAGGTAGATGATGATCGCGGCGATCCGCGGCCCGTACTGCACCGGGGCCTCCGCGCCGCCGGGGGCTGCGGCCTTGGTGCGGTGCCCGCAGCCGCATTCTCGCTCGATCAGCTGATGCTCGGTCACCTCGACCTGCATCGGTGGCAAGTCAAAGACCTGGCGGCGCTCCACAAAGGTCACCGGGCAGCCCGCCAGCCCGGCGCCGCACCGGCCGCAGGCGGGCGGCTCATGCCGCCTGATGTGGTCCGGCCTGGTGGCCTGGATCAAGGTCGTGCCCTCGTGCCCGTCTTGCCCGCCGGGCTTGCGGCCGGACTTCTTGCGCAGCGACCGCTTCCGGGGCGGCGGCTTTCCCAGGCCCTCACTCGACGGGGGCTTGGAGGAGTTCCGCGAGGTCTGCGCCAGCCGCGCCTCCAGCTCGGCGATCCTCTCCCGCGCCCGCCCCAGCTCCGCCCGCGTCTCCTCCAGCGCGGCCACTGCATCCGCCAGCTCCTGGCGCAGCGATTCCACCAGTGCCGCGAGCACGTCATACGGCGGCAGGCCTTGATCAGCAGGCACACCCAGACCCTACGGGCCAAGATCGTCCACTGCCCGCATTCTTGCCGCACCGGCGTGCGGGATTCGCGGCCCGGATCGGATGGCTGCGGTTCGAGCGCAACCGGCGGGCGCGGCGCACCGTCTCGGTAGTTGTGATGAGCAGGATCGCCGCGCTTGCCGTGGCCGCGCTCGCTGCCGCCTCCTGCGCGAGCCAGCCGCCGAGCGCAGCCCCGGCCGGTCACCGGCCCGCCTCTCACCGGCCTGCCCCGCATCCCCGCGTGAGCTGGCATGTCCTCGCCGGTGCCAAGCGGTTCCCGGTTCTCACTGGAGGGCCGGTGCCCTGGCTGGCAGCCACCGCCCCGCCACCAGCAGCCGCCATCGCCCCCGGCATCCATCCCTGCTCCCCGCAGCAGCTGACGGCCAAGCTCCCGGCCATGCAGGGCGCGACCATGGGGCAGATGGCAGGGGTGATCCACCTCACCAGCACCGGCACCCACCCGTGCACGCTGCGCGGCTACCCGGCGGTGCGGCTGCTCAGCCCGGCCGGGACGGTCATACCAGCCCCTGAGTCCCGCGGCCACCGCCTGAACCCCAGGCCCCTGACCTGGCCGCGGATCGTAATCCATCCCGGAGCCACGGCGTGGGTCAACGTGATCTCCTCAAACTGGTGCGGGCCGCGGCCCGCAGCCTGGCAGCTGGTACTGCCCGGGACCGGCGCCCTGGTGATCCGGCACGGCTGGCGGATGGGGATCTGCGAGTTCCGCTCCGGCCCCTCGGATCTGTCGGTCGGCCCAGTCGAGCCCGCGCAGGCAGGCCCGAAGTGGCCGCTAGTACCGATGATCTTCGGCTGGCCATTGCACGGCAACGCGGGCGGATCCCTCGCCTACGTGGTGTTCCTGATGAACGCGCAGACCGACAGCTACCGGTTCCCCCAGTCCTGCCCCACCTACGTGGAACGCCTGGCCGCCGGGAAGCGGCTTATCGCCGCCGAACGGCACCTGCTGAACTGTGCCCACCTCGGCGCCATCCCCGGCAATGTGGCGGCCGCCTTCACGATACGGATGCAGATCCCTCCCGGTGCCGCTGGCAAGGCGACCTTGACCTGGGCCCTCGACCCTCCGTTCGGCTTCTCCAGGAGCGTGCCAGCAGTAATCAGCAGATAGGCCAAAACCCGGCCTGACGACCTGTGTGGACTCTCCCTGCCAAGTAAACCTCCCCCGGGAGAATGACACACAGCGAAACTGACCTGACCAGTTACGCCTCGAGCACCTGAGCGTTTCGCCCTTCCCGTCATTTCCCATTTCACCTGGATGCACAGCACGCGCGGCGCGACGCCACCGATCGCGCTGATCGCAGCGGTCAGGACCTGCGCGTAACCCAGCCCGCCCGGCACCGTCCCGGCCGATCCAGGAGTGATGATGTTCAAGATGACGAGCAACAGCAACGGCATCATTAGCGTTATCAAGAATCCAAGCGGGTTGCCGGGCAAAACCAGCAGCCAATGGCGAACCTGGCCGAGCGCAGGCAGCCAGAACTCGCCAGGGAACGGCGGGCGTTAACGGTTACCGTTTCCTCCCGCGGCGTGCTCGCCCGGTCATCTGCCCGGTCTGGGCAACCGCTGGTGTCGGCTGCCGGAGCCGGTCCGCTGACTGCGGGGGCTATTTCTTGCCCAGGGCCTCCACCAGTTCGGCCTTGTTCATCGACGAACGGCCCGCGATATGGCGCTTGGTCGCCAGGTGGCGCAGTTCCTGCACGGTCATGTCGTCGAGGGCTTTGGCAGGCCGCTCGGGGGCCGGCTTGACCGGTGGCCTGGCCGCCGGTTTGGCCGGTGCCGCAGCCGGCCTGGCGCGGCGAAGGCTGCGTGTCAGCTCAACCCGGAGATCTTCGATCTTGTCTGCGACCGCGACGGCGCGCTCCCGGACCGATGCGTCGGCGAGCACGTGACCCAGCCGGCCACCGGCCTGTTTCCGAACCTCGCGGAGACGGTCCACGAGGCTTTGCAGGAGATCTGTCTGTGCCTTAGCCATGTCATGCCTCCTTTCGGCACGACTTATCTTCCTCTGTTCATTATTGGCGCCAGGATCGGCTACCTGCCGGGCACATCGTCACGGAATCAAAGGGCCACCCGGCTCCCCCGCGGAACTGCTCGAGATCAAACGGCGCAGAGCCCTAGACCACGCCGATCCGCTCGCCGCGTCGCGGGCCTCATGGAGGGTGAAGCGTGAGCGGGAGGTCATGCCTTGATAGT
>DASYQM010000048.1:0-4602 GCA_036005525.1 Streptosporangiaceae bacterium
GCAAGCCCGCACACTGGACCACCATCGACCGCGACTACGAGACCCTCCGCGCAGGAATGCAGACCCTCTTCAATCACCTCGGCATCGACACGCCAGCCGCGGCATAGGCAACATTTTGTCGATGGGAGGAGTGCAAGCTCCGAGCCACCCCCGATGGCATTGGCCAAACCTCCTAAGGGTTACGCCGCCTACCAAAGGTCTCTGGCGTACGAGCCTGGCGCACAGCCATACCGGGCCGTGGTTCGCCCGCTCCTGAATTGGTTGTGGCGTCCTTAGGATCTCTTGGGGTCGAACACGATGCCCGCGCCCGGCTCCGCCCTGCAACGTGAGCTGAAGGGGCGATCGCTGTAGCCGACTGCCAGGGTCATGCCGCACAGCGACGGTTGCCGCATGCGGGCGATGCTGCCCTGAGCGGGGGCAGCAGCCTGCTTATCTCAGTCCGATGGTGCTGAGGTTGGCCCACAGAAGTGATACCGCAAGCGCCGCGCCGAGGAGCACACCTACCGTCACGCCGAGGCGGCGGACGCTCCATCGCTGGATGCGTATGGGTGCCCTGGCTGGCGCCAGCGCCCGGAAGGCGCCGACCAGGTCGCGGCCGTCTTTGCGGATCTGGGCCCGCAGCTGGGAGGGCACCGTGATCCCGCGGGTCGCGGCAAATGCTTCGGCGATCTCCTCGGGGCTGAACAGTTGCTGTGCCTGCTGGTAGACCATCTCGGGTGAGGTGCGCAGAGCAAGGACCAGCATCATGTTCGCCAGGTCCACCACCTGGCGCCAGGGGGAGGGCCGTACTTGGCAGAATGCCACGTCGATCAGGTAGACCTTCCCGTCGCGGGCCAGCAGGTTGGAGGGCTTGATGTCGCGGTGCGCGATGCCGGCGTTCCACAGGCTGCGGATGATGGACAGGGCGTCCCGGATCGTGTCCCGGCTGACTTCCGATTCCAGGATTTCCTTCCCCCCGGCGAGGAACTCGGCCACCAGCAGGTATTCCCGTTCGGGGGTGAGCTCGACGAACCCGTGGGGGGCGGCGGACGGGACGCCGACGTCGGCCATCAGCCGCAGCATGTAGTCCTCGTACTCCACCAGCCGCCGGACCGAGTTGAAGGGCTTTTCGTCTTCCAGCGCCCCGTACAGCATCATCCGGCCCAGCTTGTACCACCGGTCCGACCGCAGGTGGGTCAGCGCGTACAGCTTGCCGAACAGGGCGGCCGGGGGCTGGCTAGCCACCTGGATGCGAAGCGGCGTGGAGCCACCTGACCCCGCGGTCCCGAACGGCTCCACCCCGGCCACCGCGATGCCCAGCTGGTCGGCGAGGGCCTGGCGGATGGCCTGGCCCCGTGGCCCCTCGACAGGCAGATGGGCGCTTTTCCCGCGCCGGTAGGAGAGGGGAAACGAGCGCTCGGGCGCGAGCAACCGGAACAGCACCAGGGGGATCGCCACCCCCACGATCGCGCCGGTCACGACCCCGGACAGGTCGCGGCCGCTGGATATCTGGGCCACACCGAGCACGGAGAGCAGGACGCCGCCGCCAGCAAGCGCCAGGCGGCGGGCGCGGCCCGCTGCCACCAGCGCGTAGGCGATGCCGACCACCGTCACCGCGAACCCTGCCACGGCCGCGGACGGGCCCAGCGCACCGGCCACCACGCCCACACCCGTGGGCAGGGGTGTCCCCGGCGGCCCTGCCGGGGTGGTCGCGCGGACGACCAACCCCACCACCAGCACCGAGCCGGCGAAGGCCAGCAGGTGCTGCCACCGCCGGAAGACGACCAGCACGGCGCAGGTCGCCAACCGCAAGACGCCCAAGGTCCACACCGAGCCGAGCAGGGTCACCGCCCCCATCACCCCCGCCAGGCCCGCGGAATCGGCATGCTCAAAAAGCTTCCGCGCAGCGTCGTTGATCTCGACCACGTAGCTCCCGCTGCCACCCGCGGCGCCCAGCCCGAGGAACGGAGCCACCACCAGCAGCGAGATCATGACGAGCCAGAAACGCGCCGCCCCGCGCAGGTTCTTCGGAAGCGGCGGCCGCGCCCCCGACGGACGGCGGCGGATCACCCCCGCAGCCAGATGCGGCACAGCCGCGGGCCGGTCGCGGTGCATGGCCAGGCGATCCGGATCAACCCCGGCGCCACCGCGAAGATGACCATCCTCGCCAGCTGTGCTCATTCCGCCACACTTCCAAGCGTCCCGACAATCATGCGCCGCCCGTAACCGGGCGGACAACCGCAGCGCGGTGAACCAGCAGGCATACCCGGCCGCGGACAGCCACAGAAAGGCCAGGCGCCGCCCGCAACCATGCCACGACACAATCAGTGACTCACCGAGCGGCAACGCTCCCGCTCATGCCGGCACGCCAGTGCACGTCCCCGAACGCTCCGATCAGCCCTGCCCGAGTCTGATTGCTGCGTGTCCGCACCGAACCTTGGCTTCAGGACGAACAGCTCTTGACAGAGAGGAGCCGATCCGGCGCTGGCAGCATGTTGGGAGTCGCCCGCGCCTTTACGTCACGGTCTGCGGTCGGCCTCGGCCGCCACAAGACGAACCGTATCCCGCCGTTCGCCGCGGCCGCGGGATCGGCTTCAATGAGACCGGCGACGGTACACATCGAAATGACCTGTGCGGGTACCCGCATGGCCGCACAGCTGACTGGCCCCGGATGAGTTCGCTCTTTGTTATTCGGTCCTGAGGACGGTGGCGGGCTGGGTGCGCGCCGCCGCCTGCCCCGGGGCCGCCGCGATCAGGTTCGCCAGCGCGAGCGTGCCGGGTACGGCAAGCAGGATCGCGGCGAGCGGGACGGCTGGCTCGGGCAGCACACCCAGTTGCGCGGCGAAAACGCGCCACGCCCACTGGCCGCCGGCGATGCCGGTGGGCAGCCCGATCAGCAGCGCGATCGCGGCGATCGTGGTGGCCTGCCATGCGATGGCATGGCGGACCTGCCGCCGGGTGAACCCGAGGGACTTCAAGACCGCGAGGTCACGGCGCCTTCGCCGGGTGGAGCTGGTAAGCATGTGGGCCAGCGTCCCGGCGGCTATCAGGGCCAGCAGCCCAGAAAGGGCGACCGGCAGGCCTGCGATGCTGGCCAGGCTAACCACACTCGCGGGCCGCTCGGCGGCGGCGACGAACGGGTTCGGCAGGCCCTTGATGTCATTGGAGATGGCGGTGAGCCCGGCGTCGCGGCTGACGCCGGGGGCGAAGCGCACCAAGAACGGCAGCGTGCCCAGCTGCGCCGCGGCGCCCGGGTCAGTTCGCACAAAGCCCGCCAGCGCCACAGCGGCTCCCTCGCCGAGCTGCGTCGCCTGGAAGGGGTTGGGCGGCACGATCACGGTTCCGACCACCCGCATGCGGGTCGGTCTCGGGTGTCTTGCGGCCGGGTCGAGCACGACGTCCACGGTCCGGCCGATCGCCGTGTGGGCATCGCGCAGGGTGGAGGCGCCGAGGGCAACCTCGTCGCTGGCTGCGGGCGCAACCCCGGCGGTGATCACCGGCCGGGCCGGTCCCGAACTGCCGAACATGAATGCCATGACCTCCACCTCACCCAGCCGCACCGTAGTGAACCCCCCGCGGGTGTAGCCGACGATCTTGCGGTCTGCGCGCAGGGCCGCAGCCGCTTTCCCATGCTGGCTGTCGACGGACACGAAGGCGTCCCAGGTGAACCCCGCCAGCCGGGGGTGGTCAGCAGATGGCTGAGGCTGGCGGCGAACACCAGCGAGGCGGTGAGGGCGGCGACGCCGAGGGTGGCACCGAAGATCGCCGAGCGCACCGGGACCGCCGTCCGGCCCCGGCCGGGCTGCAGCGCCATCCGGGTCCCAGTGGCCGCGGTCGGCGAGCTCCAGGCCCGCGCCAGCGCGGACGTGAACGCCGAGGACCGTGCGCGGCCCGGCCCGGAGCCTTCCCTTTTCTCCGTCGCCGCCGTTCGCGCCGCGGTCCACGCCGGGACCGCGGAGGCCAGCATGGTCAGCAAGGCGGCCAGGGCCGCGCCGGAAACCAGCGGCACAGCGTCGACGGCGAAACCGGGGTCGGGCTCGGCGATCTTGGCCAGGCCGACCGGAGTGAGCGGCGAGAGCAGGACAGCTACTGGGATGACCACGCACGCGGAAGCTACCCCGATGATCGCGGCCCGGAAGATTCCCAGCGAGAACAACTGGGCGCGGGAGAAGCCGAGCGCCCGCAGGGCGGGCAGATCGGCCGAGTCCAGGTAGGTCTGCCGGGCCAGCGACTGGCCGACGATGGCGAACGCTGCCAGCCCGGTGAGGACACTCAGCGCCCACAGCGCCTGGGACTCCAGCCGGATCGACCGCTGGATCCCGGCAGTCTGCACCTGCTGCACGTACGGGACGTCGACACTGCCCAGGCCCGCGGCGCGCATCTGGCGCAAGAACGCCTCGCGGCCCGCGGCGCCCCGGTGGAGCCGGATCAGCAGCGCCGCATCGCCCGGCGATGGCCGGATGCCATTCGACCGGACGAACGCGGGCGTCACGTAGAGGGTGCTGAAGACCGACGAGGCGCCGACCGCCGGGAACTGCCCGGGCGAGGCCACGATGCCCACGAAGCGGACGGCGGCCAGCTTGGCGGGTTTGGCCTTCGGGCTACCCACGATGTACTTGACCA
>DASYQM010000049.1:0-1523 GCA_036005525.1 Streptosporangiaceae bacterium
GACGGCGACGCCGCCGCGCTGTCCAGCGTGCGGGTGATGGGCCCGTGCGCCGCCATGGGTGCCGGCGCCGCGCACGCGCTCGACTTGGCGAGCAGCGGCAGCACCCACGACGTCGACCCGGACCGGCTGCATGAGCGGCTGGCGCCGAATCTCGACTAGTGTCCCGGTCCGGAGATGCGTGAGCAGTAGCGGCAGATGCGATCGATGATCTGGTCGGCGGTCTTGGTCCACCTGAAGGGCCGGGCGGTGGCGTTCCAGGTCTTGATCCAGTCTTCCAGCGTGGCGGTCAGCTCATCGAGGGAGCAGAACACGCCGCGGTCCAGGCAGCGGCGCTGCAATTCGGCGAACCATCGTTCGACCTGGCTGATCCAGGAGGAGTAGGTGGGCGTGAAGTGCAGCTGGACCCGGGGATGGGCCAGCAGCCACCGCTGGACGGCGGGCGCCTTGTGCGCGGACAGGTTGTCGCAGATGACGTGGATGGCCAGGCCGGGGTCGGTCTGCCGGTCGAGCTCGTCCAGGAAGTCGCGGAAATCGATCGCCCGGTGCTGGGCGGACAGCTTGCCGATCACCCTGCCGGTGGCGGTGTTCAGCGCGGCGAACAGGTCGATGGTGCCGTGCCGGACGTAGTCATGGCTGCGCCGCTCGGGTGTCCCGGGGATCATCGGCAGCACCGGGGCAGTGCGTTCCAGGGCCTGGATCTGCGGCTTCTCATCGACCGCGAAGACCGCCGCGCCGGCTGGCGGCGCCAGGTACAGGCCGATCACGTCGCGGATCTTGTCGATCAGCAGCGGGTCCGGGGAGATCTTGAAGTCCTCGGTGCGCCAGGGCTGCAGCCCGAACGCCCGCCAGATCCGGTGCACGCTGGTCGGCGAGATCCCCACCCGCCTGGCCAGTTCCCGCTTGGACCAGTGCGTGGCGCCCTCGGGCGTCTCCTCCAGCGTCCGCACCACCACCTCCTCCACCAGGGCATCGCTGATCGTGCGCGGCACCCCCGGGCGGGGCTCATCGCCCAGCCCATCCAGCCGCCGGGCCAGGAACCGGGCCCGCCACTTGGTCACGGTGCCCCGGTTGACCCGCAGCCGCGCCGCCACCGCGGTGTTGCTGCGGCCCTCGGCGCAGGCCAGCACGATCCGCGCCCGCAGCGCCAGCCCTTGGGCGGTCTTGCGCCGCTTCGCCCAGTTCCCCAGCGTCCGCCGCTCGGCATCGGACAGCACCAGCGGCTCCAGCCTCGTATCACCCATGCCACCAGCAGACTGCGGGCCAAGGGCTCCGTCACCACCGAGCCGGGATATGAAACTAAACACGACTCACGAGGCGACGAGGGAACTCAAAGACCGGGACACTAGCCGCCGGCCAGCAGGACCAGGTTCAGGCCGATCTTGAGGCTGTAGTTAGACCGGCCGCCGCCGGAGCAGGGCCGCCCGCTTCACCGTCCGCGACAGCTGCGCGTAGTCGCTTCCGGGACCGGTGGCGGGCAACGCAGCCGGCACGCCTGCACGGCGCGCGGCCCCCACAGCAGAGTC
>DASYQM010000050.1:0-4723 GCA_036005525.1 Streptosporangiaceae bacterium
GTCAGCGGCGGGCAGTCATCGAGGTGGATCGCCGCGGTTCGCCGGCGGCCTGTGTGACGTGTTCCCGGGCGGCTGCGTAAGCTACTCGTTCGACTCCACTACTGGCCCGCACATCGCGTCGATGGAGTAATCCGAGGAGGGGGGCATTCCCTGGCAGGCGTGCTGGCCGATCCCCGGATACGGCTCGCGGCGGGAACGGCGGTGATACTGGTCACGGCGATGGAGGCACGCCGTGGCCGCGTCAGCACGTGGGAGGCCACGGCGTTCCGCGCGGTCAATGACCTGCCCGACGCGCTGTACCCGCCCGCCTGGGCCATCATGCAGCTGGGCACGCTCGGTGCCGCCCCCGTCGCCGCCGGTGTGGCGTGGCTGTCCGGGGACCGCCAACTGGCGGGCCGTCTCCTCGTCGGCGGCACCGCCACCTGGGCGCTTTCCAAGCCTGTCAAGCGGATGGTGCGCCGTCCCCGGCCAGCGATCCTGCTTCCAGGTACCCACCGCCGTGGCCGGGACGCGGCCGGCCTGGGGTACCTGTCCGGGCACGCGGGCGTCGTCGTCGCCCTGGGCGCTGCCGCCCTTCCCCGGCTCGGCCGAGCCGGGCGCGTCCTCACCCTGAGCGCCATTCCCGCCGTGAGCCTGACCCGCATCTACGTCGGCGCCCATCTGCCGCTCGACATCGCAGGCGGCGTGGCGCTGGGCCTGGCCATTGACGCGGCACTGGCCCTTGCGCAAGCATCCGCCCGCCCCACCCCCCGTCGGCGAAGAACATCAGCGGCCCGGTGAGTATCGCTCGACGCCGAGCTGAGGCGGCTGACCGGAAAATTGGGAAGTGATCAGCATGCATGCGGTCAGTGCGCTTGGGCCGACCGGCCCTGTCGTGAACCAGCTGATCCCGTCCCCGGATCCAGGACCGGGCGAGGTGCTTGTCGAGGTGCATGCCGTCGGGCTCACGGCCGGGGAACTGGCGTGGCCGGAAAGCTGGCCCGCAATTCCGGGCCACGAGGTCTCCGGAGTCGTCACCGGGGTGGGCCCGGGGGTCACCGGGGGCCGAGGACGGCCAGGAGGTCTACGGCCTGATCCGGTTCGACCGCGATGGCGGCGCAGCCGAGTATGTCACCGCCCCCACCGCCGACCTGGCCGTCAAGCCAGGCAGCGCGGACCATGTGGGTGCTGCCAGCATGGCTCTGGCGGCCCTCACCGCGTGGCAGGCCCTGGTACGCCATGCGCACCTGGCGCCGGGCCAGCATGTGCTGGTCAATGGCGGCGCTGGCGGCGTGGGCGGCTACGCCGTCCAGGTCGCCGCCGCTCTAGGTGCGCGGGTGACTGCCACGGCAAGCGCGCGCGACGCCGGCTTCGTCGCCGGCCTGGGCGCCAGCCAGGTCATCGACTACGCCGGGCCGCCCATCGACCAGCAGGTCAGCGATGTTGATGTCGTCGT
Organism: Streptosporangiaceae bacterium; assembly: GCA_036005525.1. Lineage (GTDB taxonomy): Bacteria > Actinomycetota > Actinomycetes > Streptosporangiales > Streptosporangiaceae > UBA9676. Next base: position 1,436 of record DASYQM010000050.1, read on the forward strand.
GGACACAGTGGGCGGCCAGGCCATGTCCCGGTGCTGGCAGGTCCTCCGCCCTGGGGGCATCATGGTCGGCGTCGCGTCCGCTCCCTCCGAGGCCGATGCCCGGCGCCATCAGGTGAGAGCCGTGTACTTCATCGTCGAGCCAGACCAGGCCGCACTGAGCGAGCTGGCCAAGCTGGTCGACTCTGGAAGGCTGCGCACGACCGTCGGGCGCGTGTTCCCGCTCGCCGAGGCAGCCGCCGCGTTCCACGCGCTGGAGCATCAGCACGTCCATGGCAAGATCGTGCTCAGTGTCCGGCCCGAACCGTCCTCGACGGAGGGCAACTGACTGTGCGCAGACCAGCGGGCCCGCCGGATAGCGTGTTTAGGTGCCGCAGTAAGTGACGTACGGAGCGCCGCCCGCAGGCGCCGGTTCGGCGTAATTCTCCAGGCCAGGCCGCTCCTCCAACGGCCGGGAAACCGCACCGAGGAGGCGGCGGAACGGCCCCAGGTCACCAAGGGCCGCCTCCGCGAGCGCCTCCTCGACGCGGTGGTTGCGCAGAATGTAAACGGGATTGATCTGGTCCATGGCAGCGGCCACCGCGGCCGGGGCCGCTAGCAGTACCGCAGCGCGGCGGGCGGCCCATGCGTCGAACGGCTCCGGCTGTGTGAACATCCCCCGCGCGGTGCCGGCCGACAGTTCGCGGAAGAACTGCGTGAAGTCCACCTTCTGCGCGCGCATCAGCTCCAGGAGGTCTGTCACGAGCTCCCGGTTCGGCGCGGCGAGCCCGAGCTTGGCCGCCATGCCCTTGTCCCAGTGGCGCTCGTAGGCGCCGGCGAACCCGCTCAGGACTTCTGCGGCCGCCTCGGCCGCGGCCTCGCTGTTCTCGTCGATCAACGGCAGCAGGGTCTCGGCCAGCCTGGCCAGGTTCCACTGCATGATCGCCGGCTGGTTGCCGTAGGCGTAGCGGCCGCCGTGGTCGATGGAGCTGAACACCGTCGCCGGATCGTAGGCGTCCATGAACGCGCACGGGCCGTAGTCGATCGTCTCGCCAGAGATCGTTGTGTTATCGGTGTTCATGACCCCGTGCACGAACCCGGCCAGCATCCACCGGGCCACCAGCGATGCCTGCGCCCCGGCCACGCACCGAAGCAGGTCGAGGTAGCGGTTCGGGGCACCGGCGGACTCCGGGTGATGCCGGCCGATGGCGTAGTCGGCCAGCGCGCGCAGCCGGTCCCGGTCGCCGGACGCGGCAGCGTACTGGAACGTGCCCACCCGCAGATGGCTCGCGGCGACCCGGGTAAGCACCGCACCCGGCAGCTCCCTCTCGCGAAACACCCGCTCGCCGGTAGCCACCACTGCGAGCGCCCTCGTGGTCGGGATCCCCAGACCGTGCATGGCCTCACCGAGGAGGTACTCGCGCAGCATCGGGCCCACCGTGGCCTTGCCGTCGCCGCCGCGCGCAAACGGGGTACGGCCCGACCCCTTCAGGTGCAGGTCGCGGCGACGGCCGTGGATGTCGATCACCTCGCCGAGCAGCAGCGCCCGGCCGTCCCCGAGCCGGGGCACATAGACACCGAACTGGTGACCGGCGTAGGCCTGGGCGACCGTTGTGAGTCCCTGCGGGACCTGCCCCACCAGCAGCAACACACCCAATGGCTCCCGCAACGCCGTGGGATCGGCACCCAGCTCCATCGCTAGCTCATCGTTGAGCACCAGCAGCTCCGGGGCGGCCGCCGGGGCCGCCGCCCACGGCACGGACAGGCCCGGCACCTCGCGAGCGTAGGAATCATCGAACCGGAACAAGGTCGTCGCCACGGTCATGCCGTCAAGGCTACGAACCGGACGGCGCACCGCGGACTGCTCCCGTCCTTCCGCGCTCCTCACCAGCAGTTTCAACCACGTGGTTGACGAACCGGCCGTCGGGGTCTACGATTACTTTCAACCAGAGGGTTGAAACGAGGGGTCAATGACGGCGGACACACTGTCCCGGGCCTTCTCTGCCCTTGCCGATCCGACGCGCCGCAGCATTGTGGCCCGGCTTGCCGACGGTGACGCAACGGTGAACCAGCTAGCTGAGCCGTACCGGATGACGCTGCAGGCCGTCTACAAGCACCTGCGGGTACTCGAGGACGCCGAGCTGGTTAGCCGGCCGCGGGGGCCGCAGCCTCGGCCGGTGCACCTGGAGACGAAGGTCTTCGACGTGATGGACGCCTGGATCGAGCGCTACCGGCGCCGGGCTGAGCAGCGGTACCGCCGCCTCGACGCCGTCCTGGCGGCGATGAACGAAACCAACGACGAGGATGGAGCCCACCATGACCAAGACTATGGAGACAACCATCGAGGCTGACCCGAAGCTGCCGATCATCCGTATGACTCGTGAGTTCGCGGCAACGCCTGAACAGCTATTCCGGGCCCACACCGACCCGGCGCTGTTCGCCCAGTGGGTCGGCCCGAACGCTATGGACACTCGGATCGAGCACTGGGACGCCCGCACCGGTGGCAGCTGGAGGTTCGTCTCGGTGCGTGAGGGCGAGGAGTACGCGTTCCGCGGCTGCTTTCACGAGGTGCGCCAGGACCGTATCGTGCAGACCTTCACCTTCGAGGGTGAGCCCGACGGCGTCGCGCTAGAGACGTTGTGGTTTGACGACCTCGGTGACGGTCGCACCCGGCTGCGCACGCAGTCACTGGTCGACAGCTTCGAAGGCCGGGACGCCTGGCTGGCCAGCGGCATGGAGACCGGTGTCAACGAGGGTTACGCGAAGCTCAACCGGATGCTTGCCGATGGCGCTGTCTGAACGCCCAGCCGAGCGGCACCGGCAGGTCGGCCTGCTGTTCACCGACCGGGTCCGCGGAACCCGGTTCTGGGACGCCCCGACCCCGGTCGCTGGCTGGGTCGCTCGCGATATCGTGCGACATCTGACCCAATGGCTCCCGGGGTTTGTCTCCGCCGGCGCGGCCATCGAGTTGCCCAGCGGGCCGTCCGTGGACGATGACCCGGTCGCCGCCTGGCAAATCCACTGCGCCGCCGTGCAGGCAGTGCTGGACGACCCGGCGATCGCGGACCGGGTCCTGACCAATCCGCACATCGGCGATCTGCCCCTGGACCGCGCGATCGACCAGTTCTACACCCCAGACGTGTTCATGCACACCTGGGACCTTGCCCGCGCCACCGGCCAGGACGACCGGCTGGACCCCGACTTCTGCGCCCAGCTGCTGGCCGGGATGGAGCAGATGGAAGAGGTCATCCGGTCCTCCGGCCACTACGGCGCGAGAGTCGAGGTACCCGACGATGCCGACCCGCAGACCAA
>DASYQM010000051.1:0-8786 GCA_036005525.1 Streptosporangiaceae bacterium
GGCAGGCACTCGACGCGGTCGTGCCCGACCGGCCCGTCTTCCTGCCCAACCGTGACGGCCATGGCGCGTGGGTGAACAGCCGGGCGCTCGCCCTCGCGGGCATCGACGGCTCGACCCCCGATCCGCCGGACGGCCGGATCGAGCGGGACGCTGCCGGCGAGCCCATCGGCATGCTGCAGGAGGGCGCGGCCATCCTGGTATCCCGCCTCCTGCCCGGCGTCACCGAGGAGGACTGGTACCAGGCGCTGCTGACCGCCCAGGACCACCTGCTGTCGCTCGGCATTACCGGCTGGCAGGACGCGATCATCGGCAGGTACCAGGGCGAGCCCGATCCCCTCACCGCCTACATGCGGGCGGCGCGGGCGGGCACCCTGCTGGCCACCGTGGTCGGCGCCCTGTGGTGGGACCGGAGCCGTGGCCTGGAACAGCTCGGCGAACTGCTCGAGCAGCGCCGCGCCGGGCAGGCCGGAAACTTCCACGCCACCAGCGTGAAGATGATGCTGGACGGCGTCGCCGAGAACCACACCGCCGCCATGCTGGAGCCCTACCTGGACAGCGACGGGTGCCAGACCGGCCAGGCCGGCCTGGATTTCATCGACCCCGGCGAGCTCCCCGCCTTCGTCACCGCGCTCGACCGCGAGGGATTCCAGGTCCACTTCCACGCGCTGGGCGACCGCGCCGTCCGGAACGCGCTGGACGCCGTGGAGGCGGCCCGGCGGGCCAACGGCGGGAGCGGGCCCCGGCATCACCTGGCGCACCTCCAGGTGGTGCATCCCGACGATGTCCCGCGCTTCGCCCGCGTGTCGGCGACCGCCAACATCCAGGCGCTCTGGGCGACCCATGAGCCCCAGATGGACGAGCTGACCATCCCCTTCCTGGGAGAACGCCGCGCCGGCTGGCAGTACCCTTTCCGGTCCCTGGAAGCGGCCGGCGCGGCCCTGTGTGCGGGCAGCGACTGGCCGGTGAGCAGCCCCAACCCACTGTGGGCAGCGCACGTCGCCGTCAACAGAAGCCTGCCGGCCGTGGCGGGCGGCCAGGGCGGCGACCCCTTCCTCCCGCAGCAGGCCATCGGCCTGACGTCGATCCTGGCCGCCTACACATCGGGCAGCGCCGGGGTCAACGGGCTCGGCGCGGGGGCCGGGTCGGTCGCCGTGGGCTACGACGCCGATCTCACCGTCGTGAACACCGACCTCGCCCACCTTCCGGCTCACGAGATCTGCCATGCGGCAGTCAGCCAGACCTGGATCGGGGGGCAGGTCGTTTACCAGCAGCGCTAACGAATCCGGGCAACATCGATGGGGTGGCACGAAGGAGGACAGATGAGCAGCAGACGCCGCCGATGGGCGGTCACCTCTGTGGCAGCAGTGTGCGTACTGACGGCCGCGGCCTGCGGCCGGTCCGCTGGCACGTCGGGCTCGTCCACGTCGGGCAACATCTCACCGACCAAAGGACTGGTAGCGACCAGCCCGGCCGGCGCCACGACGGTGCCGTCGATGGTCTGGGCGGTCTACCGCGACGTCAACTCGCTCGACCCCATCTTCGCCTTCGACTACCCAGAGAACACGGCCGACTCGCTCATGTGCGAGTCGCTGCTCCGCCAGGCGCCTGACGGATCGCTGCAGCCGGGCCTGGCCACCATCGCGAACCCCTCCCCCACCAAGTTCGTGTTCACGCTCCGGCCGGGGGTGAAGTTCTGGGACGGCCACCCGGTGACGCCCGCCGACGTGGTGTACAGCCTGGACCGCAACACCAATGCCAAGCTCGGCGGGTTCTACGGGGCCGTGTTCAGCCGGGTGGCCTCGATCGCGGCGACCGGGGCGAACCAGGTGACGATCACCTTGAAGCAGCCGGACTACTGGCTGGAGGGCGAGCTCGCCTCAATCCCGGGCATCGTCATCGAGAAGACCTTCGCCGAAAAGCAGGGCAAGAACTACGGCACCCCGGCCGGGTCGATCATGTGCACCGGCGCGTACATGTTCAAGTCCTGGAACCCGGGTGTAGGCGTGGTCGCGGCCGCCAACCCGCACTACTGGAACCCCTCGGTCAAGCCGCTCGTCGACAAGATCACGATCAAGGGCGTCCCGGACGTCTCATCCTTCACCTCGGGCATGCTGACCGGCGCGATCCAGGGGGCCTACAACTTCGCGCTCTCCACCCTGGACCAGCTGAAGAACAGCAGCACCGTCAAGGTGTACCAGGGCCCGGGCTGGTCCACCGACGCCTTCATCGTCTCCAGCTTCAAGGGCGCGCTCGGTGATCTGCGGGTGCGCCGGGCGCTCTCGCTGGCGCTGAACCGCCAGAGCATCATCAACTCGGTCTACAAGGGCGCCGCCTTGATGCCACGCTGGCTGTCCAACCCCGGCACGTTCGGCTACGGCAAGTCCGTGTTCAACTCCGCCTACAACGGCTCGCCGGTGCTGAACCAGAACCTCGCCGAGGCGAAGAAGCTCGTCCAGCAGGCGGGCGCCACCGGGAAGACGATCACGATCGGCACCTCCAGCCAGCTGGCGAACATCGCGGCCGTGACCGGCGCCTACCAGGCGGCGGCGCAGGCGATCGGGCTGAAGGTGGCGCTGAAGTCGGTGTCGGCCCAGAACTACATCAACTTCTTCATCGACCCCAAGGCCAGGGCGGGCATTGACGGGTTCCTGACGGTCAACTACGGCGACTACGCCGACCCGGCGGCGCTGCTGGCCACGCTTGTCCTGCCGGACGGCTCACAGAACTACGACAAGTACAACAACCCGAAGATCACTGCCGCGCTCGAGCAGGCCCGCGGCACCGCCAACCCGGACCGGCGAGCCGCGCTGGTGGCACGGGCGGAGAAGCTCGCGGCGGCCGACCTGCCCTGGATCCCGAACGCGCAGCCGACGTCCCTGCTGCTGCTCGGCAAGGGCCTCACCGGCGCGGTGTCCTCGTTCGCCTACATGTTCGCGCCCTGGGCCAACCAGCTGGGCGGGACCGGCTGAGCGGACAGGCCCGGCGATGCGCTGGCGCTTCTTCGCGCGCAGGCTGGCCATGCTGGTGGCCAGCCTGCTTGTGGCGAGCTTCGTGATCTTCGCAGCGCTGTATCTCGCGCCGGGGAACCCCCTCGCGGCGCTGTCGGGCGGGCGGTCCCTGCCGCCCGCCAGCATCGCCGTGCTGGAGCAGCGCTACCACCTGAACGAGCCGTTCCTCGCCCAGTACTGGTACTGGCTCGACAACGCGCTGCACGGGAACCTGGGAATCTCGATCACGCTGCGGGAGAACGTGTCCAGCTTGATCGCCTCCCGGATCTGGACGACCGCCGGGCTGGTGCTCTACGCGTCCCTGATCATCCTGGTGCTGGGGATCGGCATCGGCATCGTGTCCGGGCTCCGGCCGGGGATACTCGACACGGGCACGCTGGTGACGACCGCGGTCTCGGCGGCCATCCCGGCGTTCGTCGCCGCCATCGTGCTGATCCTGCTCTTCGCGGTGAAGCTCGGCTGGTTCCCGGCCCTCGGGAACGGCACCGACCTCCTGAGCAACATCAGGCACTTCACGCTGCCCGCGATCGCCCTGGCCACCGCGTCGCTCGCGATCGTCGCCCGCGTCACCCGGGCCTCGGTCCGGGAAGAGGGCGACCGCGAGCACGTGCAGACGGCGGTGAGCCGCGGCATCCCGCCCCGCAACGTGATCCAGCGGCACATCCTGCGCAACGCCGCCATCCCGATCACCACGATTGCCGGCATAACGATCGCTTCGCTGATCGCGGTCGCAGCGGTGGTCGAGGTCGCGTTCAGCTTGAACGGGCTCGGCGCCTACCTGGTGCAGTCGGCGCAATCTAAAGACCTTGCGGTCGTGCAGGGCGTCTCGCTCGTGCTCGTCACCGCGTTCGTCGTGGTCAACCTGCTGATGGACGTGATGTACGCGGTGCTCGACCCGCGGGTGGCACTCGGGAGCCGGGCCCAGTGAGCGCGGCCATCCCGGTCACCGTCCGGTCCACTACGCGCAGCGCCCGGGCCGTGGGCCTGCTGCGCGCGACAGGCCCGGCCGGCATCGCGTCGGCGATCGTGATCGCGATTGCGACCTTCGTGGCCCTGTTCGGTCCGCTGCTCGCCCCCTACCCGCCCAACCTGCCGGACCTGTCGCTGGCCTGGGTCGGCCCAACAGGCGGTCATCTGCTCGGCTTTGACTTCCAGGGACGTGACGTGCTGTCCCGGCTGCTGGCCGGCGCACAGACCGCGATACTCGGGCCGCTGGCGGTCGTGATCGTCAGCATGACGGCCGGGACGCTGATCGCGGTCACGGCCGCGTGGCGGCGGGGGGTGACCGACTCGGTCATCTCCTCTGGCCTCGACATCCTGTTCGCGTTCCCGGGCATCTTGTTCGCGGTGCTCGCCGCGGCGGTCTTCGGTGCGGGCCTGGCCGCGGCGTCGATCGCGCTGTCCATCGCGTACATGCCGTACGTCGCCCGCGTGTTGCGTGGCGCGGCGCTCAAGGAACGGAGCCAGCCCTACGTCGCGGCCCTGGAGGTGCAGGGGGCGTCGGCCCCCTCGATCTGCCTTCGGCACCTGGTGCCGAACATCGCGCCGCTGATCGTGGCCCAGGCGACGATCCTGTTCGGCTATGCCATGGTCGACCTGGCGGCCATTTCGTTCCTCGGCCTGGGAGTGCAGCCGCCTAATCCCAACTGGGGGGTCATGATCTCGGAGAACCAGTTCGGCATCCTGCAGGGCTACCCGCTGCCGGCGCTCGCCGCCGGGGTATGCATCGTCACCGTTGTGATCGCGGTCAACGTGCTGGGCGAGCGCCTGTTCGACCAAGCCCAGGCGGCCCGATGAGCGAGCCGGCGGCGATTGGCATGCTGCGATCCGCGGGGGCCACCGCGAGCGCACCGCTGCTCGAGGTGGACGGCCTGACCGTACTGCTGAATGTGGCCGGCGCGCAGCGCTCCGTGCTGCGTAATGTCTCGCTCACGCTGTGGCCGGGCGAGGCGGTGGGCCTGGTCGGTGAGTCCGGGTCGGGGAAGTCCATGACCGCGCGGGCGATCGACCGTCTGCTGCCGCGCGGAGCCGAGGTCCACGGCTCGATCCGGTTCGACGGCAGCGACGTCGGCGAGCTCGCGGGCGCGGATCTCCGCCGGTACCGCAACCAGGTGGCGATGATCTTCCAGGATCCGCGGGCACATACCAACCCGGTGCGGCGGATCGGTGACTTCATGACCGAGGCGCTGTGCACCAACCTCGGGGTGCCGGCGGCTGAGGCACGTCGCCGCGCGGTGAACATGCTCACCCAGGTGGGCATCGAGAACGGTGACCGGCGGCTCCGGCAGTACCCGCACCAGATGTCCGGCGGGATGCTGCAACGGATCATGATCGCGGCGGCGCTGCTCACCGAGCCGCGCCTGCTGCTGGCCGATGAGCCGACAACTGCGCTCGACGTCACCACCCAGGCCGAGGTCATGGCGATACTCGACGGGCTTCGGCGGGATTTCGGGCTGGCGATGCTCTTCATCACCCACGACCTGGAACTCGCGGCGGCCATCTGCGACCGCACGGTGGTGATGTACGCCGGTCAGATCGTCGAGGTCCGCGCCTCCGCGCTGCTGCACGGCGATCCGCTGCACCCCTACACCGCCGCGCTCGCGGCGGCCCGCCCAGACATCGGCCAGACGGCGCACCGGCTGCGCGCCATCCCCGGCCGCCCGCTGTCCGCGTTCGAGGCGCCGGCGGCAGAGTGCGCCTTCACCCCCCGCTGCGCGCACGCGAGCGATATCTGCCGGGCGGCGGTGCCCGACCTCGTCGACCTCGACGGCGGGACGTCGCGGTGCGTCCGCGCGCGCGAGCTGCGCGGCCAGCTCCAGGAAGCGCCCGATGGCTGAGACCACTGGTGCTCCCGTCCTTGAGGCCGACGGGCTCCGCAAGGAGTTCGGCGATCTCGTCGCCGTGGATGATGTGTCGTTCCGCCTTCCGCCGGGCCGGTCGGTGGCCATTGTCGGGGAGTCGGGCTCGGGCAAAACCACGATCGCACGGATGATCGTCGGCCTGGAGCGGCCCACCAGCGGAACCATCACCGCCTGCGGGCACGACCGGTCCCGCCCGCCCCGGTCCACCCGCGACCGGCGCCGCCGGGGGCGCGAGGTGCAGATCGTGTTCCAGGATCCGTACACGAGCCTCGACCCGCGCCAGACCGCCGAGGCCACGATCGACGAGGTGCTCAAGCTGCACCACGGCTGGCCCGCCGGCCGCCGGCGTGCCCGGATCGCCGAACTCACCGACCTGGTCGGCCTGGACGCACGGCAGTCCCGGGCGCTGCCCCGCTCGCTGTCCGGCGGCCAGCGGCAGCGGGTCGCGATCGCGCGCGCCCTCGCGGCGGAGCCCACCATCCTGATCCTCGACGAGTCGGTCGCCGCACTTGACGTGTCGATTCAGGCCCAGGTGCTGAACCTGCTCGCCGACATCCGCGACGAGACGCACGTCTCCTACATCCTGATCAGCCACGACCTCGCGGTGGTGCGCCAGCTCACGGACGAGGCTCTCGTACTGCACCGCGGGAAGGTGGTGGAGCGCGGTCCCACCGCACTCGTGCTCGACGACCCGCAGGACCCGTACACACGGCGGCTCCGCGCCAGCGTGCCGCGGCCAGGCTGGAAACCGAGGCGCCGGGCCCTGCCCGGTGCCGGGGAGGAACCCGACGCTTCATGACTGACCTTCACTATCTCCCGGCCACAGAGGCGCTCCGGCTGTTTCGGGCCCGCGAGCTGTCACCCGTCGAGCTGGTCACGGCGGTGATCGACCGTGCCGAGGCAGTCGAGCCGGTGATCAACGCATTCGCCGAGACCTTCTTCGACCAGGCTGTGGAGCACGCCCGAGCCGCGGCAGCCCGTTATGCGGGAAAGGGTGGCCAGCCGCGGCCGCTGGAAGGCCTGCCGGTGGCGGTGAAGGAGGAGGCGGAGATCGCGGGCCACCACAACACGCTCGGGTCGCTGCCGCTGCGCGAGGTCGTCGCGGAGAAGACCAGCGCCTTCGTGCAGCGGATCATCGACGCGGGCGGCATCGTGCACGCCCGGACCACCACCCCGGAGTTCTGCTGCGCGCCGGTCACCTGGTCCAGGCTGTGGGGGGTCACCCGCAACCCGTGGCACACCGAGTACTCGCCGGGCGGGTCGAGCGGCGGGTCGGCGGCATCCCTCGCCGCCGGGTCGGCGGCACTGGCGACCGGCTCGGATATTGGTGGCTCGATCAGGATCCCGGCTTCGTTTTGCGGCGTGATGGGTTTCAAGCCGCCCTACGGCCGCGTGCCGGAAGTGGAGATCTTCAACCTGGACCACTACTGCCACGAAGGCCCGCTGGCCCGGACGGTCGCCGACTGCGCGCTGCTGGAAAACGTGATCGCCGGGCCGCACCCGAGTGACGTCGCCTCGATCCGCCCGAAGCTGGAGATACCGGGTGAGCTGGCGCCGGTCGCCGGGATGCGGATCGCCTTCTCGGCCGACCTGGGCTGCTACCGGGTCGACGCGGACGTGGCCGCGAACGCCCGCGCGGCGGCGGACAAGCTGCGCTACGCGGGCGCCGTGGTCGAGGACGTCAAGCTGCCGTGGGATCTGTCGGCCATCAAGCGGGCGGCGGAGATCCACTTCGGGATGATCTTCGGCCCGTCGATCAGGGAGATCCACACCAAACACGCCGAGGAGCTCACCACCTACGCGCGGTCCTTCCTCGCGGACTCCGAACAGGTGTCCAAGGACGACTTCGTGGCCGGCCTCGCGCTGGAGGGGCAGATCTACGCCCCGCTCGGGCTGCTGCTCGACGACTTCGACGCGCTCATCTGCCCGACCTTCGCGGTCCCCGCGCTGCCGGCCGAGTACGATCCGGGTGAACCAGTGACGGTGAACGGCCGGGCCAGTGAGGACTGGCTGGATGTGATGATGACGGTGCCGTTCAACATCGCCAGCCGGTGCCCGGTGATGAGCGTGCCGTCCGGGCTGTCCCGCGACGGCGTGCCGACCGGCCTGTCGATCGTCGGGAAGACCTACGACGACGTCACGGTGTTCCGGATCGCCGCCGCGCACGAGGAGCAGATGCCCTGGCTGGACATGCCGCGCCGCCGTCCGGGGCTGTGATGACGCACACAGGCGCCGGGCCGGGACCGGCCGCAGCGGGCCGTGGCCTGATGGCAGGGCCGCCGCCGTTCGCTCCCGGGTCGCGGGTGACGCTCGCGAACTGGCAGGACCCGCCGTTCAACAGGTGGGCCTTCCAGCATGTGCGGGAGCTGATCCCGACCGCCCGGATATCCCGCGGGGACGGGCCGGCCTGGCCGCTCCGCCGGGCGGAACGCGACCTGGGCGGCGTCCGGTTCACGAGCGCCGGCCAGGAGATGTCGATCGCGGAACTGCTGGACCAGACCTGCACCGACGGGTTCCTGGTCCTGCACCGGGGGCGGATCGCGACCGAGCAGTACTTCAACGCGATGACGCCTGACACCCCCCACCTACTCATGTCGGTGTCCAAGTCGGTGACCGCGGCGGTGGCCGGGGTGCTGGCGGGCCGCGGGCAGCTCGACGTCTCGGCCCAGGTCACGGCCGTCGTGCCGGAGCTGGCGGGGACCTCGTTCGACGGCGCGACCGTCCAGCAGCTGCTCGACATGCGGGCCGGCACCGCGTTCAACGAGGACTACGCCGACCCCGATGCCGACGTGCGCACCTGCGAGCGGGTGTACCTGTGGCGGCCCTCCGACGGCCGGCCGGTGCCGGAGGACGCCATCGCCTACTTCGCGACGCTGCGCAACGACGGGCCGCACGGCGGCCCGTTCCGGTACCGCTC
>DASYQM010000052.1:0-5600 GCA_036005525.1 Streptosporangiaceae bacterium
GGCAGTGGAACTGGTGGCAGGAGGGACGCGAAGACCAGGAACACGACCGGCTCTGGACGGTACTCGAGCAGTGGGATCACGCCACCCCGCCGCCCGGCGGCTACCGACCGGTCGACGAGACAATGGCCCGAATCGATGCCAAGCACGCTGAACGTGAGCGCGAGCGGCGGGACCGAGCCGCCTCGTATGACGAGGATCGCGCGATGGCCCGTCTTCGCTTGCTCCGTGCCCGGGCCACGGCGGGCTTCATGCGCAACGTCCATCGGGCACCCGCCGACCCGGCGCAGCAGGCCAAGGCCGAAGAACTGCTGATGGCGAGCCGGCAGGAGGCGACCGCGCTGGCCGAGACGGTCGGTGATCCTGAAACTGTCGTCGACCGGGCCGGGGACCTGCCTGCGGTGCGTCGGGACCGGCACCTGCGCGACCACATGAGGTACTTCCGCCACCCGACCCTGCGGGAATGGTCGTCCGGGCAGCGGCTGCGATTCAACCGGCTGCTCGCCATGCCGCCGCCGAAGCCGGACGGCATGTGCTCGGAATGCCAGGCCCCCGCGGAATGGCATACCTACGCCCTATCGCTACGCCTGTGGGCCGGGACCTCCGAACTCGGTTCCAGGGCGGCGCAGACCGCCGCACTGCTCCCCGGCTGGTGGGACCGATGCCCCGCCTGCACCGACTACCAGCTCCACCACCAGTGGGGCCACAACGCGCTACCCGGCTTTGACGGCATGCAATGGCAGGAAATGCTGCCCCCACTGCTCCGCGCGATCTTCAGCCCGGACAAGCCCTCACGTCGCAAGCCGGTGGACCGACGCGCTGCGCTGACACGCCGCCTGCGTTCGGCCGAGGCCGAGGTGCAGCGCCTGCGCCAGCAACTCGCCGAAGCCGAGGCATCCGAAGGCGAACCCTAGCCGCCCGCCTAGTACTCCAGCCCGGGAACGTTATGTAGACGGTGGCTGATATCCGAGCCAGGCCAGTTGCCGGTTGAGTGAGTCATCCAGGTCGTTCGGTGTGGATATCACCGGTGTTGGGGTGCGTGCTTGCCGGAGTCGATGTCGGCAAGATCGAGTTCGGTTTCGCCGGAGTCCGAGACGGTCAGCTGGCTGAGTCGGGGGCCGGAGTCCAAGCGACAGGCTGAGGCTGGTCTTGGGCCATGCGGGCGGTGACTCTCGCAGCACCGCGGTCTGATCCCCATTGCCCCTACAATCCGGCTATTCGAGACCGGGTTAGCCGCACGCCAAGCCCGTCAGCACAGCCAGCAAGGGAGTTTGCCGCGATGCCGTCTCACGCCATCCTGCCTGGCCGGCTCCTGGCGCAGTCGGCGAGCTGACTCGCGGGCTGCCGCCGTGGTATGACCGCCCGAACCCGCCGCCCGATTGATTCCGGACGATCGCGTGGTCTGTCCTGATGAACGCCACGGCAGCGGCCCCGCGACGGCTGCGACCCGGCACGGCCACGTTCCCCTAAATCTAGAGCGCCGCCGCGCGCTCCAGCAGCACCGCGCGCTCGCGGGCGTTGCGGGCCAGCGCCGCGGCACGCTCGTACTCGGCGCGCGCCTCGTCGATGCGGTCCAGCCGGGCCAGCAGGTCGGCACGCACGCTGGGCAGCAGGTGGTACTCCCGCATGGCCGGCTCGGCGGCGAGCGCGTCGACGATCTCCAATCCGCGGGCCGGCCCGTCGCTCATCGCTACCGCGACCGCCCGGTTGAGCTGGACCACCGGCGTCGGGGTCAGCCGGGCCAGCATCTCGTACAGCGTGGCGATGCGCGCCCAGTCGGTGTCCGCCGCGGTACGCGCCTGGGCATGGCAGACCGCGATCGCGGCCTGCAGCACGTACGGGCCGATCGGGCCGCCGACCCGCTCGGCGCGCAGCAGGGCGGCGTACCCCCGGCGGATCAGGAGCTGGTCCCACCGGCCCCGGTTCTGTTCCAGCAGCGGGATCGGTTCGCCGTCGGGGCCGACCCGGGCGGCGGTCCGCGAGGCTTGGATCTCCATCAGCGCTACCAGGCCGTGCACCTCCGGCTCGGTCGGCGCCAGCTCGGCCAGGATCCGGCCCAGGCGCAGCGCCTCGTGGCACAGCTCGGGCCGCATCCAGTCGTCGCCGGCGGTTGCGGTGTACCCCTCGTTGAAGATCAGGTAGATGACTTCGAGGACCGACGCCAGCCGCTGCGCCCGCTGCTCCGGCGGCGGGATCTCGAACGGGATCCGCCGGTCCGCGAGCGCGCGCTTGGCGCGGACGATGCGCTGAGCCACGGTCGGCTCCGGTACCAGGAACGCCCGCGCGATTTCCTCGGTGGTGAGCCCGCCGAGGACCCGCAACGTGAGCGCGACCCGCGACTCGGTGGACAGGGCCGGGTGGCAGGCGGTGAAGATCAGCCGCAGCAGGTCGTCCTTGAGCGCGTCGTCGTCGAGTACCTCGTCGAAGTCCGCCGGCCCCGCGGACACCGCGGACCGCTGCCGGTCGCGCAGCTCGTACCCGATCTCGGTGATCTTCCCGGCCAGCGCGTCATCGCGTCGCAGGCGGTCGATGGCCCGGTGTTTCGCGGCGACCATCAGCCACCCGCCGGGGTTGGCCGGGATGCCGGTCTGCGGCCACTTCTCCAGGGCCTCGACCAGCGCGTCCTGGGCGAGTTCCTCGGCGAGCCCGACGTCGCGGAGCAGGCGGGCGAGGCCGGCGATGATCCGCGCCGACTCCAGCCGCCAGACGGCCTCGACCGCCGCCCGCGAGTCCTGGCCGGTCACGACCCCGGACCGTACACCCGGCGGATGTCGCCCTCGCCGTCCTTGACGATCGCCCAGAACCGCTTGGACAGCTCGATGGCCTCCTCCTTGGACCGCACGTCGATTAACGCGAAGCTCACGATGGCCTCCTTGGCCTCGGCGTAGGGCCCATCGGTCAGGGTGATCCGGCCTTCGCTGGACTTGATGTGGGTACCGGCGTCCAGCCCGCCGGCCGCCAGCAGTACCCCGGCCTGAGTCAGCTCCTCCACGAACCGGCCCATCTCCGCGAAGAGCTGCTGGTCCGGCGCCGGGCTGCCGGCGTTCATCGTCATCAGGAACCGCACCGGGACTCCTCTCGTCGGGTCGGTGATGCCCCCATCCAACCAGCCCGCGGAAAAAGTTTGTCGATCTTGTCGATCCGCGCGCCGGCCCTTCGCTGCCTTCAGTAGACGGCGGCCGACGGTACGACCGCCGCGACGGTAGGAGGAGATCACCATGCGGAAGATCATCGTTGCTGAGTTCATCTCACTGGACGGCGTCGTGGAGGCCCCGGAGCGGTGGCACTTCCCGTACGTCAACGACGAGATGTACGGCGTGATGTGGGCGCTCAACGCCCGGATCGACACCATGCTGCTGGGCCGGGTGACGTACGAGGGCTACGCGGGCGCCTTCGCGAACGCTCCCGCCGACGACGCGGTCGCGGCCCAGATGAACAAGCCAGCCAAGGTCGTCGTGTCGAAGACGCTGCACGACCTCGCCTGGCAGAACTCGACCCGGCTCGGCGGCGACATCGCGGCCGAGGTCGCCGCGCTCAAGGAGCGGCCCGGTGGCGACATCCTGGTCACCGGCAGCATCACCCTGGCCCGTGCGCTGCTGCGCGCGGGCCTGGTCGACGAGCTCAACCTGCTCATCCACCCGATCGTCGTCGGTACCGGACAGCGCCTGTTCGAGGCCGACGGCGTCCAGCTCCCGCTGGAGACGGTCAGCGCGGACACCTTCGGTACCGGCGTGGTCCACCTGGTCTGCCACCCGGCGTGAGAGAGGAGACGGAGATGACGTACACCGCTGCCGCGGGCGAGCTCACCACCGCCCCGAGCACGACCCGGCGGCTGCTTGCCGGCGGCGCCCTCGCCGCACCGCTGTTCGTGGTCAGCGCGCTGGCCCAGGCCGCGACCCGACCCGGGTACGACCTGACACGGCACCCGGTCAGCGTGCTGTCCAACGGCGACCTGGGCTGGATCCAGATCGGTACCTTCCTGATCACCGGGGTTCTGACGCTGGGCTACGCGGTCGCCGCCCGCCGGGTGTTGCCCGGTGGCCGGGCCGGTACCTGGGGGCCGGTGCTGCTTGCCGTGCAGGGCGCGGGGCTGGTGGTCGCGGGCGCGTTCCGGCTGGATCCGCTCGACGGGTTTCCCCCCGGTACCCCGGCCGGCCAGCCCGCGTCGATGAGCTGGCACGCGGTGGTCCACAACGCGGCCGGCAGCCTCGCCTTCCTGTCGATGATCGGGCTGTGCTTCGTGCTCGCCCGCCGGTTCGCCGCGACCGGGTACCGGCGGTGGGCGGCCGGCGGCCGGGTCTGCGGCGTGGTGTTCGCGGGCGGCCTGGTGTGGGCTTTCGCCGGTGGCCGGGACGGCGCGCTGACCCTGTTCGTCGGGGTGGTCGCCGCGTGGCTGTGGATCGCCGCGAGTGCCGCCCGGCTGCGATACCGGGCAACGTAACCGAGCCGCCCCGACTGGGCCGGGCCGCCGACACCGGTGGCCCGGCCCGATCTTTCGGATCATCGCGGTGGCACGGGATCAGGGCAGCAGGCACGTCACGCCGTAGCCGGCCGCGACGGTACCGGTGCCGAGCCCTTCGCGATGGGCAGTACCCGATCGATCATGAACGTGGTGAAGCGGTCCCGCTCCTCGGCGTTCGGCAGGTGCGCCAACCGCTCGAACCAGATCAGCTCCTTGGCCGGCGCGCTGAGCCAGTGGAAGTACCGCTCGGCGACGAGGATCAGGGAACCCCGGTGACCGCAGCCCGCCGGCTCCTCGGCTCCTGGTCGGCGATCGAACCTGACGGGCAGAACGTGCGTGCTGTCCGCGACCGCAGCAATCGGCCTTTGGGGGTGACGTTCGAGCAGCACGGCACCCAGTTGCGGTGGGGAGCCAACGACATCATCAACTACCACAGCGGCACGTTCAGCGTGTCAAAGCAGGGACGGTTCCTGGCGAACCAAGGGACCGTCACCACCGTGGGCACGACCGGGAAAGAACCGCTATATCTGCAAAACCCGCAAGCAGTCGAGCAGGCCACCGAGGCCCGCCTCGTGGCCGCGACCCCTGCCGACCCACCGAAGCTGCTGCTGCTCACCCGCGGAAAGATCATCGCCGTATACACACCCGCGGCTCCAGAACCCGCAGCGTCCGCCGGACATAACTGAGCCAGCTGCTGACCGGGACTGACGTCCACTTTGCAGAAGCGAGACCAGCCTTTGCTGCTTCTCGAAGCTAGTCGAAACTAGCGCACTTGCTCGAACGGCTCACTATCATGCCGCCATGAGGGCGCGTGGCTGCATTCCGGCCGTGCGGATCGGCGATTTAGCTCAGTGCTCGCGTCAGGAGTCGGCGATGGCGGGCGATCCAGGAAGCGCTGCGAGCGCGCCATGCGATGCCCCACAGGATGGGGTACCCGTCCGCAGCGACCGCGGTGGTGCTTTCCGCAGTGACACCATGCAAGCACTTCCGCGCGGGCGCTGTGTACGGCGACGTCCAGCAACCGGTCGTAGAAGTGTTCACGGTCGGCACCGGCAAGGCCGTAACCGTCGATGATCGCCCGGACCTGGCGGGCACGAGTCGCCGCATCCGGCAGTTCGTGCAACTCGGCGATGTCGTCGTC
>DASYQM010000053.1:0-11781 GCA_036005525.1 Streptosporangiaceae bacterium
GGCCTGGACCAGCGACGGCGCGGTCACATGCGTCGTGCAGATCCCATCACCGTGCGCGATCGTGGCCAGCCGCTGCACCGGCGTGCCCAGCAGCCGGCCAAACGCCTCCGTCTCCGCCTCACACAACTGCGGGAACTCGGCGGCCACGTGGGCGACCGGGCAGTGATGCTGGCAGAGCTGCTCTCCCCCGGCCAGCACATTGAGTGCCGGGCCGTGGGCTCCGGCCGGGACGGGGCCGCTGGCGGGCGCGCCGATCGCCGAGGCCGCGTAGCCGTCGGCGGACAGCGCCTCGGCCAGCGCCTGGACCTTGGCGCCCGGGTCGGCCGACGCCATCACCGGGCGGTACCGGCGCTCCAGGTCGGCCACCTGGCGCCGGGCGAACTCAGCGACCGCGCCCGGCCCGGCCACCTCGGCCAGGAACCGCAGGGCGCTGGTGGCGAGGTCGTCGTAGGCGTGCTCGAAGGCGCTCTGCCCGGCGTCGGTGATCACGAACAGCTTTGCCGGCCTGCCGCGGCCGCGGCTGGCCGGCCGCCGGGCGCTGCGGACCTCGATCATGCCGCCGGCGAGCAGGCCGTCCAGGTGACGGCGGACCGCCGCCGGTGTCAGCCCCAGCCGCGTGCTCAGCGCGGCCGCGCTGACCGGCCCGTTCTCCAGAATGAGGCGGGCGATCCTGGCCCGGGTGCTGCTGCTCTCTCCCCCCAGCTGCGCGCTGGCGGTCGCGGGCATGCCGCTGTCGGCGGCCGCACCGACGGTGCTGGCCGCTCGCGAGACGGCGCCAGTCATGCCCACGTTTTTCACAACATCAGTGTGGCGTAAATCCATGCCCGACCGCAAACGTTCTCGGTGATGGCTTTGATCACATTCGGCATGACACCGCCGGGACCGGCGGCATCCTCCTGTCCGGCGCCGTGTGCTGCCCACACGTGCAACACCAGCATGCACCTGCCACACCGGCAAACCTGACGGACGCCGGCTCGCCCGGCGTGAGGCCGGGGTAGGCGTCACGCGCGGATGTGGGCGCCGGGGCCAGGATCAAGGGCCGGGCGAGCGCCTCAGCGGAGCGGCTGGCCGCCACGCCCCGCCCTGACCGGCTGGGCTGGCGCGGACAGGAACCCGCGGAGCAGCGCGCCGGTGCCGTCGAGGTGCTCGGCGACGGCGCAGCGGGCGCGCTCCGGGTCGCCGGCCAGGATCGCGTCGACGATCGCGGTGTGCTGAGCGGCGGTGTGCACGATGTTGTGCCGCAGCACCGGGATCGCGTTCAGCAGATCATTGAGCCGCATCCGGGCGTCGGCGCAGGCGGCGGCGAGCAGGGCGGAGCCGGTGAGTTCCGCGATCGCCAGGTGGAACAGGGTGTCGAGCCGGCGGTAGTCCTCGGGGCTGGCGCCGTTGACCGCCGCCAGCCGCTTGAGCAGGACGTCGCGTCCCCCCTCGCCAGCGGCGGCGGCCAGGACCTGGGCGGCGCCGGTCTCCAGCGCCATCCGGAACGCGAGCGCGTCGGCGAGCTGGGCGGAATCGGCCAGCACGATCCGCCGCACCTCCCCCGGATCGGGCGCGGGCCTGGTGTAGGTCACGAAGGTGCCGCCGAACCGGCCGCGCCGCGACTCGACATAACCCGCCTGCTGCAGCGCCCGGATGGCCTCGCGCAGCGTGATGCGGCTGACGCCGAGCAGGCCGGCCAGTTCCCGTTCGGCGGGGAACCGTTCTCCCGGGGCGACCACGCCAAGCTTGATCACGGTCAGCAGGCGCTCGACCGTCTCCTCGAACGCGTTGCCGGAGCGGACCGGGCCGAGCAGGGAGCTGAGCTCAGTCCCGCTGGTCATACGGCCAGCCTCCCAGTAATTCAGCCCGGGGTCTTGACACGACCGGCACTCTAACCGTCAATGGTCTGATAATAAACCATTGGCGACAGCCGCCTGCTCTCGAACGGCTGGACGATTCACCGGCATCACCACCCTGACCTACGTCTCGGCGGCCTGAGGCTCAGGGCACACCGGGGAACTGGCCGCCATCGAGCGCGAGCTCACGACCTGACGAAGGGACACAGGCACAGTGCTCCATGCCGAGGCGCGCGGCGCCAGGCGCGGCGTGCTCACTCTTGAGCAGCTGCGCGTTGAGGTCGGCGAGGGCACGATCGACACGGTCGTTCTCGCCTTCACCGACATGCAGGGGCGGCTGCAGGGCAAGCGGCTGTCCGCCGAGTTCTTCCTCGACGAGGTGGTCCGCCACCACGCGGAGGGATGCAACTACCTCCTTGCCGTGGACGTCGAGATGAACACCGTGGACGGGTACGCGATGTCCTCGTGGGAGCGCGGGTACGGGGACTTCGTCCTGGTGCCCGCGCTCAGCACGCTCCGGCGGATGCCGTGGCACGAGGCCTCCGCCCTGGTGATCGCCGACCTCGCCTGGCAGGACGGCAGCCCGGTGGTCGCCTCCCCCCGGCAGATCCTCCAGGCCCAGCTGGAGCGGCTGGCCGGCCGCGGCTGGACCGCGATGGTCGGCACCGAGCTGGAGTTCTGCGTCTTCAACGACTCTTACGAGCAGGCCCAGGCGAGCGGCTGGCGCGACCTCACCCCCGCGAACCAGTACAACGTTGACTACTCGATCGTCGGCACCGGGCGAATCGAGCCGCTGCTGCGCAGGATCCGGCTGGGCATGGCGGGCGCGGGCATGTACGTCGAGTCGTCCAAGGGCGAGTGCAACCTGGGCCAGCACGAGATCGCGTTCCGTTACGCCGACGCGATGACCACCTGCGACAACCACTCGGTCTATAAGACCGGCGCCAAGGAGATCGCCGCGGCGGACGGCAGGAGCATCACGTTCATGGCCAAACCGAACGACCGTGAGGGCAACTCCTGTCACATCCACCTGTCGCTGCGGGACGGGGCCGGCAAGGGGGTACTCGCCGGGGACGGGCCCCACGGCCTTTCCCCGCTGGGCGAGAATTTCCTGGCCGGGCAGCTCGCCGGGCTGCGCGAGCTCGTGCTCTTCCACGCGCCCAACATCAACTCCTACAAGCGGTACGTGGCGGGCAGTTTCGCACCGACCGCGATCCGCTGGGGCGTGGACAACAGGACCTGCGCGATGCGCCTCGTCGGGCACTCGCCGTCCTCGCTGCGGGTGGAGAACCGGGTTCCGGGCGGTGACGTGAACCCCTACCTCGCGGTGGCGGCGATGATCGCGGCCGGCCTGGAGGGCATCGAGCAGGAGCTGCCGCTGGAGCCGGCCGTGACGGGCAACGCGTACAGTGATCAGGGCCCGCGCGTGCCGTCCACCCTGCGGGACGCGCTGGCCGAATGGGAAAAGAGCCAGCTCGCCCGCCAGGCGTTCGGCGACGAGGTGGTCGAGCACTACGCCAACGGCGCACGGGTGGAGCTGGCCGCGTTCGATGCCGCGGTCACCGACTGGGAGCTGCGGCGCGGCTTCGAGCGGCTCTGAACGGCAGGGAGCAGGCGCGCATGGCCACGTTCACGGTGCTGAACCCGGCGACCGAACAGACCGTCGCGACCGTGCCCTCGGCGTCGGCGGAGGAGACCGACGCGGCGATCGCGCGGGCGGCGGCCGCCCGGGCGGCCTGGCGCGACGTCGCGCCCGGCGAGCGCGCCGCGCTCCTGCGGGCCTTCGCCGACGCGGTGGACGCACACATCGACGAGCTGGCCGGTCTCGAGGTCGCCTGCTCCGGGCACCCGGTGGGACAGGCCCGGTGGGAGGCGGGCAACGTCCGCGACGTCCTGCGCTACTACTCGGCGGCGCCGGAGCGCCTCTGCGGCAGGCAGATCCCCGTCCCGGGCGGTGTCGACCTGACCTTCGCCGAGCCCGTCGGCATCGTCGGACTCATCGTGCCGTGGAACTTCCCCATGCCCATCCTCGGCTGGGGGCTGGGCCCGGCGCTGGCGGCGGGCAACCCGGTGATCGCCAAGCCGGCCGAGCGGACGCCGCTGACGGCGGTCCGGATCGGCGAGCTCGCCCGGGAAGCGGGCCTGCCGGACGGGGTTTTCCAGGTGCTGCCGGGCAAGGGCTCGGTAGTGGGCCAGCGGCTGGTGGACCACGAGGCGGTCCGCAAGATCGTGTTCACCGGCTCCACCGAGGTCGGGCGCCAGATCATGGCCGGCTGCGCCCGGCAGGTGAAGCGGCTCACGCTGGAGCTTGGCGGCAAGAGCGCCAACATCGTGTTCGCCGACGCCGACCTGGAACGGGCGGCCGCCAGCGCCCCGCAGGCGGTCTTCGACAACGCCGGCCAGGACTGCTGCGCGCGGTCGCGCATCCTGGTCCAGCGCAGCGTGTTCGAGCGTTTCATGGAAATGCTCGAGCCCGCCGTCAAGCGGGTGGCGGTCGGCGACCCGGCCAGCCCCGGCACCGAGATGGGCCCGCTCATCTCGGCCGAGCACCGGGCGCGCGTCGCCTCGTTCGTGCCACCGGATGCGCCGGTCGCGTTCCGCGGCCGCGCGCCCGAGGGCCCCGGCTACTGGTTCGCGCCGACGGTGCTGGCGCCAGTGCGCCCGGATGATCCCGCCTACACCGATGAAGTTTTCGGGCCGGTGGTGGCGGTGGTCCCGTTCGAGGACGAGGCGGACGCGGTGGCGATCGCCAACGACACTCCCTACGGGCTGTCCGGGTCGATCTGGACCCAGAACCTGGGCCGAGCGATGCGGGTGGCGCGGGCGGTGGAAACCGGCAACCTGTCGGTCAACTCCCACTCCTCCGTCCGCTACTGGACCCCGTTCGGCGGCTTCAAGCAGTCCGGGCTGGGCCGCGAGCTGGGGCCGGACGCCCTGGACGCGTTCACCGAGATCAAGAACGTCTTCATCGCAACCGAGGAGTGAGGCCACCCATGCAACGCCTGCTGGACCGGGTCGCCGTCGTTACGGGGGCCGGGAGCGGCATCGGGCTGGCAAGTGCCCGCCGGCTGGCCGCGGAAGGCGCCAAGGTCACCGTCGTCGATCTTGACGGTGAGACCGGCAAGGCGGCCGCGGAGGAGGTCGGCGGCCTGTTCGTCCACGCCGATGTGGCGGTCGAGAGCGACGTTGCCGCGATGTACGACGCCACGCTGAGCGCCTTCGGCCGCATCGACGTCGCGTTCAACAACGCGGGGATCTCACCGCCCGACGACGACTCCATCCTCGACACCGGCATCGAGGCTTGGCGCCGGGTGCAGGAGGTGAACCTCACCTCCGTCTACCTGTGCTGCAAGCACGTCATCCCGCACATGCGGGCGCGCGGCGGGGGCTCCATCATCAACACCGCCTCGTTCGTCGCCGTGCTGGGCTCGGCCACCTCACAGATCTCCTACAGCGCCTCCAAGGGCGGCGTGCTGGCGATGAGCCGGGAACTCGGCGTGCAGTTCGCGCGGGACGGGATCCGGGTGAACGCGCTGTGCCCGGGCCCGGTCAACACACCATTGCTGCAGCAGCTGTTCGCCGCCGACCCGGAGCGGGCGGCGCGGCGGCTGGTGCACGTGCCGATGGGGCGGTTCGCCGAGGCGGAGGAGATCGCCGCCGCGGTCGCCTTCCTCGCCAGCGACGACGCGTCGTTCGTCACCGCCGCCACCTTCCTCGTGGACGGCGGCATCTCCAGCGCCTACGTGACACCGCTATGAGACTTCCGGCTGTCATCGGACTGTCCACGTACGCCGAGCCGGCCCAGTGGGCTGGCTGGCACGCTCCGGCCGCGCTGCTCCCGACCAGCTATATCGAACAGGTCACCGAGGCTGGCGGTGTGCCCGTGCTGCTGCCGCCGGTGCCCGGCGTCGCGAGCGCCCTGGCCAGGCTGGACGGGCTCATTCTCACGGGCGGCGGCGACATCGACCCCGCCGGCTACGGGGCGGAGCCGGATCCGCGGACGAGCCGGGTCCACCCCGAGCGTGATCAGGCGGAACTGGAGTTGCTCGCCGCTGCGCTGGCAGACGGGCTGCCGGTACTCGCCATCTGCCGCGGAATGCAGCTGCTCAACGTGGCCCGAGGCGGGTCTCTGCGCCAGCATCTGCCGGCCGGGGCCGGGCACGGGCCCGCGCCCGGCACGTTCGGGTCGCATCAGGTGCGGCTCGCCCCGGGGAGCCGGCTCGCCTCGATCTTGCGGCCCAGCGGCGGCCCGGCCGGTCTCACGCTGAACGTGCCGACCGCCCATCACCAGGGCATCGCCCGGCTCGGCGACGGCCTCGTCCCCGCCGCCTGGGCCGAGGACGGCCTCATCGAGGCGGTGGAGCTGGCGCCCGGGCCGGACCAGCATCCCTTCGTGCTGGCGGTGCAGTGGCATCCCGAGGCCAGCCAGGACCGGCGGCTGGTGTCCGCACTGGTGGCGGCGGCGGCCGGCGGGCGGGGGCACGGGGCCATTGCGGGGGCGGGGAGGGCATCGGCCGGCCAGGCCGCGGATCGTCACTTATGGAAACGGCGGAGCATTTACACTCACCAGCGTGAACACCACCCCCGCCGTCGAGGTTCACGACCTCGTCAAGAGGTATGGGCGGATTACGGCGGTGGACGGCCTGTCGCTGTACGCCGACCGGGGCCGCGTCACGGCGGTGCTGGGCCCGAACGGGGCGGGAAAGACCAGCACGGTGGAGATATGCGAGGGCTACCGCCGCCCTGACGCGGGCACGGTGTCGGTGCTCGGCCTGGACCCGGTGGCCGACGCCCGGAGGCTGCGGCCCCGGGTGGGTGTGATGCTTCAGTCCGGGGGCATCCCGCCAGCCGTCCGGCCCGGCGAGTATCTGCGGGCGATGGCGAGCTTCCACGCCCATCCCCTCGACCCGGCCGGCCTGCTCGACCGTCTCGGGCTGGCCGATCATGCCCGCACCCCGTTCAAGCGCCTGTCCGGGGGCCAGCAGCAGCGGCTTTCCCTCGCCGCCGCCGTCATCGGCCGCCCGGAGCTGGTCTTCCTCGACGAGCCCACGGCCGGCCTGGACCCGCAGGCACGCCACGCCACCTGGGATCTGATCGGGGGGCTGCGCGCCTCGGGTGCGAGCGTGATCCTCACCACGCACCACATGGACGAGGCAGAGCGCCTCGCCGACCGGGTCGCCATCGTCGATCACGGGCGCCTGGTCGCCGAGGGAACCCCGGCCGAGCTGACCGGTACCGCGGGCCAGCTGCGGTTCCGGGCCGAGCCCGGACTTGACACCGACGGCCTGCTCGCCGCGCTCTCCCCCGACGCCGCGGCGAAGGAGTCCCCGGCCGGCCACTATCTCGTGGAGGTCCACGACCGCGTGGACCCGCAGCTGGTCGCGGCCGTGACCGCCTGGTGCGCCGAGCACGGCGTGCTCGCCCAGGATCTGCGGATCGAGAGCCGTACCCTGGAAGATGTGTTCCTCGAGCTCACCGGCCGTGAGCTGCGGTCATGACGGGGGGCCATGAGCTTGCCGGGCCGGTTGCGCCCACGGCTTCGCAGTGGCCGGCGCCGGCGCCCGGCGCCGCGCCGCTGCCAGCGATGATCACCGCGCAGGCGGTCCTGGAGATCCGCACGATCCTGCGCAACGGCGAGCAGCTGCTGCTTATCCTGATCATCCCGGTACTCCTGCTGGCCGCGTTCACCCTGGAACCGCTGGTGAAGTCGGAGGGCCGGCGGGTGGACTTCCTGGTTCCGGGCATCATCGCGCTGGCCGTGATGTCCACCGCCTTCACCAGCCAGGCCATCGCGACCGGGTTCGAGCGCCGGTACGGGGTGCTCAAGCGGCTCGGGTCCACCCCACTCCCCCGGGCCGGGCTGATCGCCGCCAAGACCCTGAGCGTGATCGTCATTGAGCTCGCGCAGGTAGCTGTCATCATCGGGGTGGGGCTCGCCCTGGGCTGGCAGCCGCACGGGGGCCCGGCGGCGGGCATCTGGGTCGCGGCGCTGGTGCTGGCCGGCACGGCAGCGTTCAGCGGGCTCGCGCTGCTGCTGGCTGGCACACTGCGCGCCGAGGCCACGCTGGCGGTGGCCAACCTGATCTACCTCGTTCTCCTCGGCGTGGGCGGGGTGATCTTTCCGCTCACCAAGTTTCCCGAAGGGGCCCGCTCCACGCTGACCCTGCTGCCCTCCGGCGCGCTGTCCGACGGGCTCCGCTCGGTGCTGCAGCACGGTGCCGGGGCACCCTTGCGTGACCTGGCCGTGCTCGCCGTGTGGGCGGCAGCGGCCATCGCACTCGCCGCCCGGACGTTCCGCTGGGAGTAGACGGCCGTCGCTGGAACCGGGGCCCGGCCCATCAGGCCCGCCCCGCCCCTCGGGCCCACCCGTCCCACCCGAGCGGTCCTGCCCACCGGGCGCGCCCGGGCGACCCGGCCGGGGATACGGCGCCTGGTGCCGGCCCGGCACCGGCGGCGCGCCCCGAGCTGCTCAGGTCGGTGCCGCCGTCCGCGCTGGTCTTTACCGGGATCGTCTCGGTGCAGGTCGGTGCCGGGGTCGCGGCACGCCTGTTTACCCAGATCCCCCCGGCCGCGGTCACCGGGCTCCGGCTGTGGACCGCGGCGGCACTGATGGCCGTCGCCGGGTGGCGCCCGCTACGGCAGAACCTCGCCGGGCTGGCGCGGGGGCGCCGGTGGCGGGACGCCGCGGTAGTGGCCGGTTTCGGGCTGACCCTCGCGGTCATGAACTACTCGATCTACCAGGCTTTCGCCCGGATCCCGCTCGGGATCGCTGTGACCGTCGAGTTCCTCGGCCCGCTCGCGGTGGCCGTCGCCTCCTCGCGCCGGCTGATCGACCTGCTCTGGGTCGGCCTGGCAGGAGCCGGGGTCGCGGTGCTCGCCGGGACCGGGGACCCGGCCGGTGCCGGCCACCATGTCGGCCTGGTAGGCCTGGCGTTCGCGCTGCTCGCCGCCGCCGCCTGGGCCGCGTACATCATCTTGAGCCGCGCCACCGGGCGGCGCTTTCCCGGCGCGTCGGGACTGACGATCGCGATGCTGGTCGCCGCGATCGTCATCATCCCGGCCGGGGTGACGGCAGGGCGGGGTGCGCTGCTGCACCCGGGCATTCTGGCCGCCGGGCTGGCGGTGGGGCTGCTGTCGTCGATCATCCCCTACACGCTGGAACTGGAAGCACTCCGGCGGGTGCCCGCCCGGGTGTTCGGCATCTGGATGAGCCTGGAGCCGGCGGTTGCCGCCCTGGTGGGGCTGATCATGCTGGGCCAGGCGCTGGCGGTCAGCGAGTGGGCCGCGATCGTCTGCGTGATGGTCGCCTGCGCGGGCGCGGCCCGGGGCAGTGCGCGGTCATCGCAGGCCCCCCAGGCGTGAGGCGGCAAGCGCCAGGAAGCGCCCGCGAGGGAGGCAAGGAGACCGCAGGCGCCGGGCCGAACGCCGCGTGAGCGGTGTCCCGGCGCCGAGGACGCGCCACCCGAAGCCAGCGAAGCGCCCGCGAGGGAGGCAATGAGACAGATGCGAAGAGGCCAGGCCGCTCCTACCATTGGGGGCGTGCCAGCCGACCCGAGTTCGCCGCCCGCAGCGCGGGGCAGCGGCGGCGCGGCCGTGCTCCGCCGCTGGGCCGATGCCGTCTGGGCGCCCAGCCCGGTATGCATGCGGCGGATCGCGCTGGCGGGGGTGATCTCCACCGCGGGCATCATCGTGACGGGCGCGGCCGTGCGGCTGAGCAAGTCCGGGCTCGGCTGCCCGGACTGGCCGCAGTGCACCCGCGGCAGCCTGGTCGCCGCGCACACGCGCGGCGACCCCATGTTCCACACCTGGATCGAATTCGGCAACCGGCTGGTGACCGTGCTGGTCACCATCGTCGCGGTGGCGGTGCTCGTCGCGGCCTGGCGGTTCCGGCCCGGTGGGCCGGGCACCCGGCGCCGGTCCGACCTGGTCTGGCTGGCCGCCGTGCAGCCCGTCGGCGTGGTGGCGCAGATCGTGCTCGGCGGGATCGTGGTGCTGACCGATCTCAACCCGGCCATGGTGTCGCTGCACTTCGTGGTGTCGGTTGCGGTCGTTGCGGCCGCGGTGGCGCTGCACGCCAAGTGCACGGAGGGCACCGCGCCGGCGCGCTCGCTTGTCCGTCGCGACCTGAGGCTGCTCGCCCGCGGCGTGGTGGCGGTGGTGGCGGTGATGCTGGCCGCCGGGACAGTGGTCACCGGCACCGGGCCGCTCGCCGGGGCGGGCGCGGTCCCCCGCTACCACCTGCCGCTGGCCGGTGTCACGCAGTTCCATTCCGACATCGGCTGGCTGCTGGGCGGGCTCGCCCTGCCGCTGGTGGTGGGGCTGTACCTGACCAAGGCACCGGCGCGGGTGGTGCGGCTGGGCTGGCTCCTGCTCGCCCTGATCGGTGTGCAGGGCGCGGTCGGCTACACCCAGTACCTCACCGGCCTCCCGGCCGGGCTGGTCTGGATCCACGTCTCCGGCTCGGTGCTGGTCTGGATCGCTGCCCTGCGGCTGATGTTCGCGGTGCGTGATCGCGGCCCGCTGATCCAGCCGCCGCCGGACGGTCCCGGCGGGCCGGCCGCCTCGGCCCGCCCGGAGGCGCAGCCCGCGCCCGCCCGCTGAACCCCGGCACCGTCACCCGGGCCGGGCAGGCTGGCGGGAGTACGCAACGCGGGCCATCGTCATGAGCGCGAGCAGGTCGCGGCAGCGCAAGTCGAACCGGGCCAAGTCGATCACGCCCCGCTCGGCCCGCTGATGGACCAGCGCCAGTTCGGTCGCGGCCAGCTGGTAGTCGGTAACCGCGCGGGCCACCGCGGCGCCGCCGCTGCGGCGCGCCCGCAGCCGGGCCGCCCGGCGGCCACGCAACGTGCTGAGCATCCGCAGGTCGTCCTCGGTGACCACGCCGCTGGCCTGGTAGGCGGGCAGGAACCGCCAGATCAGCCGGACGGTCCGCCGCCGGTCGGCGACCACGACCGCCACCAGCACGATGAGCACGCACGCCACCAGCAGATACGCGGCGGCGACCCCGGGCAGACCGATTTTCGAAAGCCCGTTCCAGAGCCCGTGCAGGGTCACGGCCCCGAGCAGGCCGGCCCCCACGGCCCATCCGCCCCGCCGGTGCGTGGCGGCGTAAGCGACGCCGATCCCGGTCATGGCGGTGAACGCCGGGTGCGCGAAGGGCGAGAGCAGCCCGCGGAAGACGAACGTGAAGCCGAGCAGCTCCGCCCCGCCGACCTGCGGCCGGACCAGCGCGGAGATGTAGTACCCGATGTTCTCCATCATGGCGAAGCCCAGGCCGACCACGGCGGCATACATGATGCCGTCGGTGGGCCCGTCGAACTCCTGCCTGCGCCGCCACAGCAGCCAGAACAGGATCATGCCCTTGAGCGTCTCCTCCACCAGCGGAGCGCCGAACGTGGCCGAGATGAACTCGCCGTTGCTCTTGCCGAGCTCGGGCTGGGTGATGAACAGCAGGCCGGCGGTGTTGATGATCGCGGCAAGCAGCGCAGCGATACCGGCGCCCCAGGCGAAGCACAGGACGAGGTTGCTGCGCGGCTCCGGTTCCAGCCGGTCGAGCAGCAGCACCAGGGCGATCAGCAGCGGCACCGGGAGCAGGGCCAGCGGCAGCGCGATGAGGAAAGGAACGGCGCTGTGCTGTGCGCTCGCGAAGCTTTGCAGCAGGTCGATACCGAGGACGATCAGGGCGCATGCCAGCCCGGCGGCAATGCCGATAACGAGCCCGGGCCGCGGCCGCCCGGGCGGGCGGCCCTCGATCACCGCCCGCGGGTCGAGGTGGTGCCGCGGGGTCGCCATGGCACGGAGGGTACTAGGGCGTGTTTCCTGGATCTTGAGCCCGGTGGGGTGTAGATCACTTTGCTGTGATTACCCGTCATGATCTTCAGGATGAGGAGTGGGCGCGGCTTGAGCCGCTGCTGCCGCGTAACCCCGGGCGCGGGGGCCGGTGGGC
>DASYQM010000054.1:0-4318 GCA_036005525.1 Streptosporangiaceae bacterium
GACGAAGGTTTTGACCGGTAAGCAGGCCCGGAGCAGGACCCAGATGCCGAGCCGACGCGGTCCCGCAGTGCCGCCGGCCTGCCAGCCGCCCTCCTGGCCACATTCGACCATGAAGCCCTCTATCGTCTTGCCATGGATGGCCATAGCGACCTGATCTGCGTGCCTCAGCCGGTGAGCGCCGCATAGCCACAGACCGCGCATATCGGCGGATATCGCACACCGCTCCAAGGCCGACGGTGACGCTCCGTCACGTAGTTCGTAGTCCTCTCGGACGCCCACGCCCGTCGCTCCCGGAGGCATTCTCATCGATCTGGCCCCCGTGCCAAGTAGTGCCATATTATTTGAGAAAATGCCATTTATGATAAGAACCTAGTGGTTCGTAAGAGCGCTTGTTTTAGTCTTGGCACGGTTGATGCTGGCGAGGATCTCGTCGGCGTCCTTGGTCCATGTGAAGGGCCTGGGGTGAGCGTTCCAGTGGCCGGTGAAGGCGCCGATGGCCCTGACGAGCTGGCGGACTGAGGTGAAGGAACCGCGGCGGATGGCCTGGCGGGTGATGACCGAGAAGAAGCATTCCACCAGGTTGAGCCAGGAGCAGCCGGTTGGGGTGAAGTGCAAGCGGACCCGTGGGTTCTTCTCCAGCCAGGCTTTCACCCCGGGATGCTTGTGGGTGGCGTAGTTGTCGCAGATGACGTGCAGCTCCTGCCCCGGGTAGGCGGCGGCGACCTTCTTGAGGAAGCGCAGGAACTCCTGGTGGCGGTGGCGGGGGTAGCAGGCGTCGGTGACCTGGCCGGTGGCGGTGTTGAGTGCGGCGAACAGGCAGGTGACGCCGTGGCGGGCGTAGTCGTGGGTTTGCCGCTCGGGGATGCCCGGCCGCATCGGCAGGATCGGCTGGCTCCGCTCAAGGGCCTGGACCTGGGATTTCTCATCGACGCAGACCACGACTGCGTTGTCCGGAGGGTTCAGGTACAGGCCGACGACATCGGTGATCCTGGCCTCCAGCTGCGGGTCAGTGGAGAACTTAAACCCCTCCGTGCGGTGCGGAGCCAGGCAGAACCGCCGCCACAGCCGGGAGATGCTGTCATGGCTGACGGTAATCTTCCGGTTCTGGCGCAGCCAGCCCGCCAGCCGCCGGCTCGACCAGTGCGTCACCCCCCGCGCTGCCAGGGCCTCCGGCGGCGGGGTCACCGTCGCCGACAGGATCTCCGCGATCGCCTGATCGGTGAGGACCCTCTTGGGCCCGCCCGGCCGGGGAGCGTCCTCCAGCCCGGCCAGGCCGCCCTCGGCGTACTGCCGCCGCCATTTGACTACCGTCGGCTCGGTGCACCCCACCCGCCCGGCGATCTGCGGACCGGTCAGCCCGTCCGCCGACAGCAGCACGATCCTCGCCCGCTCCGCCACCCGGGCCGGCGCACCCCGGTCCCGCACCCGCCGCTCCAGCACAGCCCGGTCCTTATCCGGCACCGTCAGCACCCGCACGCGATTCGGCATGCGCCATTGTCCCGCATCCTAAACGAAGACTCAAGGGAAACACGCGTCAGAACACTAGACCACGTGTAGGTTCTCATCCTTCTTGTCACCCCGCATCGCTCTGACCTGGGCGCCTGTCCGGCTTCTCACCGGTTTGTCCGCCGAGTTTTCTCAGCGATCTGTCCTTTTCCTCGGCGCCGGGGTTCGCCGGGGCGTGGTGAGCGTGCGCTGGTGACCATAGGGACGAGGCTATGGGCGTTACGCAGAGTGATCTCGGGTGGCAGCTATCACCCAGGGGTTCGGCCGAACGTGGAGTCTCCCCGTCCGATCGCGGGCAATATCAGATCAGCCCGAGTTTTCGCGCGCGGCGGACGGCCTCGCCGCGGTGGCCTGCCGCCAGTTTGCGGTAGATGCTTTTGAGGTGGGATTTGACCGTATTGATGGAGATGTACATCTCGCTGGCAATCTCGGCGGTGTTGAGCATTCCCGACGCGTAGCGGAGCACTTCGCGCTCACGTTCGCTGAGCTGATCGACGATGACGGGCGTCGCCGGCGCTGTGGTGGTTTGGCTGGCCGGCGCCAAGCCTGGGCTGGTTAGGCCGGGCCCGAGCAGTTGCTGGTGGGCGCGGGTCAGTTCAGGATCTCGCCGTAGCACGGGCCGAAGCCAGGTCCGCTCCATGGCGAACGGCAGCCGGAGCTGCTCGCGCTTGCCCAGCCGCAGCGCGGACGCCAGTGACCGGCGGCCGCGTGTGTGGTCACCGCTGTGGTAGCTGAGCTGGGCGTCAGCCAGCCACGCTTGCAGGCGGACCCGTTCGGGCGCTCGGCCACCGGCCGTTAGCGCGGGCGCGAGCGCGTGCCGTGCCTTGTTGTGGTCTCCGGCGGCCGCCCACGCGTGCGCGAGCGTGACCGCCGCCTCGGGTGAGGAGCCGCGGCTGGCCCGCTCGGCTACGGCGAGCGCGGCCCGGATGTCGCCGGCCGCCGCACGTGCCCGTGACTCGACTGAGGTCAGCCTGTGCTCGAGCCACGGGGGGACAGACCACCCGCACCGCGCCTGTCCTGCTATCTCCGCGGCCACCGTCGGGTGGCCTTCGGCGAGGCCACCCATTGCCGCTGCCAGACAGGCCACCGCGCTCACGAGCTTGTCCGGGCTGGCCCTGAGGGCGGCGTGGGCCTGCGTGAGCCGGCTACCCGCCTCGCGCAGCTCATTGCGTTCCAGGTGCACCCAGGCCAGCGCCACGAGTGCCGCGGGGTCCAGGTGGTGGGCGGGCGGCTGCTGCTCGCCGGCGGTCAGGGCCGCTGTCGCCTGGGCGGCCAGCTTCGCGGCCTGGCGCAGCCGGCCGCGCAACACCTCCACCAGCGCGAGGCGCCCGAGGCAGGCGGCCCGTTCGTGCTCCCCGCCCGGGGCGGCCGCGGCGGCCGCATCCGAATCGAGGATGCGGGCCGCCTGGTCGAGATGGCCCGACCACAGCTCGACGGCCCCGCGGCTGGACAGCAGGCGCGCCCGGATTTCAGGGTGCCGGGCCAGGTCGTCCGTAGGGACCGTGCCGGCCATCGCCTCCGCGCGGGCGGCAGCGGCTGCCGCGCTAGCGAGGTCTCCGGTGCGGCGGGCGGCGGCGAGGCGGATTATCGCGGCGGCCAGCCGGCTCGCGGCTTCCTGATCGGCGGGAAGACGCTCAAGCATGTCTTCCGCGGCATCCAGTGTGGTGGCGGAGGATTCACACTGGCCAGCGGCCAGCGCGGTCGCGGCGCAGACCAGGTACGGCTCTACCCTCGTCCAGGTCCCCTCGTGCGGCATGCTCGCGAACTCGGCGGCCAGGGACTGGCTGCCCCGCGGTTCGATGATCTCGCTGATCGCCAGGGCGTCGATGACCATGCCGGCGGCGAGCGGCCAGTCGCCGGCCTGTGTGGCGTGCCGCACGGCGTCGGTGAGCGCGCCGTTCCGCTCATACCAGCGGGCGGCCCGCCGGTGCAGGGCGGACAGCCGGTCCGGACACTCGTGCCGCAGCTTCAGGCGCAGCACCTCGGCGAACAACGTGTGGTAGCGGTACCACCCGCGCCCGATCGGCTGGACAAACGCGTTCGCCCGCGCGACCGCGAGCAGGGTCGCACCGGCCTGCTCGTTGCCGGTCAGCTCGGCGGCGGTCTCGGCGCTGACCTGCTCCAGGATGGACGTGGCCAGCAGGACCTCCCGGACCTGCGGCGGCGCGGCGTCGAACACCTCCTCCATCAGGTAGCCGGTCAGGGCGCTGTCCTCGGTGATCAGCTCGGTGACGAACCGGTCAGGGTCGGAATGGGTGTCCATGGAGATCGCAGCGAGGCGGAGGCCGGCCGCCCAGCCCTCCGTCCGCCGGGTGAGGCATTCCAGCGAGTCGGCCGACAGCGTGCTGGCGTGCTGGGCCAGGAGCTGGCCGGCTTCGCCGGTGCTGAACACGAGGTCGCCGGCCCGGATCTCGGTCAGCTCACCGGCCAGCCGGTAGCGGTGCAGCGGCAGCAGCGGGTCCATCCGGGAGGAGACCACCAGGCGCAGACCAGGCCCCACGTTCCGCAGCACGAACTCCAGCTCGCCCAGCGCCGCCGGCTCGGTCAGCAGATGAAGGTCATCGACGATCAGCGTCACCGGCGGGTCCTGGCCGGCCAGCACCGAGGCAAGCCGCAGCAAGAACGTGTGATCTACCGCCCGCTCCCGCGCGGCGGCCGGCAACGTCCCCGCAACGGCGACGCCGGACCGGCGCAGTGCGGCGACGATGTGGGCCCAGAAGACGCCCGGCTGGTTGTCGTAGTCGTCCAGCGACACCCAGGCGACTGGCCCGGGTTCGGCCGCCACCCACAGCGCCAGGGCCATCGTTTTGCC
>DASYQM010000055.1:0-2757 GCA_036005525.1 Streptosporangiaceae bacterium
GGCATGCCTTCATATTGTTCTCTTCGTTTGCGAGCCTTGCCGACCACCGGGCCTACACCAACCGACTGGACCGGTCGCAGGCCTGGCGGGAGACGGTCATGGCCGACCTACTGACCCATCTCACCCGCCCACCTCAGCACCTACGCTTGGCACCCACCGCGCGGTCGCTGTTGCGCTAATCACGGGTGCTGTTTTGGTCGCCGCTGTTTTCATCGGCTCTGGTATACGAAACAGCTCCGGCAAGGGCTGGCCCTGGGAATTGGCTGTCTCCAGACTGGTTGGCGGGTGGGCCGTGTTGATAGGGAGCGCAGCTGGTGATCATGGATCGGCGGCCCGGGCGCTTGCTGTCGGTGAATGTGGGCCTGCCGCAGGACGTGGCCTGGCATGGCCGGATCGTGCACACAGCGGTGTGGAAGCGGCCGATCGACGGCCGGCGGATGGTGCGGCGGCTGAACATCGACGGGGATGGGCAGGGCGATCTGGCTGGGCACGGCGAGGAGCACCGCGCGGTTTTCGTGTACCAGGTCGAGTCCTACCGGTACTGGCAGGAGCAGCTGGGGCGTGACGACTTCACCTACGGGCAGTTCGGAGAGAACTTCACCGTTGCGGGCTTGGCCGACGACCAGGTGTGCATCGGCGACCGGTACCGGATCGGGGAGGCGGTGTTCGAGGTGACCCAGCCGCGGGTCACCTGCTACCGGGTGGGCATCAGGATGGACGACCCGCGGATCCCGGCGCTGCTGATCTCCCATCACCGGCCCGGGTTCTATTTGCGGGTGCTGCGCGAGGGCGTAGTACAGGCAGGGGATGAGATCGCGCAGGTGGCCGCCGGGGCCGAAGCGATGACGGTCGCGGAGGTTGACGCGCTGCTGTACCTGCCAGGGCATCCCCGGCAGCAGGTGGCGCGGGCGCTGGGGATCCCCGCGCTTCCCGCCGGGTGGCGGACCTCGTTTCAGGCGATGCTCGGCCAGGCGGAGGCGCTGGGCCGCGCGGCGGGCAACGCGGGCCTGGCGGCGGTGAGCCCGCCGCCGGCCTGGCCAGGGTTCCGCCCGCTGGCGGTGACCGCGATCGAGCGGGAGAGCGAGTCAATCGTCTCGGTCTACCTGGCCGATCCGAAGGGAACGGCCGTGCCGCCCGCCCTGCCGGGTCAGTTCCTCACCCTGCGCCTGATCGTGGGCGATGCAGCCCAGCCGCTGCTGCGCAGCTACTCGCTATCCGGGGCGCCGGGCGCCGATGCCTACCGGATCAGTATCAAACGGGAGCCGCACGGTGCCCGGAGCCGGTTCGTGCATGCTCGTCTGCACGCGGGCGACGTGCTCGAGGTCGCTGCACCCCGCGGCACCTTCGTCTTGCAGCCGGGGGATTCGCCGGTCCTGTTGATCAGCGCGGGGGTCGGCGCGACCCCGGTACTGGCCATGCTGCATGCCCTGGCCGACACCCGATCGGGCCGCGACGTCTGGTGGCTACATAGCGCGCGCAACCGGACCGAGGAGCCGTTCGCCGCCGAGTCGCGCTCGCTGCTGGCACAGTTGACCAGCGGGCACCGGCATATCTGCTACAGCCGCCCGGCGCCGGACGATGTCGAAGGACGCGACTACCAGACGGAAGGGCGGCTCTCGGCGACCGTCCTTTCCGCGCTGGAGCTGCCGCGCGACGCCGAAGCGTATCTCTGCGGCCCGGCCGCGTTCATGGCAGACGCATCGACGGCCCTGGCCGGCATGGGCATCGATCGTGTCCGCACCGAGATCTTCGGTGCCGCGCCGGCGCAGACGCCGGGTATCGCGGCCGCCGCGGCCCGGCCGCCACATCCGCCTCCAGGAGCCCCGCGGGCAGGCCCGCAGGTCGAGTTCGCCCGCAGCGACCTAACCGTTCGCTGGGGTGCGGGCTACGCCAGCCTGCTCGAGCTGGCCGAAGCCTGCGACGTGCCGGTGCGCTGGTCATGCCGCACCGGCGTGTGCCACACCTGTGAGACCAACCTGATGTCCGGAGCAGTCAGTTACGCGCCTGACCCGGTCGATGATCCCGCCGACGGAAGCGCTCTGATCTGCTGTTCTCAGCCCGCTGGCGACCTGGTGCTCGACCTCTGAGCCGGACGCGGCAGAACTGGAACGAGCCCGCTACATGGCCGCCCGCTGGTGCCCCGCGGCCACCTCGCCGCGTCGGTCACCGATCGCCTGGGCGGACGAGCCCGCTCTCGTAGGCGAGCACAACAGCTTGCACCCTGCCGCGTAGGCCGAGCTTGGCCAGCAGCCGGTTGACGTGCGTCTTCACCGTGGCCTCGCCGATGAACAGGGAGCGCGCGATCTCGTCGTTTGACAGGCCTCGGGCAATGTTGCGCAGCACCTCGAGCTCTCGTTCGGTGAGCGCAGCGAGCTCGGCCGGCACACCACCCGGCAAAGCATGCGGACGGTGGATGTGCTCCTCGATGAGCCGACGAGTCAGCGAGGGCGCCAGCAGGGCGTCGCCGGCAGCCACTGTCTCCACCCCGGCGGCGAGCATGTTCGGCGGCGTCGTCTTGAGCAGGAAGCCGGCGGCCCCGGCACGCAGTGCTCCGTAGACGTACTCGTCAAGGTCGTACGTCGTCAGCACGAGCACCCGCGTTGACAGTCTTGACCCGGCGATCTCTCGGGTGGCGGCGATCCCGTCGAGCACGGGCATCCGAATGTCCATCAAGACGACGTCGGGGGTGGTACGCCGCACCAGCTCCACCGCATCCCGCCCGTCGGCGGCCTCACCCAGCACAGCAAAGCCGCGGGC
>DASYQM010000056.1:0-2380 GCA_036005525.1 Streptosporangiaceae bacterium
GACCTCGAACTGCTGACAAGGCTCGGCCAGTAAGCAAGATCGCCGGGCCATTAGCGGCTGTCGATAAATAACTCGCAGGTTCTCATACTCGCGGCCGGGGTTGTGGTATGGGGTAAGGCATGCCTGATTGCGGGGAGCTGCTGGCGGCGAAGTTCGGGGCGATCTTCCCGCATCTGGATGAGCGGCAGCGGCGGCTGCTGCTGGGGGCGGAGGCCCGGGTCCGGGGGCATGGCGGGATCCGGGTCGTGGCCCGCGCGGCGGGGGTCCGGGAGGCCACGGTGTCGCTGGGGGCGGCGGAGCTGGAGGCTGGCGCGGAGCCGCTGGGCCGGGCACGCAAGCCCGGCGGTGGCCGTAAGCGCCTGGCTGACCTGGACCCTGGGCTGCGGCCGGCGTTACTGGCGCTGGTGGAGCCCGATGAGCGCGGTGATCCGGTGTCGCCGCTGCGGTGGACGGCAAAGTCGCTGCGGGCACTGTCGGGCGAGCTCACCCGGCAGGGCCACCGCGCGGGCGCCGATACGGTGGCTGACCTGCTGCGGGAGGAAGGCTTCAGCTTGCAGGGCAACGCCAAGACCATCGAGGGCAATCAGGTCCCGGACCGGGACGCCCAGTTCCGTTACCTCAACGAGCGGGTCAGGGAGCACCGTGATGCCGGCGAGCCGGTGATCAGCGTGGACACCAAGAAGAAGGAACTGGTCGGCCATTACCACAACGGCGGCCGTGAATGGCGGCCCGCTGGTGATCCGGTCCGCGTCAAGAGTCACGACTTCCCCGACCTGGAGCTGGGCAAGGCGATCCCGTACGGCATCTACGACCTGGCCGCCGACGCCGGCTGGGTGAACGTCGGCACCGGCCACGACACCGCCGCCTTCGCTGTGGAGTCGATCCGCCGCTGGTGGAACGACGCGGGCCGGGCCGCCTGCCCGGCCGCCCGGCGGCTGCTGATCACCGCTGACCCGGGCGGCTCCAACAGCAGCCGCGCCCGGGCCTGGAAACATGAGCTCGCGGCGCTGGCCGTGCAGACCGGCCTGCAGATCACCGCCTGCCACTTCCCGCCCGGCACCTCCAAATGGAACAAGATCGAGCACCGGCTGTTCTCCCACATCACCATGAACTGGCGAGGCAGGCCCCTGACCAGCCACGAGGTCATCGTGGCTGCCATTGCCGCCACCACCACCGGCACCGGGCTCACCGTCCGCGCCGAACTGGACACCGGGACCTACCCGACCGGCATCCCGGTCAGCGACGAGCAGATGGCCGCACTTCCCCTCACCCGGCACGACTGGCACGGCGACTGGAACTACACCCTGCACCCCCGGCCGCCAGCCCCGCCGCCACCGCCCGCACCGCGACCCGGCCGCGGCGAACGTCCCGGCTGGGCACACCCATGCCTGACCGGGATGACAACCGCCGCCTGGGACCAGCTCACCACCGCGCTGGCCCTCCCCTACCAGGCCCAGCGCGAAGCCGAGATGCACATCGCCCGCGGCGGCCCCGCAACCCGCCGTCGCGCCGGCGGCCACCCCCAGGCCATGACCCTCGCCGAGAAAACCCTGGTCACCATCATGCGGCAGCGCCTGGCAGTACCCCGGCCCGTCCTGGCCGGCCTGTTCGGCGTCTCCACCGGCACCATCGCCACAGCCGAACGGCAGATCAAGCCGCTGCTGAAGCGAGCCGGCCACCGCATCGAGCCCGCCGCCACCCCGCTCACCACACTGGCCGACATCACCGCATACGGATCAGCCCACGGCATCACCCTCACACCGAAGACCAAACCAGCGCGTTAATAATCGACAGGCCCTTAGTTCGTCGGGGGTGCAGTTCATGCTGCGAGGGCGTGGGGCTGGGCCTTGTCGTGGGTGTCGATGCGGTGCAGCAGGTCGTCGAGGTCGGTGCGGGTGAAGTTCCAGCTGAACGGCCTGGCGATGGCGTTGTAGCGAGTCTCGAACGCGGTGAGGCGGTCGCGGATCTGGCCGAGGTCGGTGAAGTCGTTGGGTGTGAGGGCTTTGCGCTGGAGGATGGAGAAGTAGATCTCGGCTTGGTCCAGCCAGGATGCGTGGGCGGGCAGGTGGATCAGGTGCGCGTTCGGCCAGGTGCTGCCCATCCGGGTGATTGAGGCGGCGCCACGGTGGGAGGATCCGTTATCCACGATCCAGAACACCCGGTCGGCGCTGGCATATGGTTCGCTGGTCATGACCTGCTCAACCAGCCGGGAGAACGGTGCGATGCCGGTCGTGTGCTCGCACCGGCCGGTTACCTGTCCGCGGTGGACGTCCCAGGCGGCCAGGTAGGCCAGGGCGCCGCCGCGCTGGTAGTCATGTTCGACCCGCATCGCGCGGGCCTTGCCTGGGGGCAGGGTGGGGTGGCAGCGGCAGCGGGCCTG
>DASYQM010000057.1:0-2545 GCA_036005525.1 Streptosporangiaceae bacterium
GACCTCGCGGTGCTGGGCCCCGGTGATCGGCTCGGCGCCGGCCAGCCCAGTCAGGGTCTTGTTGCGGTCCCGAGGAAGCAGCAGGCCTTGCAGATAGTCACGGAGGCCGCGGCGCTGGGCCAGGCTCGAGAACAGCACGTCGAACCGCTGGGCATAGTCCTCCAACGGACCCGGCGCGGGCGGGCAGGGGCGGCGGATGGTCATCGTGGCAACGGGGCTCCCGGCGGCGGCAGGACCATGGACAGGACCGCGGTAGCCTACCCCAACCTCAACAAACTACCGTTAAAGAGCTTCGCGGAATAGGTTGATGCTCATTTCTCACAACTCCAGCCCGCAGTACTGCAGAAACGAGAACAACAGCGTGGACTCCCGGCGCACCCGGGCGATCCCTTGCCGGGCGGCGTCGGTGACCTCCCCGATCGTGTCGCGGCAAAGGTTGGCCAGCTCCACAGCCTTCAGGTTGGCCCACAACCCCTCCACCGGGTCCAGGTCGTGGGCGTAGCCGGGCAGGTACTCCACGGCCAGCCAGTGCCGCTGCGTTCCCAGCCAGTCGCCCATCACCCGGCTGTGATGGGAGGGCAGGTTGTCCCAGATCAAGGTCGCGGGCGCGCCGCGGAGGAAGCGGCGCAGCTGCTTGAGGACGCCGATCAGGGTGTGGTCGTTGTAGCTGTCGGGCTGGGTGTGGAAGCACAGCCGGGCCCGCGACCCGTCCGGCCGGTAGCAGCAGATCCCCGCCATGGACGCCCGCTTCCAGTGACCCCGGTGCCGCAGGATCGGCGTCTGCCCCCGCGGCGCCCAAGTGCGCCGCACCGGCGGCCGCAACGACACGCCGGACTCGTCCAGGAAGCAGAGCCACGCGCCGCGGCTCAGCGCCCCCCCTTGATCCTGGGCCACTCCTCGGCGCGCCAGCGGGCGATCTCGGCCTCGTCGCGCTCGGCCGCGCGGCGGGCGGGCCGCTGCACGCTCCAGCCGAGCCCGCGCAGCAGGCGCCACACGTGCCCAGGGTGGTAGCGCACCCCAGTGAGCCGCTCGATGACCTGCGCGATGCGGCCAAGCGTCCACAGCTCGGTATCAAACCCGAACGCTTCAGGTCCCTTGCGCAGCGCCCCCTCGACCGCCTCCAGCTCCGCCGCTGACAGCCGTGGGCGGCGGCCTGCCCGGCCCACGCCGCGCAACGCCGCCTCGCCGCCCTGATGCCAGCGGCGA
Source organism: Streptosporangiaceae bacterium (assembly GCA_036005525.1). GTDB lineage: Bacteria > Actinomycetota > Actinomycetes > Streptosporangiales > Streptosporangiaceae > UBA9676. The sequence continues at coordinate 1,207 of DASYQM010000057.1, forward strand.
TACCACACGCTGGCTGCCTGCGCCGACACCCCGAAGGTGTGAGCGACCTCGGCTTGGGTGGCGCCGTGGGCGAACATGCGGGCGGCCTCCAGGCGGCGCTGCTCCAGGCCGGCGAAGTCCCGCCGCCAGGTGCCCACCTTGCTCGGCATCGCAGACCTCCATGTGCGGCGTCCATGCCTTCATACCCAGCCTGCCAGTCCCAATTGCACCTATCAACCTATTCCGCGAAGCTCTTTAACTTCGGCCCCGACGGTCGGGCGCGACCTGGGAAAACGGCCGTCCGCACAGCGGTTCCCTGGTGGTTTGCTGACACGGAAGAGGTCACAGGTTCAAACCCTGTCGCGCCCACCAGCAAGGCGCTGACCAGCGGAAAACGCAGACGATCAGTGCTTGTTGACCGGCTCGCTGAGTCACAGAGCCGATGGAATGAGCCCGCACAGCGGTCACGAGCACTTACTGGTTAACCAGTTGTATTCTCTCCGACTCACCCGCCATAACTGCCTCGGCCGTAGCGCCCGGATACCTCCCGGACGCTCCGCTTCACCCGGGCCACCGCCTTACGCGTCCCGGCGTGCCGCGCGTCGGCCAGATCGGCCACGACCGCGGTGATGGGCACCCGTGAGCCACGCCAGCCCAGCACGTCGTCGAACACTGCCTGATCGGAACGCAACCGCCGTACATCTTCCAGCAAACCGTGCGCCCGCCTCCGCTTCGCATTCTCATACGCGTTCACTACGACCAACTGCGCATACTCGATCCCCGCGTAGCCCACAGCGACCGCCCAATGCTCCGTGGGTGCCAGCGGCGGAGCGGTGCGGATCTTGCCGATCCCGGCCAGCAGACCCACCCGCGCCTGTTCCAGCAGATCAGGCCGCTCCCGCGCGAACGCCACCACCGGACCACCCACCAGCTGCTCCAGCAGCCGCGCCGCCCCGTCCGGCTCGCCCAGCAGCCGCTCCATGGCGGCGGCCCGTGCCCGCTGCTGCGCGGCGCGGTCACGCCGCTCGCGAACCAGCAGCGTCTGGCCGGTCGCGGGTGGCGACGCCACGAACACCCGCAGATCCGCGTCGCGCAGCGGGCTGTCACCCTCGATCACGACGACGTCCGAGACGTCGGTCAGCAGCCGGCTGGTGAAGAAGTCGTCCCCGGAGTCCCGGGCGGACGGGAAGGTGAACCGCCCGGCGTCGGACGCCCCGGCCGCGCGGTAGCGGCGGACCTCAGGATCTCTGGTGAGGGAGGATTCTCGCGCCTGCCGGAGCGATTCGTTGCGGCGGCACCGCACCGCCAGCACCCGCCCGTCGAGTGCGCCCAACAGCCGCTCGATGAAGGCGGTTTTGCC
>DASYQM010000058.1:0-5590 GCA_036005525.1 Streptosporangiaceae bacterium
GGTGCTGCCCGCCCGCCTGGCGGCCGCCTTGTCCCGTGCGGTGCCCCGATCTGCCCACTGCGTCAGGGCCACGCCGAGCACGCTCGTGCGGTCGCGCAAGCTCGCCGCGGGGTCGCTCATGACGCCTCCCTCAGTGAACGCCTCGACCTCAGTGTCTCGCGGCGTGCCGACAGTCGTGGGCGGACGCGCAAGGAAGCCGACCAGGGGTTCGGACACCAGGACACGCAGCGTGGCGGCTTTGGGCTACTGTCTGGTGTCCGCTGCAGACACATCTTGGACCATGGCGCGCCAGACACTATTGGTCTGGGCGGTTGGCGAGGCGGCGCTGCGGGCGATGTGCCGGAACTGGTAGACCGAGCCCACCGGTGGCATCCCGCCGCGACGGCACCCGCATCTTCTACCGCCTGGCCGGCGACGATGTCGCGGCCCTGTGCCGGCGCTGCGGGAGGTGGCGCGGACACACCTGCCCGGCGCAGAGGCCGCCCGCGCCGCCGTCGATGTCGTTGCCGAGGCGCTGTGGCAGACCCTGAGCGGGACGGGTTCTGGCTGACCTCAGGGGCAGGGGCGTGGGTTTTCCGGGGTGATCGAGAACAAGGTGCGCTCCTCTGGGGGTGAAGTCCCTGCGGCCGGCGATGGAGCAGCCGCGGGCGAGCCATTTGCCGACGGTGGCGTCCCAGGTGGTGATGCGGCTGGTCGCGTCCAGCGCGAGGATGCTCGCGCCGTCCGCGCTGAAGGTGGCGAAGGCGCCGGCGTTGTCGGAGACGCGCAGCGGCCCACCCAGCGGGCGCAGATCCGCCGCGTCCCAGAGGCGGACCGTGCCGTCGGTGCCTCCGCTGAGGATGATCCGGCCGCCCGGTGCGAAGGCGGCCGCGTCGACGAGGCCCACGTGCGCCACCTGGGGACCGGCCAAGCGGCGGCCGGACGACGTGTCGAAGGTGGCGATCGTCCCGTCGGATGAGCCGACCACGATCAGGCGCCCGTCGGGTGAGAAGCCGAGCGAGGAGGCGTTCGTGAAGGACTCGTTTTCCCACCGCACCCGGCCGCTGGGCATGTCCAGAAGGGCGAGCATCTGGCCGTTCCGGCTGAACGCGCTGACGCCGGTGAACCCGGCGCCAACTGGGCCAGCGGTGCGCCGGAACGTGCTGGCGTCGACGATGTAGACGGCGTTGTCGAGCTGGGTGGACACGGCGAGCGTCCGCCCGCCGGGAGAAACGCTGACGATGTCCTTCGGCTGGGGTGTGCCGAGTGTGGACACCTTGTCGAACCGGCGCGCGGTCACGTCCCATCGGCGCAGGGTCCGGTCCGTGGATACGACGTAGGCGAACCGGCCATCGGGCGACAGGGCGAGGTCGGAGATTTCTTTGATGGGCTTATCACGCGCGACAAGCCGCCCGGTGGCGGTGTCGATGGTGGCGATCAGGCCCGATGCGTAGCCCAGCACAGCCCGGCGCCGGTCAGCCGACCAGCCGACGTGCGGCCAGATGCCCAGGCCGTAGTACCTGGGCGGGATCCGCTGGAAGCGTGGGGTGGTGACGCCGAAGGATCGCCCGCCCGAGATATCCCATTTGATGACCGAACTGTCGATCCCGTCGGTGTAGAGCGTCTGGCCATCGGGCGCGAACGCTCCGCCGAGGATGGACCCGTTATGGCCCTGGAGAGTGAGCCGCGGTTTGCCCGTCTTGACGTCCCACACGATGACCTTCTGGTCGTCCGACAGCGAGGCGACCGTCCGCCCGTCGGGGGAGAAGACCAGGTTGGTGACCACGCTCGCGTGTGCACGGTTGCGCCGCAGAACTCTGCCCGTCTTGACATCGTCGATGACGACATCGCCCCTGGCTTCCCCGACCGTCACGCTCCGGCCGTCCCGGCTCACGCCCGCGCCCGAAGCCGGGACCGGCAGCAGTATCCGGCGCACGATACGCGCGGTCCTGGGATCCACGAGCACCGCGTCCCGCGTGCCCTCGGCGATGGCCAGCACCTTGTCCCCGGCCGGGTAAGCGTCGACGGCACGCGAGGTGCCGGCACCGGGCACGCCGACCCGGCCCTTCTCGCGCCCGGTGGCCGCATCGTAGAGAATGAGCCGCCCGGTGCCGGACCCCACCGCCACAATCCGGCCATCACGCGTCCACGTCAGCTTTCCGGGCTCTGTGTCACCGCCGGGAGCGGGCAGGGTCAGGAGGATCCCCCGGGTAGCGAGGTCGACTATCACAACCTGGAAGGTGGCTTGACTTAGCACCGCCAGCCGCCGGCTGTCGGGCGAGAAGGCGACCCGCCCGCTAAAGTAGCCAGTGTAGAGCGGTGTGCCGATCCGGCGCATCGTACGGCATCCCAGAGCGGCACCGCGCCATACTCGGCGGCGGCGGCAAGGACCCGGCCATCGGGGCTCAGCGCCAGGTCATACAGGCGGCTGTTGCTGCGGACCTGGGCGAGCGCGTGCGGGCTGCGCAGCAGCGCCGACAGCAGGTCGCCGTCGGTTTCCAGCGACGGGCCGGTGCGCACGGCCGCGGCGGCGAGCAGCAGTGACCGGTCCAGGCCGGGCTCGCTGAGCGCGAGCGCGCCCAGCCGCCGGGCCGCTGCGCTGCGCTGGGCCGCGAGCGCCTGGCCGCGCTGCTGCAGCGCGACCGTGCCGATCGCCGCGGAGAGCAGGAGCAGCGCAAATACGCAGGCCAGGACCGCGCGCAGACGCCGGCGCGCCCGGGCCTCTCGCAGGCGCGCCTGGGCTTCCCGGTCGGCGCGCTCTCGCTGTTCGCGCAGTTCGCGGTCCGCGGCGGCGCGGCTAGCCTCCAGGAACTCGGCTTCGGCTGGGTTGAGCTCCCCGGTGTGCCCGGCCGCCCAGTCGAGCGCGCTGGCCAGCCGGGCCCCGCGGTACAGCTCTCCCCGGTCGCGATTGCGCTCGTCCCAGTCGCTGGCGGCCGCGGTCAGGTGGGCGTGCAGGCGGCGGCCGATCCGGTCTTCTTCGAGCCAGGTGCGGTAGCGCGGCCACTCGCGTAGCAGCGCCTCGTGGCAGAGTTCGGCCTCGCCGTCGCTGACGGTCAGCAGGCGGGCACCGGTCAGCTTTGCCAGGACGGGGCGGGCGCCGGGGAGGCGCTCGAGCTCGCCGGATGGTACCCGGCGGCGGGTGAGCGTCCCGTTCTCGCCGGTGGCCAGCCGCAGCAGGAGGCCCCGCGCGACCGGGCGCTCAGTGTGGCCGAGCTGGTGGTAGGCGTCTTCGGCGAGCCGGGCGACGGCGCCGCGCACGCCGCCGCTGGCTCGGTAGCTGTCGTAGCGCAGCACGCGCCCGTCACGGGCCCGCCACAGCTCCAGCAGCGTCGTCGACGGCAGCGGCAGCCCGCCCGGCTCCCCGGCCACCTCCGACACCAGCGCCTCGACCAGCGGGCGCTCGGCCTCGAGCCCGGCGCGGGCGGCCGGCTGCTCGACCGCCCGCGCCAGCTCGCCGCGGTCCATCGGCCCGACCAGCAGGTGGCTGGCGCTCACCAGCGCGGCCAGCGGCGGGTAGGCGGCGAGCCGGCCGTAGAAATCGGCGCGCAGCACCACCACCACCACCACCAGCGCCCGCCGCTCCGCATCGCGCGCCGCAGCCGCTAGCTGACCGGCGAACGCCGCGCGCTCACTCTCCTGCTCGCACAGCGTGAACAGCTCTTCCAGCTGGTCGACCGCGATCACGATCCGCTCACCGGGCTCCGGCCTCCCAAGCGCGCAGCCAGGCGCCTCGCCGGCCAGGGCGCGGCTCAGCTTGGCGTCCGGGTGGGTGCCCGGCCGGAGCAGCACCTGCCGCCACCGCTCGCTGCCCGGCAACGCGCCCGCGCTCAGCGCGGGCAGCGCCCCGGCGCGCAGCAGCGAGGACTTGCCCACCCCCGAGGAGCCGATGATCCCGGCCAGCGGCGACTCCACCAGCTGCGCGAGCAGGTCGGCGACCAGGCGCTCGCGGCCGCAGAAAAACTCCGCGTCGGCGCGGTCGAAAAACGCCAGCCCCTTGAACGGGCACACCCCCACCGGGCCGCCGCGAGCCGCCACCGCATGCGGGGGACCGTCCAGGCAGGCGTCGTGTTCGAGGATCGCGCGCTCGAGCTCTTGCAGCGGTCGGCCCGGCTCCAGGCCCAGCTCCTCCCGCAACAGCTCACTCGCCTGCCGGTAGGCCGCCAGCGCGTCGGCCTGCCGGCCGGACCGGTACAGCGCGAGCATCAGCTGCCCGCGCAGCCGCTCGGCCAGCGGGTTGGCGGCGATCAGCGACTCGATCTCCCCGACCAGCTCACCATCGGCCCCGAGCGCCAGATCGGCCTCGATCCGGTCCTCGGCCGCCGCCAGCCGCGCTTCGTGCAGCCGCCCAATCTCAGCCTGCGCGAACGGCTCGTACGCGAACTCGGCGAGCGGCTCGCCCCGCCACAGCCCCAGCGCCGCGCACAGCCGCTCCTTCGCGCGGGCCGCATCGCCACCGGCCAGCGCCCGCCGCCCCTCCGCGCCGCGCCCAAACAGGGTCATCTGTACGCGGCCACCTGCGTGGCTGACATAGCTGACCGGCGCCCGGCTTTGCCTGAGCAGGGTGAGGGTAGCCGCGCACGAGGAGCCTGGGCAGCATGGTGTGCGGAGGCCTGGTTCGGCCCGGCCGCGGTCCGCGGCCGGCGGACTGTCGCGGGAGGTGGATCGGGCGGTGAGGATGGCGGGGCCGGACGGCTACTGGGTGAGCGATGACCGGTCGCAGCTCGACATGGATCGCGTTCACGCCTGGATCAGCCGGGAAAGCTACTGGGCCGCAGGCCGGTCCTATCCGGTCATGGCCCGCGCGGTCGAGCACTCACTGGCGCTGGGGCTGTACGCCGCAGACGGCGCCCAGGCTGGCTTCGCCCGGCTGGTCACTGACCGGGCCACGTTCGCCTGGCTGTGTGATGTGTTCGTTGATGCCGCCCACCGGGGCCACGGGCTAGGAACGTTCCTGGCCAGGGCGGCCACCAGCCATCCCGACGTGGCCGGCATCCGCCAGGTGCTGATGGCCGAGCCTGAGCGCAGCATCTACCGGAGGCTGGGCTTCGGCGTTCTGGTGAGCCCTGAGCGGTGGATGGAACGGCCCGGCAACCCGCCGGGCTAGATAGCCGGCGAGGTACGTCTTAGCCACCGGACATGCTGCCGGACGGATGGCGCTCAGGAACGCGGCCCCGACGCAATGGAGCGACCGCGTACGGCATCGCGGACGCCCGCCGTGCGGAGATGCTCACACGTCCGAGCCCGGCGACGATTGCAGAGCGTCATGGACTTCCCGGGCAGCCGCGCGAAGGTCCGCCGATCTGCGTGGCAGGGCACAGCACGCCGGCGGCATCGAAACCGCGGAGACGGAATATTCCGGGGCGTGCCTCTACAAGATCGGGTAGCTCGCTACCAGGTTCGGCCGACGGTCCGGCCCGCTACGGGTCGCCGTGTTTGAAAGACGTGGGCAGTACCTGCGAGCAGGCGTGGTAGGCGTGCTGTGGGGTGAGCCGGCAGACGCAGACAGGATTGCCGAACCCCGCGCCAGCGCGTGTTGGCGCGCCGCTCGAACCGGGCGGTCTGGTGCGATAATCGCCGGGTGCAGGTCGCGGTGCGGCGGGCAAGGCCAGGC
>DASYQM010000059.1:0-1799 GCA_036005525.1 Streptosporangiaceae bacterium
CGCCGCATACTCGGTCTCATACTCGGCGCGGTGCTCGATCACCATCCGCACCGCGCGCTCACGGAGCTCCCTCGGGTACTGCTTCGGCATGAAGATCATCCTTCCAAGAAAGGAAACCTCCACCGAACCCGGGGCGATTCATTCCGGGCTGCTGAGCGAGGCAGAGTTCGCCGAGCGCAGGCCCGGCTACTGGGCAGCTAAGGGGCGGAGGACAGATGGGCTTCTACTCTGGGCCATTCCGTGGGCCAAGCGCGGGCTGCGTGTCCGCATCGGGCCCCGCATCGCGCTCCTGCACGTCGGTGCCGGAAGGACCGGGGTGTCAACCGGGTGGGGACCGTTCACCTGCTACAAGCGCCTCCGCTCGCGGCTTAAGGCAAGGCCATGACCCGCAAGGCGAAGCTGTGGGTTATTGGGGCTGGCGGCGTGTTCATGCTGGCCGTCATCACCGCCTGTTCCGGCCCCGCGTCCGCCCCGCCAGGCAGCACGCCGGCGGCGGGGACAGCCAGCACGTCGGCGGCGGCCACAGCCAGTGCCTCCCCGGCCGCAACGCACGCGGTCAGGCACAACGCCCGGCACCTAGGGCCAGTCGCTACGGTGCGGGCCTACTTCAAGGCGATCAACCGCCACCACTACGGCCGCGCCTGGCGCCTCGGCGGCCGCAACACCGGGGGCAGCTACGCGGCGTTCGTCAGCGGCTTCGAGGACACCGAGCACGACACTGTAACCATCCAGTCGGTGTCTGGGAACGTGGTGCGCGCCCGGCTCGCTGCCCGGCAGACGGACGGGTCGGTCAAGACCTACGAGGGCACATACCGGGTGAGCCACGGCGTGATCACCGGGTTCCACGTCGCCCAAGTGTTCCCCGCGGGCACCAGCGGTGGCGGCTGCCACCCCAAGGCGTCCACCGGCAACTGCTATGAGCCCGGGGAGTTCTGCCCCCATGCTGACGCGGGCATGAGCGGCGTCGCCGGAAACGGTAAGGCCATCATCTGCGAGGAAAACAACGGCTTGCGCTGGGAACCGGCGTGACCCGCTGCCCGCAAGGGCGGCATTCTTAACCGGGCTATTTGAGCACCACGGACTACATCCTGGGCTCGTGCCGCGGCCGGTACCAGACCGACCGGCGTGTCCGCTGAGGATGTGGCGGCCACCTTGCGCCGACAGGAGGTCCAGTGATCGTCAACCGGCCGACCTCAGCGTGCGTCCTACTCACATGAGCCGCCGATACCACCCGAAGCTAGTGGTAGCGACCGCGGTCGCGGCGGCCTTGACAGCATGCGGAGGTGGGACCAGCACCCAGGCGGTGCACGGCCGGGTCCTCGGCGGAACACAGTCAGCGGCCACCGTGGTCGGCGCGCTGGGTGGAGGGACCGGAATCTGCGGCGGGGCGGTCTCTGGCACGCAGGTGATCATCAAGGGCCCATCGGGGAAGCTGCTGGCGACGACGAACCTGCGGAGGGACACCGCGGCGACCCGCAAGCTGTCACTCCCGGCCACGCTAACCGGCCAAGGGCAGGTAGGCGTCTACGACTTCTCGGCGACGATCCCTGCGGGCAACGGCCCGTACACGATCGACCTGGTGGGGGTCAACAGCACCGTTGTCTCCGCCAAGCAGCTGCGCCATCTACAGCTGACCTGCGGGTGACTCGCGAACCTGAAACCCTAACTGCGCCGCCCGCACCGCGGCCGGTACCACACCCACCGGCAGCCCGGCGCCGCGTTGCAGAACACCGCCATGTGCCCGGCGCCCCACCCGCACTCGCCGCCATCATCGAGCGCCACCGCCCGGACGGGTAAAC